>PMBZ01000124.1 GCA_003153975.1 Hyphomicrobiales bacterium
GGTGCGGTTCTTTGAATCACCCTGCACGGAACCGAGCAGCCACGCTTGGGCCGCCGGTTTAAGCTCGCGGCGGGGCTTCCGCCACGGCGATTCGAAGAAATGGGCCATCGTCGCGATCCACGGACCGAAGGCGCCTAGCGCAGAATAAACATATGCGTCGGCTCTCCGGTAAATTCGGTCGACGAAGACCTCGTCCAACGCCTCCTGCGCCCGCCCCGCCTTCACGCCGTGCCGGACGGCGTGGAACAGCGGCTGCATCTCATCCAGCGTATCGGGCAGGTCCGGAGCCGCCGCCGCATAATGGCGATAGAGGATCTCATGCGCGGCCTTGGCAGCCTCGGGCGCGATCTCTTCGAGCCGGCCGGCGAAGAAGGCGCGCACCACGGGGTGGGCATCGAGTTCGTGCGGGTCCTTGGGATTGGCCTTGGACAGGAGCCGCAGTTTGCGCAGGCGGCTCTTCGCCTCGCGTAACCGCGCGGTTCGCTCGGTTTCGGAAAGGCGCTTCTTGCGGGACTTGAACGGCCATAAGCCAGAGGTCTTCTCCAGGCGTTCGAAGAACAGATCGTCCGTGAGCCCTGGAATGTGCCGCGCGAGGAGCGCATCCACGGCAGGCCCGTCCGCCGGACGGTCGAACAGGCCGAGCAGGTTCAGCAGCGCCAGCTCCAGGCCGCCAAGCCCGTCCGATGCGCCTTCCTTGGCCAGCTTGTCGAATTGCGCGAGATAGCCGCGCATCACCTTGGCCGCGCGCTTGGCCGGGACGATGGTCTTGTCGGTCAGCAGCTCGCTCTGCTCTTCCGGCGACAGAACGATATGGGCGAAGTCGAACTGGTCGCGATGGCGGATGTCGCCGCCGCAGACCTCGGCGAGATAGGTGCCGAGCAGCGTCACCGACAGCGCGTGGCCTTGCAACTCGCGCACGGCGGCTTCGAGGTCGCGCTGGCGGCCGTGTACGCCGAGGTCCACGAGCAGGTCCGCGCCCGCGTGGTCCGAAAGGTCTTCCAGCGCGTGGTTGACGACCAGCGAGCCGTGGCCTTCGAGTTCCGGCACCTCCTGCCGCGTGGTCAGCACCATGAGGCCCGCGTTTTGGTTGGCGAGCAGCTTCACCAGCCCGGCGAGGCCCTTGTCCTTGAACCGGCCCTTGTTGATGCCCGGCGCGTCTTGTAGCGGCTCCAGCCCGTCGAGCAGCAGGAGCACGCGCTCCTTCTGAATGAGCTTCGCCAGCGCGCGGGCGCGCTCGACCGGGTCTTTCGGCAGCTCGCCCTGCCAGCCGAAATCGCCGAGCGCCTTGGAGATGAAGCCGTCGGCGTCGGCGCGCTTCTGTTCGCCCGAGCCCTGGCTGTAGGCGGACCAGCCGTAGATGCGGCTCGCCCCGCCGCCGCCCGCCGCCAGCAGTTCGTTCGCGAAGGTGCGGAGCAGCGCGGATTTGCCCGCGCCGCCGAGGGCGTGGAGGACGATGGCGTTGACCTTGCGGGGCACGCGGCTCTCCCACGCGCCGCGCAGCATTTCGAGTTCCGTGTCGCGGCCGATCAGCTTGTCCGGCGCGCCGGGAATGTCGCCGAAATCCGCCGCCACCAGCGTGTCTTCGCCGGCTGGCACGCTTGGTCCAGGCTCGCGCGCCGGCCCGCCTGTGATGCGCTGAAGCGTGCCGAGTATCTTTGCGATCTGCGCCTTGCGCTTGGGCTCATCGGCCCAGCCGTCGAAGGAATGAATGTTCGTGTCTTTGAAATAGTCCGGCACCACCGAGACATGCTCGATGTGCGTGGACAGAAGCCTTTTGATCCCGAAGGCATGGAAGGCTTCGGCCTTGACGTTCTCGGAGGCCGCCGCTTTCGCGGACCACAGGCAGATGACGAGCTTGCAGCGATTGATCTCGTCGCGAAGTTCGCCTTTCCAGTCGCCGTGGTTGAGCTTGGCGTCCCAGAAAACCTCGTATCCGGCAGCCTCCAGCTCGTCCACGAGTGCCGCGCGGGCTGCGTCGTCCTCGCGTTTGTAGCTGATGAACAGGTCGTAGGATTTGGCGCGGTAAAGGTCGGGGGCAAAATCGGGCGTCATGAGGCCGGCCTCTCAAGGAATATGGCCGCATCTAATTATATGAGCTTGGCGAAGCTGTGACGGTGTTTTGGATGACCACGCCCAATTTTAAGAAAAGGTTAGCGCCGCCTCGTGCGCCACTATGGTTAATTTCCCTAAGGTAAACGCAAAATCGTCATGCGATTTTTACGCGAATTTCCGCGAATTTTTCCGCTTTTTTGCGCAATTTTCGCGTTTGCAAAATACCCTTAAATATATTTGCAACCTTAATATTAACCGGAAAACCGCGCATACGGCACCGCGCAGGCCGGAGCACTATCGGCAATTCACGCGTAAATTCATCATGTTGCCAGCCTTTACGCTTTGGAAAGGCGCATTCGCATACAATTGCACATTAAAGAATAAGGCAGGAGCAACGCAGAAAATGCGGCCGGACGCGAAGAATAGAGTTAAGGAGCGGTTAAGCGACCGGCCGGATTTTATATTATCCGCCATCCGCATCGGGGCCTTGCCTGAGGCTCCGCCCGCCGCCAGATAGGCGGCAGCGGCGCTTTTTTGCCGCGCCTCCCCATTCCTTCGAGCTTACTCAACCCCGGGAGTACCGGCGTGCAAACTGAGAACATCCTGCTGCAAGATTGGCAAACGCCCTTCAAGATGCCGCCCTTCGAGGCGATCCGCGACCGCGATTTCCTCCCGGCATTCGATGAGGCCATGCGGCTGCATCTAGCCGAGGCCGGGCAAATCGCGGGCAACCCCGCGGAACCCACCTTCGCGAATACGATCGAAGCGCTCGAACGGGCCGGACAAGCGTTGCGGAATACGGCCTCGGTGTTCTTCAACCTGGTTGGCGCCGACACCAACGAGGAGCGGCAAAACATCGAGCGCGCCATATCGCCCAAGCTCAGCGCCCATGCGATGGTGATCCTCACGGACCCTGAGCTTTTCGCCAGGATTGCCAAGCTCTTCGAAACGGCGGCCAGCCTCGGGCTTAATGCCGAGCAGGCCCAGCTTCTGGAGAATTACCATAAGAAGTCCGTGCGGGCGGGCGCTAAGCTCGATGCCCCCTCGAAGGCCCGCTTGCAGGAGATCGCGACACGGCTCTCGGAGCTGCAGACCGCGTTCGCGCAGAATGTGCTGGCGGCCGAGAAGTCGTTTCAGCTCACACTTGAGGGCGAGGACGATTTGAAGGGCCTTCCCGATTTCGTGCGGCAGGGCGCGGCAGAGGCAGCTACTGCTCTAGGCCTGCCTGGAAAGCACGTCATCACCCTTTCGCGCGCCAGCATCGAGCCCTTCCTGGAATTCTCGGAGCGCCGCGACCTGCGCGAAAAAGCCTACAAGGCGTACTCCGCCCGTGGCGAGACTGCCGGCGCCACGGATAACCGCCCGCTTATCGGCGAGATCCTGACGCTCCGGGCCGAGCGGGCAAAGCTTTTGGGCTACGATACCTACGCCGCCTGCCAGATCGCCAACACCATGGCCAAGACGCCGGCCAACGCGCGCCAGCTTCTGGAGGATGTCTGGGGCCGGGCCAGGGAAAAGGCGGAGCAGGAGCGCGCCGCCCTTGAGGCCATCGCGCAAAGCGAGGGGCATAACGAGCCGCTGGCCGCCTGGGACTGGCATCATTACGCGGAAAAACGCCGCAGCACCGAGTACCGCCTCGATGGCCGCGAACTCATGCCCTATTTCGAGCTGAACAACATGATCGCGGCGGTGTTCGACACCGCGCGGCGGCTGTTCGGACTTGACTTCAAGGAGGTGAGCGGCGTGCCCGTTTACCACCCGGATGTGCGCGTCTTCGAAGTGCTGGACCGCGCGGGCAAGCTCGTTGGCGTGTTCCTGGGCGACTATTTCCACCGGCCTTCCAAGCGAAGCGGCGCCTGGATGAGCACCTTCCGCGACCAGGAGCGGCTCGACGGCGAGGTGCTGCCCATCGTGGTGAACGTGCTGAACTTCACCAAGGGCTCTCCTACCCTCTTGAGCCTGGACGACGCCCGCACGCTGTTCCACGAGTTCGGCCATGGCCTGCACGGCCTGCTTTCGGACGTGACCTATAGCAGCCTTTCGGGCACCGGCACCGACCGCGATTTCGTCGAGCTGCCCTCGCAGCTTTTCGAGAACTGGCTCTTGCAGCCGGAGACGCTGAGCCGCTTCGCGCTCCATGCGGAAACTGGCGAGCCCATGCCGGCGGAGCTTCTGAACCGCGTGCTTGGCGCGCGGAAGTTCAACCAGGGCTTCGCCACCGCCGAATACGCCGCGTCCGCCCTGTTCGACCTCGACATCCACGAAGCGCCCAAGCCGGAAGCCGTCCATCCGGAGGTATTCGAGGAAGCCCTGCGCGCCCGCATCGGCGTGCCGGACGCCATCGCCCTGCGCCACCGGCCCGCGCATTTCCAGCATATTTTCGCAGGCAGCAGCTATGCCGCGGGCTACTACACCTACCTCTGGGCGGAGGTGATGGAGGCGGACGCCTTCGGAGCATTCGAGGAGGCGGGCGATATCTTCGATCCCGCCGTGGCCCAGCGTCTCTACGAATGCGTCTATTCGTCGGGGGGCAAGATGAAGCCGGACGAGGCCTACCGGGCCTTCCGGGGCCGCGATCCCTCCCCCGAGCCGCTGATCGGCAAGCGCGGGCTTACCCTCAGCAGCGAAGCTTAGGGCTCGTTCGGAAATAACTGCACCGCCTGGCTTGTTCTCTTGCCCGCCTGCTGCGTTGCGAAAAGGGTTACATATCTTGGATATGCGCCCCTTTTCGCACCTTGCAGCCGGCCAAGATTCCGGCGCCATCCGGCTCGCTTATTTCCGAACGAGCCCTTAGGCGCGCGGCGGGATTGCTGCCCGCCGCCGCCTTCGCAAAAATAATAGCTGCTTTGCGGCGCGGCTCCATATAAACCTTCGTCACATGAGCTGCAAGCATGGCGGTCCGGGCCGCCGCGGATATCATCACGGAAACCTGCGCGAGGCGCTGATCCAGAGCGCGCTGAGCCTGATCGGCGAGAAGGGGCCAGCGGGCTTCACCATCGCCGAGGCCGCGCGCTCGGCGGGCGTGAGCCCGGCCGCGCCATACCGGCACTTCCGCGACCGCGAGGAGCTGATGGGCGANNCCTAACCCATTGGACGCGCTGCAAAATACCGGGCGCGCCTACCTTGCCTTCGCGCGCGGCGAGCCGGCCTACTACGCCGCGATGTTCGAAACGGGCACGTTGCAGGCGCCAAGCCCCGCGCTGGTGCAGGCTGGGGACCGCGCGTTCGAGGTGCTGGTCAAGGCGGCGGCGAAAGTCATCGAGAAACTGCCGCAGGCGGAGCGGCCGCCGGCACAGATGGTCGCGCTGCATATGTGGTCGCTAGCGCACGGAATTGCCTCGCTTTTCGGGCGCGCGAAATGCGGCCCCCGCGCGCTGGTTCCCGAGGAGGAGCTGCTTGAGGCCGCGACGCTGATCTACTTGCGAGGGCTGGGCCTTGCGGGCGGGGCCGCCCCCGCCGCGGCTTCGTAACGGCCGGGTGCCGCGATGGCCCAGGGCCGGCCCGCCGGCAGCGGCCATGTCCCCGGTGCCCTTAGGTCACTAGTCTTACTGAGTCACAAAATACT
>PMBZ01000092.1 GCA_003153975.1 Hyphomicrobiales bacterium
TCGATGTCGATGACCTTGTCGAGGAATTCGATGCCGTCGAGCGCATCGAAAGGCTCGGGCGCGTCGCCGCCGCCGTTCAGCCGGCGCGAGGCGGCCTTCTGGATGGTCTCGATCAGGAGCGTAGACTTGCCGCCGCCCGAGACACCGGAAACCGCGGTGAAGCAGCCGAGCGGGATCGAGGCGGTGACGTTCTTGAGGTTGTTGCCGCGCGCGCCGCGCACCGTGAGATGGCGGCGCTTGTCGATCTTGCGCCGCTCGGGTGGCAGCGGGATGGCGCGCTTGCCGGTGAGGTATTGGCCGGTGAGGCTTTCCGGGTGCGCCATGATCTCGGCCGGCGTGCCTTCGGCGATGATCTCGCCGCCGTGGACGCCCGCGGCCGGCCCGATGTCGACGACATGGTCGGCTTGCAGGATCGCGTCCTCGTCATGCTCGACGACAATCACGGAATTGCCGAGGTCGCGCAAATGCTTGAGCGTGACGAGCAGCCGTTCGTTGTCGCGCTGGTGCAGGCCGATGGAGGGCTCGTCGAGCACGTAGAGCACGCCGCTCAGCCCCGAGCCGATCTGCGAGGCGNNCGGATGCGCTGGCTTTCGCCGCCGGACAGCGTGCCGGAATTGCGGGAAAGCGCCAGGTAGTCCAAGCCGACATCGTTGAGGAAGCGCAGGCGCTCGCGGATTTCCTTGAGGACGCGCGCGGCGATCTCGTTCTGCTTGCCCGTAAGCGCCTGCGGCAGTGAGGCAAACCAGTCGTTCGCGGCCCGGATCGAAAGCCTCGCCGCCTCGCCGATATGCAAGCCGCCGACCTTCACCGCCAGCGCCTGCGGCTTCAGCCGGAAGCCCTGGCATTCCTCGCATGGCGCGTTGGACTGGTAGCGCGAAAACTCCTCGCGCACCCACTGGCTGTCGGTCTCCTTCCAGCGCCGCTCGATATTGGTGACGACGCCTTCGAAGGGCTTCCTGGTGGTGTAGGTGCGCATCCCGTCGTCATAGGTTAGCGAGATGGCCTCGCCGCCGGTGCCGAACAGGATCGCGTCCTGGACCTTCTTGGAGAGCTTGCTCCAGGGCGTCTCCATCGAGAAATTGTAATGCGCCGCAAGGGCTTGCAGTGTCTGGGTGTAATAGGGCGAGGTGTTGCCGGTGCGCGCCCAGGGCACGATGGCACCTTTCGCCAGCGAGAGCGAGGCGTCGGGAACCGTCAGCGCCGGCTCGAATTTCAGCTCGGTGCCCAGCCCGTCGCATTTCGGGCAGGCACCGAACGGATTGTTGAACGAGAACAGCCGTGGTTCGATTTCGTCGATGGTGAAACCCGAGACGGGGCAGGCGAAACGCTGAGAGAAGACGATGCGTTCGGGTTCGGAGGACTTCGCTGACCTCGCTCCCCTCACCCCAACCCTCTCCCCATGGGAGAGGGTGTCCGCTTGTGCCCGTTGAGAGGGCGTTCCCTCTCCCATGGGGAGAGGGTGAGGGGTGGTACCCTTTGGCTTGTCCGCGAACTCCACCACGGCGATGCCGTCCGCCAGTTCCAGCGCGGTCTCGAAGCTATCCGCCAGCCGGGTCCCGATATCGCCACGCACCACAATTCGGTCCACCACCACGTCGATGTCGTGCTTGATCTTCTTATCGAGCGCAGGCACATCGGCGATCTCGTGGAACGTGCCGTCAACCTTCACTCGCTGGAAGCCGCGCTTCTGCAAGTCCAGGAATTCCTTGCGGTATTCGCCCTTGCGCCCTCGGATCATCGGCGCCAGCAGATAAAGCCGCGTCCCCTCCGGCAGCGCCAGCACACGGTCCACCATCTGACTCACGGTCTGGCTCTCGATAGGCAGGCCGGTCGCGGGTGAATAGGGCACCCCCGTCCGCGCCCAGAGCAGGCGCATGTAGTCGTAAATCTCGGTGACTGTCGCCACCGTCGAGCGCGGGTTGCGACTGGTGGTCTTCTGCTCGATGGAGATGGCCGGCGATAGCCCGTCGATGTGGTCCACATCGGGCTTCTGCATCAGNNGCATAGATGGTGTCGAAGGCGAGGCTCGACTTGCCTGAGCCCGACAGCCCTGTGATGACCACGAGCTTCTCGCGCGGAATGTCGAGCGAGATGTTCTTGAGATTGTGCTCGCGCGCGCCTCGCACCGAAATATATTTCTGTGTCAACTGCTTACCCGCCTAGAATGCAACCGCCATGCCCCGCCCGGCCGCTGCCGCCGAAGGTTACTCGCCCTTACCTTATGGCGAAGGGCGGAATTTTAAAGGCCGGCGAGAGCGTTACGCCCAGCTAAGATGCACGGTAGGCCTCCACATGTATGCCATTGGCGCGGGCGCGCACAGCCGTGAGATCGTAGTTGAGCTGCATTCGGATGCTCCATCTTCGGGCCGAACGCCTTTTCCACCCGGAGCGCCATCTCCGCCGTGAGGGAGGTTCGGCCGTTCAGCATGTTGGAGAGCGCCTGCCGCGTGACGCCGAGGGCCTTCGCCGCCCTGGCGACGTTCAGGCCGAGCGGCGCCAGAACATCCTCGCGGACGATCCCGAAAACTGGCTCGGGCATACGTTTGCGCTTGGCGTAGAGTTTTTTGCCTTCTGGCGCTTTCAGGCGATGCGCCATGGCTTCGACGGGTCTTGGATCCTCCGGCACGGGCGGTGCCTCCGCAAAACGCTCGCTCAGGGACGGGTGATGGCTATCCCGGTTCATGGCGATGAGCGGCTCAATCCCGGCGGCCGCGCAGGCCTTCACATTGGCCTCCGCGATCTTCTTCAGCCGCTCCTCGCGCCGTGCCAGTTCCTCCGGAATGGACATTCCATCGGGAAGGTCAGCTTTATCGGCGGCCTCGGCCTTTGCCAGAAGCTCCGTCACGTCCGCCTGCAATTGCGCTTCAATCAGGCACGCATGCTCGTAAGACAGCGCGCTGTGCCTGCTGGCGTTGGCATGCACCTTCGTGCCGTCCAAGGCCACCGTCCCCAGCTTCAGTACGCCCATCTCGCGCGCCAAAAGCAAAATCTTCACGAACAGCGCCTCGATCTCCTTCAGAAATCGCTTGCGGAACGCCGCAAGCGTGTCGTGATCTGGGTGCTGGTTTGCGGCTACGAAGCGGAAGGCTACAGTGTCATAGGTTGCCCGCTCCAGCTTGCGGCTGGAAAACACGCCAGTGACATAGCCATAAACAAGAATGGCAAGCAGCACTGCCGGATGGTAGCTGGCCGAACCCGAACCGCGATAGGCCCCGCTCATCGCGGAAAGGTTCAATCCTTCGACGATCTTCACCACGAAGCGGGCCAAATGCCGCTCCGGCAGCCAATCCTCAACCAAGGGCGGCAGCAAATAGGGAGTCTTCCGGTCGACGGGACGGAAATTGCACATGGCGGCCTCCCGAAACAGCGGCGAATCGATGCGGCGATTCTAACCGGGAGGCTCCGGCATGGCTAAGTCCGACAGGCTGCTAGTACGCTTTATCCGCGGGAAACCCTGACCCACTTGCGGCTGGCGCTGACAGGGTTTCCTGCGGATCTGGCGTACTCGCAACTTATTGAATCTAGTACAGCTTATCCGCCGGACGTTCGCGTGGCGACGCTAGCGGCGAATGGGGTGCGAACTTCCGGCGGGCTGTACTAGATGCCATTCCGGACTCTCCGCGATCCCGGCAACCCGATTTGACATCATGCGTCGACGATTGCGCGGAGCCGTGCGGAGTCGCAGGAAAAACGGTTGAGGCTAAGCTCGCGGATCAAGCCCTGGCGTTTGAGTTCTGCCATCGCGCGGCTTGCGGTTTCGGTGGTCAGCCCAAGCACCGCACCCAAATCTTCGCGGCTGAACAGGCTGCAGCTATTGCCGGCTTCATGCTCAGAAAGCCAGAGCAGGAGCCGGATGACGCGCTCGCGGGCCGTTCCCGTCGAAAGCTCGGTGATCCAACGGTCGGCATCGCTCAGCGCCCGGTACCATTGCGCCATGAGCGCGTGAAAGAGCCTCTGGTTGCCGAGGAGCAGCCTTTTCACGGCGCCCACCGGCAGACGGCAAACCTCGGCCGGCTGCAAGGCTATGGCGGCATGCTGGTACGTATCCGAGAGCAGGCATTCCAGCCCCAGGACATCGGTCTTGCGCAAGAGCCGGACGATGCGCTGGCTGCCATCGGGCAGATAGTGCGTAAGTTTCACCAGTCCCGTGCGGACGGTGAAAAGCGATGTCCCTTCCGCCCCCGCTTGGTAGATCGTTGTGCCCGCAGCATATTGAAGCTGATCGATAGGCCGGTGGACGCCGGCGAAGCCGGGCTCTTGCAAGCCTGCAAACAGGGCCGATTGCCGGATGCTGCAATTCAGGCAATCGGCGGTGCCCGTCCATGCTTCGGCGGATGTGACAGGGGTCAAGTGGATAGCCTCACAAGGTCGCGGCCGCTATCGCCAAGCCAGCCCGCATTTGGCGGGCCGATTGCGCATTCGCAATGACGGCAAAGTTAATCACAGTAACATCTTGGCGGTCAACCGATGCGGCGCATGGCCCCGCCCAGGAAAATTCCACCAGGAGAGCTTCATGAGGATCGGCGTTACAAGCCAGAACTTCCGCACCGTCACCGCGCACGCGGGCAGGGCGCGGCGTTTCATGATTTACGAGGATTTCCCGGACGGCCAAATCCAACAGACCGGCACGCTGGACTTGCCGCCTGAGATGATCATTCACGAATATTCCCGCAATGCGGCGCATCCGGTCGACGGCCTCGACGTGTTGATTACCGGCAGTTGTGGCGACGGCTTTAAGAGGAAGCTGGCTGCCCGAGGTATCCGCGTCGTTGTGACCTCCGAAACCGACCCGGAGACAGCCGTAAGCGCGGTGCTGTCGGGCGCGGAACTTCCGCCTGGAGAACCGGAAGAGGATCGTCAGAGTTGCGGATGCAATTGCGGGGGCAACCATTAACTTGGGGAGCGGGAAGCGCATGGAATCGGTGGCGGACCAGCGGGACGGCGGGGCGACGCGTCGCGACTTCATCTACATCGCGACGGGCGCGTTCGCTGCGATTGGGGCAGCGGCCGCGATGTGGCCGGTTGTCGACCAGTGGAATCCGGATGCGAGCACGCTAGCCGGTGCAAGCATCGAGGTGGATCTTTCTCCAATCCAAAGCGGCCAGGCCATAACGGTCTTGTGGCGGGGCAAACCGCTCTACATCCGCCACAGGACGCCTGAGGATATCGCCAAGGCGAAGGCAACGCCGATTTCCGATCTCAAGGACCCTTACGCCCGCGTCCTGGAAGCGCCAGACGATCTGCCCGCGACAGATGAAAACAGGACGAAGGCGGGGAAGGAAAATTGGCTGATTATGATCGGGATTTGCACCCATCTCGGCTGCCTGCCGAAAGGGCAATCGCCCGGCGACCCGAAAGGCGAGTACGATGGCTGGTTCTGTGTCTGCCACGGCTCGGTTTACGATACGGCAGGCCGCATCCGGAAGGGGCCGGCGCCGCGCAACCTCGATATTCCGCCCTACCAGTTCATCGGCGAGCAGAAGATCAAGATCGGCTGAGCATGGCCTCCAGCTCGGCTTCGCTTTGCGATTGGGCGAAGGCCGGCGGCGGTGCCAGGGAGATTGCGAATAGCACNNGTTTCGCAAAGGGCACTGTGAACAAAGCTGAACTCGTTCGATAGGTACAAGGCAACGCCGAAGTTTGCGATGCTCCATCGGTGTTCTCCCGCCGGACCTGAACACCCAGGATGTCCACGAATTGCGGCGCAAAACCTACGCAGAATTTGGACATGGCCACCGGACTAGAATCAATGTCATGCGCCAAATCCATAAAATTAAACCGGACAGCAGTGGGCCGAGCCCGGCCATGACAGCGGAGTTACGGCGGGACCATGCAACCGCCGGTCCTCCGCCCCATCCTTGCCCGCCGCCATGGCGCTCCAGGGCCGGGACGGGCCGCCTTGCCTTGAATTGCCCGGCTATTGTGTTAACACCTCTGGTCAGAGGGCGGGAATTTTGTTAGGCGTCAGACATCTTTCCAATCTCTCCTCGAAATCCTTATCAGGCGGGAAAAACGCGATGAACTTCGAAACGGCGCGCATGGCCATGGTGGAATCGCAAATCAGGCCGAACGGGGTTCGCGATCCGCGCATCCTGAACGCCTTCGCGACCGTTCCGCGCGAGCGCTTCGTGCCGGAAAGCCAGAAGGCGCTCGCCTATATGGACGGGCCGGTGCTGGCCGTACCCGCCACGCCCGGGGCGCCCGCGCGCTACCTGCTTGCGCCGATGGTTCTGGCCCGCTTGCTGCAATTCGCGGCCCCAACCGAAGCCTGCCGCGCGCTCGATGTGGGGGGCGCAACTGGCTACCCCGCGGCCATCCTCTCCAAGATCTGTGGAAAGGTATGCGCGCTAGAGTTGTCCGAATCACTCGCAGAGGCGATGAAGGGTACATTGAGAAGCGCCGGTGCGGACACGGTAAGCGTGCATCGGGGTGCCCTTGAAGCCGGTTTGGCCACGGAAAAGCCGTTCGATTTGATTTTGTTGAATGGCAGCGTTTCCAGGGAACCCAAGGTTCTTCTCGATCAACTCGCGGAGGGCGGGCGTCTTGTGACGATCCTCCGCAAGGGCTGGCAGGGCCATGCATATTTGTTCACGAAGGCTTCGGGCGTTGTTTCTGGGCGTGCCGTTTTCGACGCAGGCGCTGAGTTCCTGCCGGGCTTCGAGGCAAAACCTGAGTTCGTCTTTTAGTCAGGCGGCGCGGCAAATCCGCAACGCCTTTGCAAGAAAAGCCTTCGATTTGTTGTAAGTGGGCTTTCAGCAAGCTGTTCCCGCGAGTAGGGTCCATGCGGCGCGCTGTGCGCCGATGGTGGCCTTTGTGCGGCTGGTAGCAGTTGGATGATGGAACGGAAATATTTGATGTTGTCCAGAAAGTTTCGCTGTTCCCATGTTTCACGAAGCATGAGCAAATGGGCCATCCCTGCCATGCTTTTGTTAACGGGAAGTGCCTCTCTTCATGCGGAGACGCTGAAGGAAGCGCTGACGGCTGCCTACCTCTACAATCCCGTATTGAAAGCCGCGCAAGCGCAACTGCGCGCCACCGATAACGGTGTTTCTCTGGCGAAGTCCGGGTACCGGCCGACCATCACCGCGAGTTACCAGGAAGGCTGGGAGCAGATGCACACCAAGCTTCAAGGCTTGGCTATGGCGGGGTCTGTCCCAGTTTGCTCGAACGCGGTTGGATCGCCAAGCGGCTGCATCGGCATTCCGTTCAACAGCCTTGCCGGTTCGCAGTCGATGAACGGCATTTCCAATCCGAGGATGGGGCAAGTCGCGCTCCAGGAGACGCTGTTCGACGGCTTCCGCACCTACAACAACGTCAAGGGCGCCGAGGCACTGGTGGAAGCCGCCCGCGAGGATCTTCGCAATGGCGAGATCTCCATCCTCTTGAACGCGGCGACGGCCTACATGAACGTGGTCCGCGATGCCGCGATCGTAAAATTGCGCGAGAACGCCGTCAAAGTGCTTGCCGAGCAGCTTCGCGCGACCGAGGACCGTTTCAAGGTGGGCGAGGTGACGCGCACCGATGTCGCGCAAGCGCAATCCGGCCTCGCCGCCTCGCAGGCCGACCTCAGCATCGCGCAAGGCACGCTTTACAGCGACCAAGCCTTGTTTGCCCAGTACATCGGCCATCCGCCTGGAGCGCTCAAGGACCCGGGGCCGCCAACGAAGCTGCTGCCCAAGAGCTTGCAGGGTGCCATCGACGTTGCCGAGGCCGAGAATCCGGGAATCCTCGGGGCCATCTTCCGCGAGCGCGCCCAGCAGCACCAGGTCAAGGCTGTGAAGGGCCAGCTTCTGCCGAGCCTGTCCATGAGCGCGAGCTACAGCCGTGCAGCGCAGCCGTTCGGAGCGCCGAGCGTGCCCTTCGAGGAGGACACGCGGGTTTATGGCACGCTGAGTGTGCCGCTTTACGAGGCGGGAGCCGTGTCGGCGCAAATCCGCCAGGCAATCGAGACCTTGTCTCAGGCCCGCCAGAATATCGACGTGCAGCGCGAGACCGCACGGGCCAATGTCAGCTCGCAATGGGGCTTGACCATCGCCGCGAAGGGCAACGTGGCCGCCGGCAAGTCCGCGGTGGAAGCCACCGGGATCGCACTGCAGGGCGTTCGCGAGGAGGAAAAGGTTGGGCAGCGCACCATCCTCGACGTGCTCAACGCGGAGCAGCAGAATTTGAACGCGAGCGTTAACCTCGTATCGTTCCAGCGCGACCTCGTGGTCGCTTCCTATGGCGTGCTCGCCTATATGGGCCGCCTGACCGCCGCCGACATCTCGCTTCAGGCCGAGCTTTACGATCCAACCCGCTATTACGGCGAGGTCAAGGATGCGTGGTACGGCTGGGGTGCCGCGGTTGAGGATAAGCAGGACCCCCGTGTAGCCCCCGTGGAAGTTCCAGGCCGTAAACCGGGCCAAAGATCCACAGATGGACCGGCATATACGCAAAAATTGCCTCAGATTCCATGAAACGCTGGCGTTGAGTCACTGGCATCGTTAACCTGCCGCCACACTTATATAGAGTGAAGTGATTCGCGTGGGAGTGGATTGGGCTAATCTTGGCTGGTGCCCGCACGGAGTGTGGAGGTGTGCCAGCGATCGAGGTGGAATGGAATGAACCGCGCAGATCAGGCTCCTGAGCCATCTATCGAGGAGCTCCTCGCGTCGATCAGGCTTATCATTTCCGATGCAGACAAGCAGGTTTCCTTCCCAAGGGAACCGCGCGGCATGGGCGCGATGGCTGGAGCCAGCGCTGCCGCGGCTTCGTCAGGCGAGGTTGCCGCCGATGAAGTTTTCGATCTGACGGATGAGCTTGTTTTTCCCGAAGAGCAAATCGGGGTCCAGGCCGGGGCTCCTCAAGCCGGAATGCGTGGCCAACCCGGCCCCGAAGTGTATTCCGGGCAGCCGCCCCATCCTGGCTCGCGCAGAGGCGCTTTTCAGGATGCCGGCCAAGTGCTGCGCGCCGAGGCACGGCAAGGAGGGCAGGCCGCTACCGCTCAGGCCGTCTGGTCCCGCCGCGAGCCACACGGGGACGCGGCGCAGGAAATGGCCGCGCCAAGGCATCGGCAGGAGCCGCCCGCGCCGAGGCCCCAGGCCAGGAACTGGGCTGGCGATATCCAAATGCCGGTTTCCGAGCAAGGGCCTGTCCCATTATTCCCCACTCCCCACGGAAACACTGGAGGCGAAGCGCCCGCCGAAGCTGTGGCCGAGGTTTACCCGGCCGAAGCGCGGGGCGAGGGTGAGGTTGCCGTGGCGGTGCTTGCGCAAAGGCTAGCGCGCTCGGCGATGGGGGTGCTTGAGGCAAGCGAACTTGAGACCGCCAAGCAGGTCGATTTCGAGCACATAAACGCCCAGAGCAAGGCAGCCGTCGCGGAGAGGTTTGCCGACGCGATCGAGGTCGTGGCGCACACCGTGGAAGAGGACGCGGAACTGCTGGAAGTGGTCGACGCGCAAGCGGCCGCGGAACAAGCGCAGAAACAGCAGCAAGCCGCGAAAAGCGGCAATGCGCCCGCTCCCGCCGTAGCGGCGGAGGAAGCCAAGAACGCGTCAGTTCCCAAACCGGAAGCTCCGGCGAAGGTTGAAGCGAAGCCGGAGGCTGCCGCCAGGCCAGAACCTGTACAGCAAGCACCGGCGAAACCGGAAAGGGCGCCGGAGCCCGCGCCCGCCACGGCTGCCAGGGAAGAAAAGCCCGGGAGCGTTGCGCCCGCCGCTCCAGCGGCGGCCACGGCTCCAGCGCCGGTTGCGCAGGCGCAGTTCATGGGCGCCGCGCCAATGCCCGGCTCCGCTCCAAGCGGCGGGCCTCTGGAGACCGCGGTGCGCGACATGCTCCGCCCGCTGCTGGTGCAATGGCTTAACGAGAACATGCCGCGTATCCTCGAAAATGCGATCCGCGAGGAAATTGCGGTGCGTGGGCTACTGCCGAAATCGGACAGCTAACCCCCGCCACGCACAAGCATATTCGTTGAGGACAGCTTCAGCGGTTGCCGAAGCTGTCTGATTTTTTTGAAGGTAACGGCCAAAGGCCTCCAGATACCGCCCACGACAATGCTCGAAAAAACCTACAATTACTCCGATATCGAACCGCGAATCTTCAAAGCCTGGGAGAAGGCGAAGGCGTTCCGCGCCGGCGCCGCGCTCAAGAAGAATCCGAAAGCGAAGCCGTATTCCATCGTGATCCCGCCGCCGAACGTGACGGGCTCGCTGCATATGGGNNGTCGAGCGGCAGCTCATGGAGAAGCAGGAGCCCGGCCGGCGCGAGCTTGGCCGCGAAGAGTTCCTGAAGCGCGTTTGGGCCTGGAAGGAGCATTCGGGCGGCACCATCGTCAACCAGCTCAAGCGCATGGGCGCGTCCTGCGATTGGAGCCGCGAGCGCTTCACCATGGACGAGGGCCTGTCCCGCGCCGTCGTCAAGGTGTTCGTCGAGCTGTACAATGCGGGCCTCATCTATAAAGACAAGCGCCTCGTCAACTGGGACCCGAAGCTGCAAACCGCGATCTCCGACCTTGAGGTGGTCCCGGTCGAGACCAAGGGGCATCTCTGGTATTTCAAGTACCCCATCAAGAACCCCGGCAAGCTCAAGCACAAGTTCATCACCGTCGCCACGACGCGGCCGGAGACCATGCTGGGCGANNGGCGCGGTGAAGATCACGCCCGCGCACGATTTCAACGACTTCGAGGTCGGCCGCCGGCACAGTCTGCCGCTTGTCAATATCTTCGACGTTCAGGCCCGGCTCAAGATCCAGGGCAATCCCGCGTTCATCGAATGCAATCTAAGCGCGGAGGACTGGCAATTCCTGCTGGACCTCGACGGCCTCGACCGCTTGGAGGCGCGCAAGCGTGTCGTCGAACGCCTCGAAGCGCTGGGCCTCGTTGAAAAGATCGAGCCGCACACGCTCAAGATCCCATACGGCGACCGCTCGCACGAGGTGATCGAGCCCTATCTCACCGACCAGTGGTACGTTGACGCCAAGACGCTTGCCCAGCCAGCACTTGCGGCCGTCCGCGAAGGCAAGACCACGTTCATCCCCGGCAACTGGCAGAACGTGTACTTCCAGTGGCTTGAGAACATTCAGCCCTGGTGTATCTCGCGCCAGCTCTGGTGGGGCCACCGCATCCCAGCGTGGTACGGCCGCAAGCGCGCGGACCTGGAAGAGCCCGGCATCGAGGAGCTGGCGCGCGAAGAGGGGCTTACCTCTCATGTCGAGCGCATCCGGGAGCCGATCGAGGCGGACCCGCTTTCTCCGCTTACGCATAGCGGCTTGCAAACCTTCGTCGGGGCTTCCGAGGAAGAGGCGATCAAGCTCGCGCATAAATATTACGGCCGCAAGATCAAGATCCTGGAACGCGCGCCGCATGACGATCACGATCCCATCCTCGACGAGGCCGGCAACCGGATGGAACCCATCTGGCGCGACGAGGACGTGCTCGACACTTGGTTCTCCTCCGCGCTCTGGCCCTTCTCGACGCTCGGCTGGCCGGACAAGACGCCGGAGTTGAAGCGCTATTACCCAACCTCGGTGCTCGTCACGGGCTTCGACATCATCTTTTTCTGGGTCGCCCGCATGATGATGAT
>PMBZ01000159.1 GCA_003153975.1 Hyphomicrobiales bacterium
CACGGCGGGTGAATAAGAACGGCTAGTGTTTTTCGTTTTGCCTTTTGCCGGAAGCTCCCATTATGTTGCTTCGATGACGCAACCATTCGACCCAAAGCTCGATATCCTGCCTGCCGCACAACGGCGTCTATGGGATGAACTTGGCGACACTCCGCCAGAATTCGTCCTTTATGGCGGTACCGCTCTTGCGTTACGGCTTGGCCATCGTAAGTCCGTCGATTTCGATTTTTTTGGCGCAAGACCGTTTGATCCAGGCGAACTCCTTGAGAGGATTTCCTATCTGAAGAACGCCAAAATCGTGCAGAACGAAGCCAACACCTTGAGCGTAACGGTTCAAAGGCGAGGCCCTGTGAAGCTCTCCTTTTTCGGCGTGCCACGATTACGGCGGGTGGGTGAAATTGCCAAGGCGTCTGTAATCCGAATAAAAATAGCTTCGTTGTTGGACCTCGCAGGTACCAAGGCTGCTGTTGTTCAAAGAAGGGCTGAAGCGAAGGATTATATCGACATCGCGGCAATATTGTCCGAAGGCAGTATTGATCTTTCATTTGCTCTGGCTAGCGCACTGGCGATCTATGGACCACAGTTTAATCCCCAAAACACCCTCAAGGCGCTTGTATTCTTCGAAGAGGGTAACTTAAAAGAGCTTTCTCAAGCCGTTAAGCAACGGCTTGTCGAGGCAGTACGCGGTACCGATCTTTCAAAATTGCCTCACTTGACAGGCAAGAAGTTCGATCAAGGACGGAAGCGGTGAGACAAATCCCATTGACACCTGAAATTGCCAGGATCGCAAGGCGGATAGTTTGGTTCGAGCCGCCGCGCGCTGCACTCGCCGATCCTGTACGCTTCTTGGCTTACGCCTTTGCTCGCGCAACCCATGAGGACATGGCAATCATCCAGCGCTACCTTTCCGGGGCTGAACTTGCAGAGGCGCTCGATCACGCTCCGCCGGGGATTATCGACAAGCGTTCCTGGGCTTATTGGAACTTGAAAATTGGCCGATATCCGGCACCGCCTTTGCCCCAAAGGCAGCTTGACTAGCAGCTTCACGCCAGCTGAAATGGCGACCTCAATTTCGGATGGTGCCGGCGGCGGATAGAAAGCGGTCGCGTAGTCCCTCCTCACGAGGATTTCGCCGCTGATCCGTCCCTGCTTCCGCGGAGACCATCGGACCATTCCGGCCATTGCTCGATCAAAGCGCAAGCGGAGAATTACCTACCCAATTTATACTTGCCCCCCCTAGTGGCCAATGGCGCGGAAAGTATCGCCGATCACGTCCGCTGATTGGGGTAGTGCGTCCACGCTTCAAATGCCGATCTTCTCAGCGATTTCGATCGCGTCGTCGACCCCGCCTTTGATATCACCGCAGCGGAGCATGCGCAGCGCCGTGATATTGCATACCCAACGATTCTTGGCTGCCTCTTCACCCGCGATCTCGCCGCGCTCGCCCCGTTCGCCCTCGTGGTAGCCCGCAATTTCATGGTGGTGGCGGAAAGCACGTGAAGCGATATCTTGCCGAGCTCGAATACCCGTTCAACCGCAGATACGACCTTGGAGCCATGATTGAACGCCTTACATACACGGCTGCCAGGACCTGCTCTATGCTCTATGCCCTGCTAAAACTAGCCGGCGCAACTTCGCAATAAGGTGTTCATTTGCCCGACTGTGGCGTTGGCAAAAGGACATATCCGCGGCATGCGCCCCTTTTGCCGCCTTGCGGCCGGACAAGACTCCTGCGCCGTCCACCCGCCTTATTTCCTGACAAACCCTTGGCCGCTTGGAGGAGCCGGGCCATGAAATAAACACGCTGTTGCACAAGGTGCGGGACGATGCGGGCACCAACACTGAACGGAGGCAGAAGCTCCTCCTTTAGGGCCGCTCAGTGCGTAACCGTTTTTATCAGGGCTACAGCGGCGCAATAACGCACCAGGGTGGCCAGCCTGCTGCGGCAGAGCTAGTGGAGGATGGAGGAAACTGCGTATGGCCGTATTCGATCTTCCCAAGGCGGGTCCAACGGAGTTCAAGCCTAACCGGAATTCCTGGGATGTTGAGTTCCCGCTGCACGATAAACACGTAAGTGTTTCGTTTTATCTGGACGATACGCGGGAGATGACTGCGGAATTGCTCGCGCGTGTTGAGAAATTTACCGCTGGTCTCGAACACTTCGACCACGTGGCCCGCGACTTGATCCGGCAGGATTATGCACGTGGTGATAAAAGTAAGAGCCGGGAATATCTCATTCATCACCTCGAGCGGTTCGATGCTGACACGCGCCTTGAGATTTTCGGCACAGACGATGTGGATGCTGCCGGCGTGGATCACCTGCTTGCGGGGCTCGCCCTGTTCCAAGTAAGCCTCGACCCGGAGTCCTCGCAGAGCATGGCGGGGTTCGACTATATCCTTGGCAGCGGGATCACTGACTATATACTCTGCATACGCTTCAATGGGAACGGTGAAGCAACGGGGCTATATTGGGAGAGTTGACATCCCGGGCAATTGAGGGGGCAAGCGTCGTGCGGCTTCGCGGTCTCTAGCAGGCCGCGAAAAACCGGCGTGTGTAGAACCGTATTCTCTAATGCAAGCCGGCGCCGGCTTTCCCGCACACACCACCCAATTCGCGTTTATTTTTGGGGTTCCATGACCAAAGCACAGCTATTTCCCGTCGGTTCGGCGGAGGGGCTCGCGGAGGCGAGGAGGCGCATCGCGGCGGCGCGCCGCACCGGTGCGGAAGAACTTGAAATCGGCGGACTCGGCCTCACCGGGATACCCGGGGAGCTGTTCGCGCTTGACCAGCTCAAGGTGCTGAATCTCGGCCTTAGCAAGGAGGCTGCCGCAAAGCCATTTTGGGAGCGCACTGAGAAAGACAAAACATCGTGCAACGCTTTAGGCACCCTGCCCCCCGCGCTCTTCGATTCGCTGCGCAACCTCAACAAGTTGAACATTGAGCATAACGGGCTGACCGGCCTGCCGCCAGCCATTGAGCAAGCGGCCGGGCTTACCGCCCTCTACCTCGGGGGCAACAAGATTAACGCGCCAGGTGCGCAGCCACTCGCCGGTCTCGTGAACCTCAGATCGCTCGGCCTCGAACAGAATAGCATCGGCATTGAAGGTGCGCAGTCGATCGCTAGCCTGACCGGCCTCACCTCGCTAATCCTTTCGAACAACGGCATTGGCGACGAGGGGGCGCAAGCCATCGCCAGCCTCGTCAAGCTCACCTCCCTCGATCTTGGATACAACGGCCTCGGCGGCCAGGGCGCGCAAGCTCTCTCCGCTCTTTCCAGCCTCACCACGCTCAATCTTGAGGGCAACAACATCGGCGCAGACGGCGCGCAAGCGTTCCGCGGCCTCGTCAATTTGACCGAACTCAACCTTCAGAACGGCACTGTTGACGGCATCGGCCCGGAGGGGGCACGCGCACTAGCCAACCTTACGAAGCTGACCTCGCTCTGCCTGTGGGGTAATGACATTAGCGATGAAGGGGCGCAGGCGCTTGCTGGCCTTGTCAACCTCACCACGCTCAACCTCCAGCATAACGGCATCGGCGACGCAGGCGCACAAGCGCTTACCGGCCTCGTCAAGCTCAAAGAGCTTGACCTTGAACACAATCGGATTGGCATGGCGGGTGCTCAGGCGTTATCGGGCCTCGTCAATCTTACCACGCTTAACCTTGCGGAAAACAGCATCGGCCCGGCGGGTGCGCAAGCACTTTCCCCCCTCGTCAACCTCGCCAAGCTCGACCTGACGCGCAATGGCATCGGCGATGCGGGCGCGCAGGCGCTTTCCGGTCTCGTCAATCTCACCACGCTCAACCTTTCAAGCAACGGAATCGGCGAGCAGGCGGTGCGAACGCTCTCCGGCCTTCGCGGCCTCGACACTCTCAGCCTGTCGAACAACGCCTTGGGCGATGCCGGCGTGCAGGCTCTTTGCAATCTGGATAACCTCACCACACTCTACCTCCTCGGGAATGAGGTCGGCGACGCAGGAGCGCAAGCGCTTTCAAGTCTCGCCAGCCTGAGGTTTCTCGACCTGCGTTGTAACAATATCGGTGACGAAGGCGCGCGGGCGCTTGCCAAACTCGTCACGTTCGGCTTTGTGGGCAATAACGTCAGCGAGACGCACACCTAGAGCACAGACGCATTCATATGCTTTACGGCGGGCGGTGCCCGCATTTTCCTCGCAAATACATAGCTATACAATAGCGGCCCTCGGCCCCCGCCCGGCCAGCGGCGCCGGAAGCACCGCCAGCCAGGTCCGTTCATTGAGGTATCGCGTTGGGAGCAGCGCTTCAAACATCGATCCGGTCTCGCCGTTCTTTTCGAAGACGCCGCTGAAGGAAGCGGATGGCGAATTGGTTGCTGCCCATGCCTCCCCCGCCGGGGAAAAATTGCATTCTCCATGCTCTCCCTTCAAACTCAATGTTTATTATCGCCCGGCGGCCGCGCCTACGCTGGGAGGAAATCCGCACCTTTGAAACGCCGCGCCGGCCGGCCGCGCTCCAGCCGGTCGTGACTGGCGTGAGCGTCGGTTTGCACGGCCAATACGGCGAGCTCGCGCCCAGCCCGCAAGAGCTCCGTGAGCCGCTCCAGCGCCTCGGCCTTGTTGCGGTGCTGCGAGCGATGACCGCGCGCAACCACGGCAAGGCCCGTTGGCACGTGCACCGCCCTGACAGCGCTTTCAGTCTTGTTCTGGTGCTGGCCGCCGGGACCGCCGGCGCGGAACGCCTCGAAGCGAACATCTCCCGGCGCAAGCGGCGGCGCGGCCCCGGCGGCGGGTGGAAGCTCGAACACCCCTATGTACCAGTTCTTGCGTTTGTGATGCGCACGCACGGGGCTGGCGGCAGTCCATAGCAAGGATCCGGTCCAGCTTTGTGCGAAACACCGAGCGCCATCGCCATGCACGGCAACAATCGCCGAGCCGGGACCGTGCGCGTCCGGGCGAGGCGCGGCCGCGATGTCGAGGCCCAGGCCCGCTGTTTCTGCTTCGCGCTCCATGACCGCCAAAGCCTTGGCGACCGCAATCCGGCATTCCGCCGGACCGCGTCCGCTGGTCACGAGAAGCCGGATCATCGTCGTTTCTCCCGTAAGCTCTTGCTCCTGTCGCGAAACGAAACGCGCCTAGCGTTTTTGAACGTGACCAGCGGCCGGAACGTGGCCACCACCCGTGCTAGCCCGCTTTCTGTCAAATCGGCGATGACGCGCGCGATGCTTTTGTATGCATCGGGCGCTTCCTCGACCAGCAGGTCGCGGTCGTCGCACACCACCAGCCCGCCGAAGGGATTGCGTCTCAATATCAGTGAGTCCGATTTCTTCGCGCCAACCCGGCCATGCATGGAGGAGCGGTCGTATTGCCGGCCGGCGCCGTGAGGGAGCGAGGCCAGCGTCTCTCGCGTGCCAGCCGCCAGCGGCTGCACCAGATAGGTCAGTGTGCCACGCGAGCCGGGGATGGGGACAAGCCCCCGATCCGACGGCGCCGCGCCCTTGCGATGCAGAACGCCATCTTCACGCAGTTCCGCTAGGTTGTGGGGCTGATCGGCGACACAGCGCAGTTCCGCCCGCGATGCCAAGGCCGCACGTTCCGCAATCGTGCGCCGGTTGAGTACGCCCCAGCGTACCGCCATGTCATGAACGGCGACATAAGCCTGTCCTTCTTCCCCGGCCAGATCAAGCGGGAAAGCGCCCGCTGCGAGCTGACGCTCCAGGATCGAGTAGCCCAAGCTGCGCGAGCCCGAATGCGCCAGCACATAGACAAGCGCCGGGTCTAGCCCGGCTGCCGCCGCGATGTCAGGTGCGACGATCTCCTCGATGGCCTGCAACTCGCAAAAGTGGTTGCCGCCGCCTACCGTACCAAGCGAAGCGTCGAACGGCGTGGACGGCAATCCGGCTGCGGCGAGCGCATCGGCGGCGCAGCCGTCCCACTCGCCTTCCAGCGCGCGCAGACGCTCCGCTGCCTTGTCGAGACGCAGCTTGCGCGCCGCGATATCGAACTGAAACAGCCCCATGCCGCAGCCGATGTCTGATCCCACGAATTGGGGGTGGAGTTGCTCCGCCAGGATCGCGCAGCCCACCGGTCCGTATTTGCCCGGATGCAGGTCCGGCATGGCGGCCACGGCTTTGACGCCAGGCAGGCTTGCCACGGTTTCCAATTGCCGAACGGCACTGCCCTCGATCCAAGATCGGGATGTATAGAACGCGTGCACCGGCGCACAGCCGGATGCATCGGGAGAATTGCCCATGATGAGATTTCCAGGATAGGCGCATCAAAAATTGTGCCCACGCCTGCTAGAGGCGGACACAAGATTGCAGCCCGTCGGTGCCGCTAACGCGGCAAGCTCAGGCGAGGCCCCCGGCGGGGCGGGGCGATGTCATCGTCATGGCGCCAATTCCCGGAATTGATGCCGGGTCCAGGCCCGGCTGGGGTGTTTGATACTGGAAATTGCGGGCATTCGCAAGCGGCGGGACTTTCCCGCAGGCTATCGTAGGAAGAACTGCCGGTTGAATACGAACATATCGTTGAAATGACAGAACTCCGGCGGCCCTACGAAGAAGGGCGGCAGGGAGGCTTCTAAGACCTGAACCTCCTCCTTCATAAGGCCGTGAAGTTCCGCCGCCTCGTCTTCGCCGGGGTACGCAATGAAATACGCGAGCGTGATGTGGAAACCGTAAGTGTCATGTGCGGCCCGCCGTAGCCGGAGCACCGCCGCGATGCGGTCGCGCAATGTTCGGATCGCCTGCTCCTCCGCGGCGTCCACCGGCCGCAGCCGTATATCTATGCCGTTCCTAAGCCTGCCGGTTGCCGTCGCCCGCATGGAAAACGTGAGCTTCGGCCCGAACACTTCCGCCTTGAGGCGCTCCTCGAAATGCCGGTGAACCTCCGCGAGCGGCATATCCAGCGGCATGTCCTGCGGCCAGCGATCTGGTATGCGCACTTCATCCGTGACGCCGTCGAACAGCGTCATATGCCAGCTTGAAGGCGGCAGCAGCGTATACAGCCGGGCCGCTCTGGCGGCGCGCAGCCGTTCATGCAGCCTGCCGAGCCGGTCCGTCAGGGCGGCCGCGGAGGCCGTATGGCAGACGATAGTGTTGCCAGCAAAAGGCCGAACCCGGCCATCAGGGTGAAACTTACGCCCCACACCTGAAGGTAAACTGGCATCTTGCATTCCGCCACGTGCCTCCAGTCAGACTCTATTCCAGCATACCGCTCCGCCGGCGCTTCTGTCACCGCCCCCCTTCTCCAGCCGGGTGACAAAAGGCGCTGGTTGCCCGCACCAAACCGCCACATGCTCGGCGCAGTCCGGGTTGACTCGAGGCGCGGCTGCTCGCCGAACAGGTGGAGATGCTGCAGGTCCCCGCGCATGGAGGCGGTCGCCGACGAAATGCGTGTATACAAAACCAGAAATCGGCAATTGCTTGCCGAGCGCCCAAGAACCCCGTCTGTTGCGAGCCCGCATTCGAGGGTGTTGCAGATAGGGCAGAACCGCCTTTTGCCAGATAGTTAACTCCCATTATCGTAACAGGGGCAAAACACCGGGCAA
>PMBZ01000257.1 GCA_003153975.1 Hyphomicrobiales bacterium
ATGGCCGCAAAGCGCATCCTTGTCACTGGCGGCCATGGCTGCATCGGATCGGCCCTGATCCGTCTGCTCCTGAACGCCGATAAGCTGACCTATGCGCCTAACCTCGCCTCGATCCCTGGAGCAGAGGAAAATTCGAGATACCGCTTCGTCAAGGCAGACATCGCGGACGCGCCGGCCATGCGCAAGGCGCTGGTTCAGGAGACGTTGCACTTCATCGCCGTCGCCGCGCTCTTGGAGCGCCGCAATCAGCTTCTTGGCCTGCGCACGCGTTAGTTCCGCCACCAGTTCATTGAGCCGCTGCTGAAATTTGCGGTGCTCCATGGCAAAGCCTCCCGTCGAATCGCAACGCCAGAGTGCCCGCCAATTGCGGCTAAACCGACGCATACCTCAGACATAGCCATCAACATTGTTGTGGCGATCATCTGGATCATGTGATTGTAAACGGGCCCCAGTACGCCTGATCCGCGGGAAATCCCGTGAGCGCTCGCGGCAAACGGGGTCGAATTTCCTGCGGGGCGTACGAGTGGCCCCGTGTTAATCGCACAAATTCAATTGGTTAGAGGGGGCCAGGTTAACGGGCCGATAAGGCGCATTTTCCTATAATTGCGCGGAGGCAACCGGCACTCCGCTCACCCTTTTTCCGGACTTTGGAGTTCGATCTTGGCCGCCGCCACCCCGGTCGTGCCGCCAAGAATGGCGCCGGCGACGATGTCGGAGAGCCAGTGATAGTCCGCGCCGAGGAGGCCGATGACGACGCAAAGTGTCAGCACGACGCCCAGCCAGCGCAGCTTCGGGCAAAGAACCCAGAGCGAGCCCGCCAGCGCCGTTATGGCCGTGGTATGGCCCGAGGGGAAGGAGGCGTAGGCTTGTCCGCCATGGAACGGGAAGAAGCCGAAAGTGCCGTTACCGAAATAGGAAGGGTTGTTGCAAACCCACGTTTCCGGCCATGTCCGCCCAAACGCTCCTTTCAGCACCTCCTTCACGGCAATCGCGATAAGAATTGCGCAGCAAACCCGCAGGACTGCGATCTCCAGGGGCGTGAGCGAGCCCCGCGCCAGAGCCCGCGCCGCAAGATAGGCCGCGCCGATGGCAGCGAGCGGCGCCAGCGGGTTGACGATATGCGTGAGCGCCGGGAACAGCTTGATCCCGCCTGTAATAGGCTTGAGCGCAGTGGCAAGTTCGCGGTCGGCAAAGAAGTAGGCCAGCACCACGAGTGCCAAAAGCGCGCAATAGGTCAGGGCGATTTTCTGCCAGGGGGCTTCAAGTTTCATAAAAAGCTCCGGTCGCGGCTAGCCGGCAAGGCTTGCGGCAATATTCACGGTGAGGGCGAGGACGGCCGTGTTGAAGAAGAATGCCACCGTCGCATGCAGCGTTACCAGCCGGCGCAGGGCGCGCGAGCGGATTTCGGTGTCGGAGGTCTGCGAGGTGGCGCCGATGGAGGTGGAGAAGTAGAGGAAGTCCCAGTAGTCGGGGTCCTCGCATTCGGGAAAGCGCAAGCCGCCAGCCGCGCCGCCATCGTCGGGGCGGTAATAGTCGTGAGCATAATGCAGCGCGAAAACGGCCTGCGTCACGAACCACGACATCATGATCGTCACCGCCGCGAGCACGGTCAGGAGCACCTTTTCCGCCTGCGGCGTCGTTGGCGCCTTTGCCTCGCCGATCAGCCCCGCGATGGCGGCGAAGCTTGCAGCTATGGCGAGCAGGACCATAAACAGGATCACCACGCGGCTGTCGTCGCGGCGTGCCGCCCGCGTCTTGATCCGGTCCGCGCCGCAGTTCAGCATGAGGGAGAAGGCGAAGAGGAGATACACGACGCCGCCAGTATCCCAGGCAAGCGCCCAGCGGACCGGGCGGGGCCAGCCATGCGGCAGGAGTACCAGCGCCAGCGCCCCCGCGATGGCCGCCCCGTAAATCCTGGGCCGGATCATCACCGATTGGATGAGCGCTATCGGATTGTACCAGCTTCGCGCCGTCGCCATGCTTGCCTCCGTCCCTGTTACGCCGGCGCCTGTCATCCACGTTTCGGCCCTCCGCGTCAATCCATATGCGGGAAACGCCGCGCGGGGCGGCCTGGACTTGCGGGACGGCGGCCGAGGCCGCACTTACTATGCAAATCGATTCAAGCAGCCGCCTTGGTCTTTGGAGGAAAAGCACGATGATGATGCAAACGGTGCGCGCCCCGCTTTCTCACCCCGTCGATATCGCCGTGCTGAGGCCGACGCAAATGACTGTTGGCTTGAGGGAGGTTGAAACAAGGGCCGCAAAGTTGAAAACTCTTGCAGAGAAGGACAAGGGAAAGTTCGTTAAAAAACATGTAATACCTGTGGTGAAAGGGCCAAAGGACAAATATTATGTAATAGATCATCATCACTTGTGCCGTGCTATGCTACTGGCCGCACGAAAGCAAGTGAGCGTGACCGTTGTCTTGAATCTGTCGCGCCTTGAGAAGGATGCCTTCTGGGTGTTCATGGACAATAGAGGCTTCGTCCATCCCTTCGACGACGAAGGCAAGCGCTGCGGCTACGGCGACATCCCGAAATCCATCGAGGATCTGGCCGACGACCCGTTCCGCAGCCTCGCGGGCGCGCTGCGCCGCAAGGGCGGCTACGCTAAGGATACCACTCCCTTCAGCGAGTTCCTCTGGGCCGATTTCCTGCGCCGCCGCATCGGCCGCAAGGACGTGGAGAAGAACTTTGGGGCAAGCCTCGAAGAGGCCTACGCGCTCGCCAAGAAAATGGACGCCGACTACCTCCCCGGTTGGTGCGGCCCCGTGGAGGAGGAGGGGTAGGCGGCACACGCTCAAGCGAATCTCCCCTCACCCTGTCCCTCTCCCGCGCAAGCTCGCCTTGGCGAGCTTGCNNAGGGGAGATTCGCCCTGTTCTTCGCTCTGCCCGATACCGTTACGCCAACCGCCGTTTTACCGGAACACAACCGTGCGGCTGCCGTTGAGCAGGATGCGGTGCTCGGCATGCCACTTCCCGGCGCGGGCGAGCACGCCGCACTCGATATCGCGGCCGATGGTAGCCAGTTCCTCGGGTTGCATCGAGTGCTCCACCCGCGCC
>PMBZ01000108.1:0-10012 GCA_003153975.1 Hyphomicrobiales bacterium
ACGCTCAACGCGGTGATCGGGCCGTTGAACGTCGCCGCCAACTATGTGGACCAGATCTCCAAGGGCGCGATCCCGGCCAAGATCACCGACAGCTACAACGGCGATTTCAACATCCTCAAGAACAACCTCAACACCTGCATCGATGCGGTGAACGCGCTCGTCGCCGATGCGAACATGCTGGCCAAGGCCGCCGTGGAGGGCAAGCTCGCCACCCGCGCCGACGCCGCCAAGCATCAGGGCGACTTCGGCAAGATCGTCCAGGGCGTCAACGGCACGCTCGATGCCGTTATCGGGCCGTTGAACGTCGCCGCCAACTACGTCGACCAGATCGCCAAGGGCGATATCCCCGCGAAGATCACCGACAACTACAACGGCGATTTCAACGTCCTCAAGAACAACCTCAACGCTTGCATCGAGGCCATCAACCAGCAAGCCGCGGCAGCGCAGGCCATTGCCTCCGGCGACCTGTCGACGAAGATCAACGTCCGTTCGGAAAACGATGCCGTCGCCAAGAGCCTGGTCAAGGTCACCGAAGTGCTGGTGGCTTTACAGAAAGAGCTGCTGCGCCTGACCGATGCGTCCA
The DNA here is from genome assembly GCA_003153975.1 of Hyphomicrobiales bacterium. GTDB lineage: Bacteria > Pseudomonadota > Alphaproteobacteria > Rhizobiales > Rhodomicrobiaceae > Rhodomicrobium. The sequence goes on from PMBZ01000108.1 coordinate 584, forward strand.
AGGAGGGCCTGCTTTCCGAGCGCGGCAAACCGGAGCAGTTCCAAGGCGCCTTTGCCGAGGTGCTGCGCGGTGTGAACGTCATGCTCGACGCCATCCTCATCCCCATCGGCGAAGGCAATCGCGTGCTGCGCCTGATCCGTGGCGGCAATCTGAGGGAGCGCGTGGAAATCGCTTGCAAGGGCGACCACGAGCAGATGAAGCAGGCGATCAACGGTGTGCACGATTGGCTGGAGGCGCTGATCGGCTATGTGAGGGGCGTCGCCAACGGCGATCTGACGGTCCAGATGGACAAGGCATCCCAGGACGACCAGATCCACGAATGGCTGATGCTGCTCAAGAACAACATCGGCGCGCTGGTTGGCGATGCCAACTTGCTGGCCAAGGCCGCCGTCGAAGGCAAGCTTGCCACCCGTGCCGACGCGTCCAAGCATCAGGGCGACTACCGCAGGATCGTCGAGGGCGTGAACAATACGCTCGACGCGGTTATCGGGCCGTTGAACGTTGCCGCCAACTACGTCGACCAGATCTCCAAGGGCGCCATCCCGGCCAAGATCAGCGACAGCTACAACGGCGATTTCAACGTTCTCAAGAACAACCTCAACACCTGCATCGACGCGGTCAACGCGCTGGTTGGCGATGCCAACATGCTGGGCAAGGCCGCCGTCGAAGGCAGGCTCGCAACCCGCGCCGACGCAAGCAAGCACCAGGGCGACTTCCGCAGGATCGTCCAGGGTGTGAACGACACGCTCGATGCGGTCATCGGGCCGTTGAACGTCGCCGCCAACTACGTCGACCAGATCTCCAAGGGCGCCATCCCGGCCAAGATCACCGACAGCTACAACGGCGATTTCAACGTCCTCAAGAACAACCTCAATACCTGCATCGACGCGGTCAACGCACTCGTGGGCGATGCCAACATGCTGTCTAACGCAGCCGTGGAAGGCAAGCTCGCCACCCGCGCCGACGCGTCCAAGCATCAGGGCGACTTCCGCAANNCGCAAGATCGTCCAGGGCGTCAACGACACGCTCGATGCGGTGATCTCGCCCTTGAACAACATCAAGGAAGTGATCGACGCTCTAGGCCGGAACGACATGAGCGTCAGCCTGAAGGGCGAGTACCGTGGCGACTTCCTCGCTCTCAAGGAGGCGTTCGAACGTGCACTGACCGAGGTCAACGCGACGTTGCACCAGATCGTCGATGCCGTCGAACAAGTCGGTCAGTCGGCGGACCAGCTCAGGGCCGCGTCGCAAAACATGGCCTCCACCTCCCAGGAGCAGTCTTCGTCGGTGGAGGAGGTGACATCCAGCGTGGAGGAGACCGACACCCAGGTCAAGGCCAACACGGATGCCGCCAACACGGCTAACCAGCTTGTCATGGGCACTTCGCAGGCAGCCAATGCCGGCCAGACCAAGATGGGGGCCATGACCACGGCGATGAACGAGATCAATGCCTCGGCGCAAAATATCGCCAAGATCATCAAGGTCATCGACGAGATCGCGTTCCAGACCAACCTGCTCGCCCTCAATGCCGCGGTAGAGGCGGCCCGGGCGGGACAGCATGGGCGTGGCTTCGCGGTGGTTGCCCAGGAGGTGCGCAATCTGGCCGGCCGGTCGGCAAAGGCCGCGCGCGAGACTGCCGAGCTGATCGAGAACTCGGTCAAGCAGGTTGCGGGTGGCGTCGGCATTGCCAAGGAGACCAGCGAAGCTCTGGACCAGATCGTCGGCAACGTGGTCAAGGTCAAGGACTTGGTTGGCGAGATCGCGACGGCAAGCGCCGAGCAGGCACGCGGCGTGTCGCAGATCAACGTGGCTATGAACCAAGTCGCCAAGGCCGCTCAGGAAGGCAGCCAGCAGTCCGAAGAGCTAGCTTCCTCGTCGAACGAACTAGCCAGTGTCGCGGACAGCATGCGCGAGTCGGTCCGGCGCTTTAAGCTGCGCGAGCGTGCTCACGGTGCGCAAGGCCTGCCCAGCATGGAAGGGTTCAGCCCCGATATGATGGCGCAGTTCCAGGCCATGATGGCGGCCCAGAAGCGGGCAACAGCGGCTCCGGCGGCAGCGCCGGGGCGTCAAGGTCAAGCACCCGCCGGCCGGCGCGCAGCCGCGAGCGCTGTGAACGCAAAGACGCCCAAGGCGATCATTCCGCTCGACCGTGACGAGCGCAGTTTCGGGGAGTTCTAGCACACTCAAGGCCGCGGCTTCTCTTGGGAGAGGCCGCGGCTCTGCCAGCATTCGCGGAAGAAAGGCTGCCCAATGGCACATAAGGTCATGCTTGTCGACGATGCCGCGATGATGCGCCTCGTCATCAGCAACTTCATTGCTCCTCTGCCCGAGTTCGAGATCGTCGCCTCGGCGGCTAACGGCAAGGCTGCCTTGGAGCAGCTCAAGAAGCATCCCGACGTCGAGCTGATCCTGCTCGATATCGAAATGCCGGAGATGGATGGGCTTGAGTTCTTGCGGCACGCCAAGCTCAGGACGCGCGCCAAAATCGTCATCCTTTCCTCGGTGGCTGTCGCGGGCTCGCCCCACGCGGCCAAAGCGCGGGAGCTGGGCGCCGACGCCATCGTAACCAAGCCATCCGGCGCGGTGTCCATGGACCTTGCCGATAAGCGAGGCAGCCAGCTTGTACAAACCATGAAGACCCTGGTCCAGGGCTAAGCGCTGTCGCGCACATCGAAGAGGAGGCCGCGGTGTCCCGCGAATTGGATGAAATCTGGGCTTTGTACGCAGACGACGGCGGGCAATCGCTCGATCTCGTGGAACAGTCCCTGTTCAATTTGAAGGAAGCGCCAGCCAATGCCGGGCATATCGCGGCTTTGTTCAGGGCGATTCATACCTTCAAGGGTAACGCGCGCGTCCTAGGCCTGGCGACCATGGAACGTTGTGCCCACGCGGCCGAGGATATGATCGGCCTGGTGCGCGACGAAAACGTGCCCCTCACCCCCGATCTTCTGGCCCTGCTTCTGGAGACCTCCGACGTCTTGAGAGAGATGATGAACGACTCTCTCGCCCTGCGCGCGGACCCAGCACCCGAGGGCTCGCAAGCCCTGGTCGACCGCATTTGCGCGAAGATCGAGGAGTGCCGCGCGGCGCGGCGCGGGGAACCGGCCGCGCCATCGGAGCCTGAGGCGATCGTCTTCGAACCCGTGAAAGAATCGACCCTCGCCAACGATACGCGCTACCTTCAGATCTTCGCCGAAATCGCATCCGGCGGTTTGGATGAGGCTCGCGGGGTTCTGGAAAAAGCGCAGGCCGGCGAGGCGCTGGATCTTGGCGTTCTGGCACCGGCCCTTGAGCACTTGCGCTTTGCTGCCGGGCAAATGGGCCTTCTGGGCTGGCAGGAGCTTCTGGAAAGCTTCCTGGCGCGGTCCGAGCCTTCCATCAGCGATCTGGAGGCGCTGATAGCGGGGATGAAGGACCTCATGCCCAAGGATGCGGCGCCAGAGGCCGCCCAAGCCCTGCCGCAACCGGAAGCGCCCGCGCAAATGGCGCCGGCCGGACTCGCAAGCCCTCGGGAAGATTTGGGTGGCGCCCCCGAAAGCGGGCCAGCCACTGCAAAAGACGCTTTTCAGGATCTGAAGAACTCCGGCGCGGAGATCCTTACCGCGGCACCCGGCCAGTCCCAGGGCGGGTCCGTGCTTGCCTCCGATCCAACCTACCGCGCGATTTTCTTCGATATGGTCCACGATATCCTGCGCGAGATGGAGGCCGCGCTGGCCGAGTTTGGTCCGGAAGCCAAGCGCGCGCTGACATCGCACGTGGACAGGCTGGTTCACGCCGCCAAGCAGATTGGCATGGCCGGCTGGCTGCAATTGCTCGGCGAGTATCCGAGGGATCGCGACCTTTCTTTCAGCGAGGCAGAAGCCTTCATTACCAAGCTTCAGGCTCAGGCCATTCTCGACACTCACGAGAAAAGTCTCGCAAGCACAGCCGGGGAGGAAGGAGACGATAGCCAGGTTCGCCAGTTCTTCGAAAGCCTGCCGCCGCTGCTTGCCAGCGTTTCGAGCTTCGGAAGCCTTCTTCTCGGCGGCAACGTGGTCGACTGCGCCGGCTTCCTCGCGGCCATCGCCGAGGTCCGCTCCAAGGCCGCTGCGTTGGAGTTTGTCCGCATCGCCGATATCGCCGAAAAGATGGTGGAGGAACGCCAGTTCACGGCGTTCCGGCGGCTGGAGCTGCGGCTCTACGAGGAACTTGTTTCCGTCGAGCAGGCGATGCGGCCGAATTTGCCGAAAATGGATTTCGAGCCTGCGGCGGTTCTGCAGAATTGGTGCGCGGATCAGGCCTACGACACTCTCATAGAGCTGGACCATACACTGGAGGAGATGCGCAAGCACGGCGCCCTGGCTGGGCAATGCGAAGGCGTCGCCGAGCTTTTGCGCCTCGTTTATTATGCCTGCCGCCATTATGCTCTTGAGACGGCGGCCCATCTCTCGATGTCGCTGATCGATCTGTTCGCCAGGGCAAGGGATGAGGGAAACTCGCCCGACCCCATGCTCTTGCGCATTGCGAAGAACTTCATCACAGACCTCGAATTACTCTTCGATACCGTGGGGAGCGGCGGCATCCCCGACATGGCGGAGATCGAGAAGCTATTCGAGGAAGCCGCGAATGTAACCTTTTCCGCAAATGCGACCCCTTCCTCCTCGGTCATAGAAACGCGCCTCGGGCTGCCGAAATCGTTCCGCAAGGTCTTGACGCCTGAAAGCCTGCAATGCGCCATGGCCGCCCTCGACCGGGGCCAGCGCTTTTACATTGTGCGGGCGGCCCTCAATCACGACGAGCAAGCGGCCGACAGGTTCCTCGAATGGGTCAACTCTGGAGCCGCCACGGTCATTACCAACGTGACCGTGTTCGATAAGAAGACCACGCAGTTCGATTTCCTGCTCGCGACGCCGATGGCCGAAAGCCAGCTCGCCGAACAGCTTACTTCGCTCGATCCGGCCCGCTCGTCGCTCAAGATCGAGATGGCGCTTAGCGGCAAGGGAGCCCAGGAGCAGGCCGCGCAGCAGGGCGCCGCCACGCGAGCTACCGCCAGCCAGGATCTGATGCCGCGCGATATCCTGGAGGGCATCGGAGAGATCGTGACCGGGCAGGCCATGATCTACCGGACGCTCGGCGACATCGCCGCCGAGGATCTGATGCGGACCATCGAGGCCGAAGTTTCCAAGGCGAATGGGGATTGGGGCAAAGCCAAAGGCGCCGTGCGCTCGGCGCTTGAAGGGATGGCCGGGCAGATCGAGAAGGTTTATCAGGCAGAGGCGCAGCTTGGCCACCAGTTGGAGCGGCTGCAAGAGGAAGCCATCGCCGTTCGCGCCCGCCCGGCCACACTGCTGACAAAGCCGTTGGAATCTTTCACCGAAACTGCGGCGCGCCAGTACGGCCGCCCGGTCCAGTTGCAGGTCAGCGGCGACGACATCGTCGTCGATAACGACATGCTCGAAGAACTCAGGCCCCACCTGCGTACGCTGATCGAGTTCTGCCTGTCGCAGAGCACACCGGCCTCGTTGGACAAGAGCGAGGGCGGCAAGCTGCGCCTCGCCCTGGCCCGGAACGAGGAACGGATCGTCGCCACGCTCGATGACAGCGAGCTTGCCGCCGCCACGATACAAAACGGAAATGCCGAGGCTCTTCTGTCCGGAACCCGGGCGGCGCTCCGCAGCCGGGGTGGAGAATTGCGCACGGTACCGCTACCGGAAAAGGGCGTCCATTTCGAAGTGATCCTGCCGATGGCCATGGTCGTGCTGGACGGCATGGTCGTGCGGGTGGGCGAGTTCCGGTATGTGGTGCCGCTGGAAACCATCCAACGGATCGTGCATTCGGGCACCGAGGACGTCATGCGGCTGTCGGCGGAAGGTGGACGTTTCATGCTGAAGCTCGGCCGCGACGAGGTGCTGCCGGTCCATTGCCTGCGGGATGTCATCAGCGACGGAAGCGTCCAAACGGAGGATGCGTCCAGCGGACACAAGCACTTGTTCGTCGTTGTCGGCAAGAAGTCGCAACGCGTGGCACTGCTCGTGGACGAACTGATGGGCCAGCAACTCGTTTTGATCCGGCCGCTGCGGGGATATTTGACCGGCATCCGGGGTGTCACGGGATGTGCCCTGCTCGGCGGCGGAGACGTGGGCATGGTGCTCGATATTGGGAGCATCGTGAGTGCCGCGGCCTAAGACAAGACTAAGATGGCGGCCGGAGGTTTGGCGGGCGCCTTAACCGGGGACATACCAAGGCCGGCTATGCTGTCCGGCGCGGCCTCCAGCGGGACCGGGACAATTCCGTTCCTCTGCGGGCTGCCGGCTAAGCCCGCACCGGCGCTGGATTCGCGGGCTCCAGTTTTCTAAGGAGCCTTCGCGATGGAGGGAGCAGTGAACCTTTTTGCCCTCGCGGCTCTTATTGTATTGCTGTGCGCCGCCGTATTTCATATCTGGCGCACCCAACGGCGCATCCGGCGCATGGCGGAGGCTGTGGAGACCTTCGATCTCGGAAATTTCGAGGAGCGTCTGGCCGAGGCTGCCGGAGGAAATGCGGCGCTCTCCAATCTGGCGGGGGGGATTTCCGGAATTAGCGCGGCCCTCCTTGCCGGCGCTTCCTCGGTTTCGACATCCGCTTCCTCCACCATCGCGGAGAAGGATGCTCAGGCGCAGCGGATGCGGGAAGTTTTCGCTCAGCGGGTGCGCGAGGTTCTCAACAGCGTCGGCTCCGCCGTCACCGAAATCGGGAATACGGCCTCCTCCATGCACCAACTCGTGGGCGACACCGAGAAGTATTCCGGGCAAGTGGTTACCGCGCTCGTCGATACGGGCCAGAACGTAGCGGGTGTGGCCGACGGCATTGGGCGGCTTAGCGAATCCATTGGCCAGATTAGCGAGACCGTCGCGTCCACCGCGGAAAAAGCGGACCGCGCGGTGGCTCAAGCGGAACAGGCCAACACCCTGATTCAAACATTGGCGCAGTCCGCCCAGACCATCGGCGAAGTAGTCACCATCATCAACGGCATCGCCAAGCAGAGCAATCTGCTGGCGCTCAACGCGACGATCGAGGCCGCGAGAGCCGGATCGGCCGGGCGGAGCTTCGCGGTCGTTGCGCGCGAGGTCAAGATGCTGGCCAGCCAGACCGTCAAGGCGACCGAAGATATCCGCAAGCAGATCGGCGGCATTCAGGCCGCGACCCGGACGGCGGTGGGCGCGGTCGACACAATCGGTACCGAGATCCGCGAGCTGAACCAACTCACAGGCGTCATGCGGACCTCCATCGACAGCCAGTACGAAGCGACCCGCGATATCGCCTCCTTCGCAAACTCCGCGCACGTGGCCACGAGCGGGCTGACCGAGCGCATGAAGGCTGTCGACGACGCGATCCAGGCCAACAGTCTTGCCGGCGGTTGCATCCAGGAAAGTACGGTCCAGCTTACGAAGAAGCTCGCGGAGCTTTCAAAGGAAACGATAGTCCTTTTCGAGCAGGAAGCAGTGGCTGCTTGACGGCGCGGGCCAGGGGAAGTTGCAACTGGTTGCATTAGCTGAGCGGATGGGTTAGGGTTTTGCGCAACTGGTTGCACAAAAGGTACTCGCCATGCCCTATCCCGAACTGCTCAAGCCCCTCGACCTTGGCTTTACGACATTGCGAAACCGGGTGCTGATGGGCTCGATGCACGTCGGCCTTGAGGAAGCGCCAAACGGCTTCGAGCGTCTTGCGGCGTTCTATGCCGGGCGGGCGCGCGGCGAGGTTGGCCTGATCGTGACCGGCGGCGTCGCTCCTAACGAACACGGGCGCGTCATGCAGGGCGGCGCGATGCTGACAACCGAAGCCGAGGCCGGCCGCCACCGCACCGTGACCGGCGCCGTACATAACGAGGGCGGCAAGATCGCCCTGCAAATACTGCACACCGGCCGCTACTCCTATCAGCAGGGCCTTGTCGCGCCCTCGGCGATCCGGGCGCCGATCAATCCGTTCGTTCCGCACGCCTTGTCCGCGGAAGAGATCGAACAGACCATCGAGGATTATGCGCGCTGCGCAGGGCTGGCTAAGCTCGGGGGCTACGATGGCGTCGAGGTGATGGGCTCGGAAGGCTACCTCATCAACGAGTTCATCGCGGCGCGCACCAACAAGCGCGAGGACGAATGGGGCGGCGCCTACGAAAACCGCATCCGCCTGCCTGTCGAGATCGTCCGGCGCATCCGCGCGCGCGTTGGGCCGGACTTCATTATCATCTACCGGCTGTCGATGCTGGATCTGGTCGAGGGCGGTTCAACGCGCGAAGAGGTGGTGCGCCTGGGCAAGGCAATCGAGGCGGCGGGCGCCACCATCATCAACACCGGCATCGGCTGGCACGAGGCACGCATTCCCACCATCGCGGCCTGCGTGCCGCGTGCGGCCTTCGCCTGGGTGACGAAGCTTCTTAAGGGCGAGGTTTCGATCCCGCTTATCGCCACCAACCGCATCAACACGCCGGAGGTGGCCGAGCGGCTGCTGGCCGAAGGCTATTGCGACATGGTGTCGATGGCCCGGCCGCTGCTGGCCGATCCCTTCTTCGTGCGCAAGGCCCGCGAGGACCGCGCTGACGAGATCAACACCTGCATCGCCTGCAACCAGGCCTGCCTCGACCACATCTTCGCCGGCAAGATCGCGTCCTGCCTCGTGAACCCGCTGGCGTGCCACGAGACGGAATTGTCGATCGCGCCCGCCGCCACACGCAAGCGGATCGCGGTGGTGGGCGCGGGGCCGGCCGGTTTGAGCTGCGCGGTGACCGCGGCCGGACGCGGACACGATGTTACCCTTTATGAGGGAGCATCGGAGATCGGCGGCCAGCTCAACATCGCCAGGAAGGTGCCGGGCAAGGAGGAGTTTCAGGAAACCCTGCGCTATTTCCGCCGGCAATTGGAGCTGACGGGCGTCAAGGTGCGCCTCGGGACGCGCGCCGATGCGGAAAGCCTTGCGGGCGCTGGCTATGACGAGATCGTGCTGGCGACCGGCGTCGTTCCCCGCTTGCCTGAAATCGAGGGACTGAACCATCCGAAGGTGCTGAGCTATCTGGACGTGCTTCGCGACGGGAAGCCCACGGGCGGCGTGGTCGCGGTGATCGGCGCGGGCGGGATTGGCTTCGATGTCGCCGAATACCTGGCCGCGCCGCATGAGCCGCTTTCCGCCGAAAGCTTCTTCAAGAGCTGGGGCGTGGACGCGAGCTACGGCACGCCCGGAGGAAGCCGCGAGCCTCAGGCGGAACGGAGCGAGCGGCAGGTCATTCTCTTGCAGCGCTCGAAAGGCAAGCCCGGCGACAAGCTCGGCAAGACGACCGGGTGGATTCACCGCGCGGCGCTGAAAGCCCTCGGTGTGGCCTCCGCCGGCGATGCCATCTACCGGCGCATCGACGACGCGGGGCTGCACGTCACTATCGGCGGCGAGGATAAGGTGATCCCGGCGGATAGCGTGGTGATCTGC
>PMBZ01000108.1:10064-23656 GCA_003153975.1 Hyphomicrobiales bacterium
GGGCACAGCGGGACTCCCTCTCCCATGGGGAGAGGGCTGGGGTGAGGGGGTACGGCGCCAGTATTGTGAAGATCCCGTCAGCGCCATCGCGTGCCCCATTCCAAAAGAAGGACACCCCCATGACTGCCTCACCCCAACTTCATCCCGCCGCCGCGGAGTCGCTGGCCAAGTGGCACGCGATGATTGCCGCGAATGACCTGAGCGAACTCCGCTCCATCGTCCATCCAGACGTGACCTTCCGCTCGCCTGTGGCACACAACGCCTACAAAGGCGCCGATGCCCTGGTGCTCGCGCTCACGGCCGCCGCGACGGTGTTCCAGGACTTCACCTATTACCGTCAGGCCGCGACCGCCGATGGCCTCAATGCCGTGCTCGAATTCGGCGCCAAGGCAGGCGGCAAGGAGGTCAAGGGCATCGACTTCATCCGCTTCGACGAGGATGGCAAGATCGTCGAGTTCGAGGTGATGGTCCGGCCTCTGAGCGGATTGCATGCCCTCGCCCAGGAAATGGGCAAGCGGGTGGGCGCCGCGCTGCCGGATTACAAGGAAAAGCGCTGACCGTGGCTGGCGATGTCTTGCAGCACGCCCTCCTGACGGCCTTGATCGAACGGCCCTGCTCCGGCTCCGAGCTGGCGGGCCGTTTCGACCGCTCAATCGGCTATTTCTGGCAGGCGACACATCAACAGATCTACCGCGAGCTGGCGCGCCTTGAGGCGGCCGGCTGGATCGAAGGCCTGCCGCAAGAAAGTGGGCGGGGGCGCAAGCGGAAATACCGGGTTCTGGCGGCAGGCCGCGAGAAGCTTGAGCGCTGGGTTGGGGAAGCCTTGAGCCCGGTGGCGATCCGCGACGAGCTTCTGGTGCGGCTGCGCGCGGCAGCCCTTATCCGCCCCACGTGCCTTGCGGCGGAACTGGAGCGCCTTGCCGCCCACCACCGCGAAAAGCTCGCCACCTACCGGAAGATTGAAGCGAAGGATTTCCCGCCCGGAAGCCAGTCGCGGGAGCAAAAGCTGCGCCATCTCGTGCTTAAGGCCGGGATCGAGTTTGAGAAGCAGCGCGCGGCATTTTGCGAGGAGGCCGTCGCGATCCTCAAAATGTAGGGCGCAACCTCCTCCAATTTCGAGCCTGCTGCCGGCCCGGCCTGCCGGCATTGGCGACAGCCGGACACAAGCTTACCGGGCTATCCTTGACCTAAAGGCTCGATGCACAAGGCGGCGGGGGTCGACCATCCTGCCAGCCATCTTTCGCCTCGCGGCTCCAAGGCGCTTGGAAACTGGCCAAATGCCCGATCTTGCGACTGTACTTGCAACGTCCGGACAGGTAATTGCCCTGCTCAAGGAGCTTCGCGACACCCCCCTCGACGAAGCGGGGCGGAAATTGAAGTTCGCGCAAGCCATCAGCCTTATCGCCGATTTGAAGGCAACACTCGTGGACGCGAACGCCGAGGCAAGAGGCAAAGACCAGGAAATTCAGACGCTTCGAAGGAACTTCCGGATATTCACCGATACGGTCGCGGTGCTGGGCTATCACTACGACCGGGACGAGAAGGGCCGCCCGAAGGGAGCCCCCTACTGCCCCGTGTGCATGCAGAAAGAAGGCTACATGCTCCTGCTGACGCGCTCCCAGGAGCGGGGCTACCCCGAGATGCAATGCCCGCATTGCAAGGCCTTCTACGGCGGCCTGTCGGTGTTCAAGTAGCCAGGCATCGGAAAGTCCGGACTAGGAAACATCGTCATTCGCGGCCCCGCATTCGCGCGGCTGAACTCCAGCGGGACTCCATGCGGGCAAGAAGCGCAGGTCTTGCCTGAGTTTGCCATGGGCTCCCGCCTTCGCGGGAGCGGCGCTGGAACTGTATACGGCCGCGTACGGAATAGACGCTTGCCCGGACTTTCGCCCCTGTTACGCCGGTTCCACAGCCGGAGAATGGGGGCTTAGCCAAACGGCGGATTCAGGAGAACGATCTAGAGCTGCTAAAGAAGAGGAAAGCACGCGCGCCACGTGAGCGGTTAACAAACCATTTGCTTTGCCTGTAGGCCCCTCGTGGTTAATATGAAGATAGTAAACACGCAAAGCTCATGCTTCCCAGTACCGCATTTTTGCGAAATTTTCCGCGTTTTTGCCCGATTTTCACGATTCAAAATGTCCGTTAAATATATCCGCGTTTTCTATGTTAACCATACTGCATTGCCCACGCTCTCGCCGTGCTGTAATTTTACTGCAAGGATTCAATGACTTGCGAAACACTCTCCCGCTTAACGGTTCCTCAAGGTGCATCTGCTAAATTAGTCCAACATCGAAAAGCATGCGAAACGCGAAAAAGGTCATGCAAACAGGGTTAACGGATACCGACTTGAAGGGCGTTGGGTCGTGTCCATGGTGCCCGGGATCGCGGAGGCGGCCAAGGCGAGCTGCCAGGTTCGACGCCAGCTTTTCCGGCACGGATTGAAGGGAGCCACGATGGCGAAGCGCGCGGCACCAGCCGCCTTCCTTGGCTTGCGGCCCGTGAAAACCGGACTAGGAATGCTGCTTGCGGCCGCGTGGCTGTGGCCGGTGGCAACGCATGCGGAAGAGCACGTAGGCGGAAAGGAAAAGGTCGAGACCGAGCATATTTTCGGCTTCACCGAGGGTACCGACATCGGCGAGAAGGGCGAGCAGGAGTTCGAAAGCACCACCGTGGGACGCTTCGGCAGGGCCGGCCGCTACACTGGCATCGCCAACGAGTCTGCCTACCGGAATGTGCTGACCGACGGCTTCCGGCTGTCCTTCGCGGCCTTTGGGGATTACCACGGCATTCGCGAAATGCCCGGCCTCGCGGACCGGACCGGCGCGAGCCTCAGCGGTGCCGCGAGCGAACTGCGCTGGCAGTTCTCGGACCGCACCAAGCTCCCGATTGGCTTTTCGGTGTCGCTCATGCCCGAATTCCGCTGGATCGACGACATTGCCGGCACAAGGACCGAGAACTATGCGCTGCCGGTGGTGGTGGCGCTCGACGCCGCGCCGGTCCCGGACAAGTTCTTTACGGCGTTCAATTTCATCTACGATCCGGGTATTGCCCGCGACGGGGGCGGATGGGAGCGCAGCCTCCAGATCGAGGCCTCCGGCGCCGTATCCTATGCCATTACGCCGGAGGTATTCGTTGGCGCGGAGCTTCGCTATATCGCCTGGGACGAGCAGGCCACGCTGTCGCGAGGGCTCTTCGCCGGGCCGAGCCTCTATGTGAAGCTGTCCAAAACCTCAGCCATCAAAGTGGCGTGGTCGACGGAGATCGCGGAGGACACCGCACACGGCCCAGCGCTTGCGAGTTTCGAGCGCAATCAAGCTATCGTTCTGTTTGTAAAGAGCTTTTAGAGCGAAGCCCCAGGTGCCGCGTGCCCAGGGACTGTCGCCGGCCGCCTTCCGTGAACAACTGTAAGTGGAGTTATCCATTGTTGCTTACCGGAGCCACCTGACCGAACCTTGCGCCGCAATTAATTCAAGTCCCAGTTGTTGAGCGCCTGTGTAACACGGACGATGGATCGCAGGTGTTGCGCGGTTTGGCCGCATTCTGGCTCTAGCAGCAGGGTGCGATCTTGTTACACTTTCTTTCGGGCCGGCTACTAGAAACTTTTTAGATGCTGCGCTACAGAACAGAGAGGCATATGATTCGAGGGCTGCAATGGCATACCAACCTTGGGCGGCATTGCGTAGAGTAGGAGTGCGGAACGCCGGGCGCCGGATGGCAGGCCTTGCCGCGGCCCTCTTTGCGCTGGCGCTGGGGGCCTGCGCCCAGGACCCTGACTGGCCAGCCGTTGGCAGGATTACCGATTTGTCAGGAAGTATGACGCCCGAGGAGCGCCAGCAGACGCTTAAGGACATGCAGCAGAAGGGCGGTCAGACTCGCGGCGGCAGCGTATCGCAGTCCAAGCAAACGCAGTAAGAGGCTGGATAGCTGAACGCCCGTGAAGCGGGGCGGCCTCGCGGCCATGCGCATCGGCGTGGGGCGCAGGGCATCGCCATCGCGCTTGCCGCGGTGTAAGACCGGCTGGCGCTGACGTAACAGCGGATGGCAGGATGAGGCCCCCGTCAAATCCCTGTGAGCATAGGCTTGTGGCCTCCGGGGCGTTGCGATTGTGACACAGTTTGCGGGCAAGAATCGGAACGGTGCGGCGCAGCTCTCGCCCCGGCGTCAAGCTTCCGCTAGCTTGGCCGCCATGACCAGATTTGCTGCTTGGCGTGTATCCGCCCTCCTCCTTATCTCTGTAGCTTTGTTCTCCGTCGCCCCGGCGCACGCCGCGGACGCAACGCCGAACGATTCGGCCCGCTTCCTGGCTGGCCTGCCGCCGGAGCCCGGCTCGCCGCTTGAACCGCTGACGAAGGATAATGCCTTCACCGAACACGCCGAGGCCTTCGGCAAGGCTTGGGAGAAGCTCGAATCCACCCAGCTCGCCAAGGTCAAGGCTTGGACCGGCGAGAACCTTAAGACGCCGCTGCCAGTGCTGTTCTATATGTTCAGCGGACCGGATTTTCTGTACGCCAACGGCTTCTTCCCGAAGGCCGAGACCTATGTGATGGTGGGCCTGGAGCTGCCCGGCGAGATGCCAGACATCTCCAAGCTGCCCAAGGGCTATGTTCCGCGTGAGCTGGCGGCTCTGCGCCAATCGCTCAACAGCGTCATGAACTACAGCTTCTTCATCACCATGGAGATGAGCAACCATCTTTATAACCGCCGCTATTTCACTGGCACCTTGCCCGTCCTCTACACCTTTCTGGCGCGCTCGGGCAAAACCATTGAGAGCGTGGAGTTTGTCGAACTCGACAAGGATGGAGGCTTGCACCCCTTCGGCACGCTGCCCCAGCCGCAGGTACAGGGCCGCAGGCGGCATGTGCAGACAGCCGTCCCGCGGGCTGTGAAAATCACCTTCCTGGGCGAGAACAAGCAGCGGCAAACGCTCTACTATTTCTCGACCGACCTCTCGGATAGCGGCACGCAGAGCAGCGGTTTCCTGAAGTTCTGCGAGCAATGGCGCCGCGGCGACGCCCTCATCAAGAGCGCCTCCTATCTGCTTCACGCCAATAATTTCTCGCATGTGCGGGATTTCCTGCTTACCCACAGCGCCACTGTCGTGCAGGACGACACTGGCATTCCCCTCAAGGGCTACGATCTGAACCAATGGGATCTGAAACCTTTCGGCAATTATGTGAAGCCAATTCCGGTTTTCGCGGGCAACTACCAGCGCGACTTGGCCGGCTTCTTCACCGAGCAGCACGCCCAGCCGATTGAATTCAATATCGGCTACCAGTGGAAGAACAACGGCTCCAGCATACTCCTGGCCACCACGAAACCCGGCCGCAGCGAGCAAGCGGCATCGCAGACGCAGCCCTCGATGGCCGCGCCTGCCGCGAAGGGCCAGTGATCCTTGAGGCCAGCCTGCCGGCCTGTCCGCCCGGCTTGGCCTCAACCCGTAGCCTGAGGACGGGGATAGCGCGCGGAAACGATTGCATCGCGCTCGAAACTTGCCCAAATCAGGCGAGGCAACAGGCAATCGCGCGGGCGCATGGGCATTCCACTCCTAACACTGCAAAATGTGGCACTCACCTTCGGCGGCACGCCTCTTCTGGAGGATGCCGGCCTGTCCGTGACCGAGGGCGACCGCATCTGCATCGTCGGGCGTAACGGCTCGGGCAAGTCCACGCTCATGAAGATCGCGGCGGGGCTTATCGAGCCGGATCGCGGCAGCCGCTTCGTGCACCCCGGCATCACGTTGCGCTACCTGCCGCAGGAGCCGGATTTCGGCGCGCACGGGACGGTCCAGGCATACGTCGAGAGCGGGCTTGGGCCGGGCGACGATCCCCATCGGGTGCGCGTGATCCTGGAGGAGCTTGGGCTCACGGGCGAGGAGGAGCCGGGAACCCTGTCTGGCGGCGAGGCGCGCCGTGCGGCGCTGGCGAGGACGCTAGCGCCCAATCCCGATGTCTTGATGCTGGACGAGCCGACCAACCACCTCGACATCCGCGCCATCGAATGGCTGGAGAAGCGGCTTGGCGGCATGCGCTCGGCGCTGGTTCTCATCAGCCACGATCGCCGCTTCCTCTCCAACCTCTCGCGAAGCACCGTCTGGGTGGACCGTGGCACGACGCGCGGCATCGCCATAGGCTTTTCCGGCTTCGAGGCCTGGCGCGACGAGGCGCTGGCTCAGGAGGAACTGGAGCGGCACAAGCTCGCGCGCAAGATCGAGCGCGAGGCCGACTGGCTGCGCTATGGCGTGACCGCGCGGCGGAAGCGCAATGTGCGGCGGCTGGCGGACCTTCAGGCCATGCGCGAGGACAAGCAGAATGCGCGGCGCGCGCCGGGGCAGGTCAAGCTTGAGGCGGCGGAAGGCGCGCTTTCAGGCAAGCTCGTCATCGAGGCGAAGGCCATCTCGAAAGCGTTCGGCGCCGCCCCCATCGTGGATAATTTCAGCATCCGCGTCAATCGTGGCGACAGCGTAGGCATCGCCGGGCCGAACGGCGCCGGCAAGACGACGCTCGTCAATATGCTGATTGGAAAACTCGATCCGGACGAAGGGACGGTGCGGCTTGGCGCAAATCTGGAGAGCGCCAGCCTGGAGCAGAACCGCGACAGCCTGAAGCCCGAATGGACCGTGGCGGAGGCGCTGACGAACGGCAGCGGCGGCGAGTATGTCGCGATCAACGGCGCGCGAAAGCACGTTGCCTCCTACATGCAGGATTTCCTGTTCCTGCCCGAGCAATTGCGGACGCCGGTTACGGTGCTGTCTGGCGGGGAGCGTGCCCGGCTCATGCTGGCGCGGGCGCTTGCCAAGCCTTCGAACCTGCTGGTGCTCGACGAGCCNNGACGAGCCGACCAACGATCTCGACCTCGAAACGCTCGACGTGCTTCAGGAAATGCTCGCCGACTATGCGGGCACGCTGATCCTCATCAGCCACGACCGCGATTTTCTGGACCGAGCCGTCACCTCCATCGTGGTGCCGGAAGGCGGCGGGCGCTGGATCGAATATGCCGGCGGCTGGTCCGACATGATCGCGCAGCGGGGGGCGGCACCTTTCGCCCCGGCTGGCGCTACCAGGCAGGCAGCCAAGGCGGAGCGCGCCGAGGCCAGGAAGAAGCCCGCCGATGGCGGCGAGGCAAAGCCCAAGCGCCGGCTGGGCTTTAACGAAAAGCACGCGCTTGAGACGCTGCCGGGCAAAATCGCGGGCCTTGAAAAGCGGATTTCGGACTTCCAAGCGCAACTCGACGATCCGGGCCTTTATGCCAGGGACCGCCAGGCTTTCGAGAAAGTGAGCGCGGCGCTTGTCAAGGCGCAGGCGGAGTTGACGGAGGCCGAGCATCGCTGGCTTGAGCTGGAAATCCTGCGCGAAGAAATAGCCGCCAATTCATAATTAAAAATAATGCGTCAGCCTGACATGAGAGCCCGAGATTTGGATAACGCATTCGCAATTGCAAATGTAGAAAGAACAGTCCGCCGTCTTTACCTGTTCCGTTAAGAGAAAAATAGCGGCCAGACACCCGCAAAACGGCACATCCGCACTCTTTGGACACATTTCCACCCGCTGCTCCTACTTTTCGAAGCCGCGTTAACCCGGCCACAACCAGCTATCGTATAATCGCAACTTAGGCTTGCGAAGCGTTGTGGCGGCTCTTGACGGAGAGTGGGATGCGGATATCGGGGATTTCGAAATTGGCGGGCGCCGCGATCATCGGGGGCTTCGTGCTCACCGTGGGGGTCAGTCAATACGCCTTGGAGCAGCTCAAGATCGGCGGGGCACTCTGCGAGAAGGTTTCGCTTGGGAAGGACTTGATTTCCGACATCCTGCCCCCTCCCGAATACATCGTCGAGCCGTATCTGGAAGCGTCCCTTCTGGCCAAAAATCCGCAATCGCTAGCCGAGCGCCGCAAACGGCTGAGCGAACTCAAGAAGGATTACGAGAGCCGCCACGACTTCTGGGCGGCCCAAGATATCGATACGCAAGTAAAATCCCAGCTTCTCCAGAAGGCGCACGAACCGGCGCAACGGTTTTGGAAGCTCCTGGAAACGGGCTTCTACCCGGCCGTAGAGAAAAAGGATGCCAACGCCATCGACGCGGCCTTTCAGCAATTGACGGCGGCATATGTGCAGCATAGGGCCGCAATCGATGAAACGGTTCCCCTGGCGAACAAAAGCAACGAAAGGATCGTCGCCGATTCATTGCGTTTCTCCCGAAACATCAGCATCGCGCTCATCCTGATTTCGTGCGCTGTCCTGGCACTCGTTATCGCGAGCGCCTGGGGCATGACGGCTTTCGTGCTTAAGCCGCTCGAAGAGTTACGCGCCGCGATCCTGGCGCTTGCCAGCGGCCAGCATGAACTCGCCATCCCGCAGACCTCCAGGAGCGACGAGCTTGGCGATATTGCGCGCTCGGTCGAGGTTTTGCGGCAGAATGCCGCCGAGCAGATGGTACTGCAGCAGGAGGTGAACGAGGCGAAAGAGCGGGAGCTTCGAAGCCAGCGCAGCTTCACGGCCAAGGTCCAACAGTTTCAAAACATAATCACAAAGGTTGTCGCTGGCCTGGGCGAACAAGTGAACCAGTTGCGTGGAAGTGCGGAAACTCTTTCGGAGGCATCCGAAACCGCAACCTTCGAGGCAGCCAACGCCGCCAACGTCTCCGCGAGCGCAGCCGATAGCTCCAACGCGGTTGCCGCCGCGACCGAGGAGCTAAGCGGCTCGATCCGCGAGATCTCCGAGCAGGCCCACCGCACGAATGCCGTTGTCGAGGCGGCGGACAACGAAGCCCAGCGCACGAACCAAGATGTCGGCCGGCTCGCGAGCGCAGCCGAGGAGATCGGCTCCATCGTCGCCGTTATCCGCAGCATCGCCGACCAGACGAACCTCTTGGCGCTGAACGCCACCATTGAGGCGGCGCGTGCTGGCGAATCGGGCCGCGGCTTCGCGGTGGTCGCCGCCGAGGTGAAGGAGCTTTCCGCGCAAACCGCCAAGGCCACCGACGCGATCGCCGAGCAGATCCATGCGATCCAGAATTCGACGGGCGCAGCGGTCGGCGCCATCCAGTCGGTTTCGGGCAAGGTCGGCGAGATCCAGGCATTCACGGGTGCAATAGCGGCTGCGGTCGAAGAGCAGACGGCCGCGGCGCAGGAGATCGCAAACAATGTCTCGCTTGCGGCCACGGCAAGCGAGAAGGCTGCGAAGAGTTCAAGCGAGGTGTCGCATTCGGCGAGCCTGACCAAGCAGCAGGCGCAAACGGTTTCGAAAGTGTCCACGCGCCTTTCCGAGCTTGCATCTCAGCTATCGGCGGCGCTGAAAGAGTTCGCCGTGGCAAGCGCGGGTAGGGGCGGAGCCGCTGACAAGGATGAAGGGGGCTTCGCTTTCCGCGATGCAGCATAGGGCCGCAGCGAAAAGCGGAACTCCATTTGCGCCGGCGATGGCCCAGCCGCCCGATGAAATGGAAAGGTAGGCGGTCTTGTCTGCTGGCCATTTTTCTCTAAATTAACTGCGGGCAGTGCCTGCTATCGATGGACCGCACCGGCCATGGGCGACCCTTATCAAACGCTTGGGCTTACAAAGACCGCAACGGACGAAGAGATCCGCAAGGCTTACCGTAAGCTCGCCAAGGAGCATCATCCGGATTTGAATCCCGGCAACAAGCAGGCCGAGGCGCGGTTCAAGGAGATTTCCGCCGCCTACACGCTGCTGAGCGATCCGGAAAAGCGCCGGGCCTTCGATGCTGGCGAGGCCGATGCTTCGGGCCAGCCGCAGGCCGAACGCCGATTCTACCGCGACTTTGCGGGCGGGGGCGCCGGTTTCCGTTACGGGCGTCCAGAAGATCTGGGCGGCTTCGAGGATTTGGGCGGCATCTTCGCCGATCTCATGCGGGGCCAGGCCGGCGCGGGGCGCAGTACCCGGGGCGGCGCGGAAGCACAGTTCCGCATGCGCGGCGGAGACGCGCAGTACGCGCTTCCCGTAGACTTTCTGGAAGCGGTGAACGGCACCAAGAAGCGCGTGGACCTACCTGGAGGGAAGACGCTCGATATCGCCATTCCGGCGGGCGCCACGGACGGCCAGAAGCTGCGCCTCAAGGGCCAAGGCATGCCGGGCCTGGGCGGCGGCCCTGCTGGGGATGCGCTGATCGCGGTCGCGGTGCGTCCGCATCCGGTTTTCCGCCGCGATGGCAACGACATCAAATCCGTGCTGCCCATTACATTGGCCGAAGCGCTTGGCGGCGGCAGCGTGACAGTCGAGACCGTCGCCGGGCCGGTGAGCCTTAAAATCCCGAAGCATTCCAATACCGGCCAAGCCTTGCGCCTGCGCGGCAAAGGCGTGCCAGGCAAGGTGAAAGGCGATCATCTGGTGGAACTGCAAGTGGTGCTGCCGCCGCATCCGGATGAAGCGCTCGAAAAGGCGGTGTCCGAATGGGAGAGCCAGCACCCCTACAATCCGCGAGGAGGCGGGCGATGACGATCACGGAGGCCGAAATCGTTGTGCGCTTCACGCGGCTTGAGCGGCATATGCTTGAGCGCTGGATCGGCGCGGGCTGGCTCAAGCCGGAGGCCAGCGGCGCGAGCTACCTGTTCGACGAGGCCGATGTCGCGCGCGCGCATCTGCTCTGCGACCTGTCCTTCGACATGGAGCTTCAGGAGGAGGAACTGGCGCTTGTGCTGTCGCTGATCGACCGGCTCAACGGGACCCGGACCATGCTGCGCGCGCTGACCGCGGCGGTGAAAAGCCAGCCGGCCGCAGTGCGCGACGCGATCCTGGCGGAGATGCGCGCACTCCTCGGAGCCGGGAGCCAAACGTGAGTTGCCCTGAACTGCCCTTGCCAAAACGGTCAGCCCAGGCGCATATTTAGATCATGAACGAACGCGTGAGACATATCGCCGAACAGGTGCGGCAATTGACGCCAGACGAGCAGGCCGAGCTGTTCGACACCCTTGCGGACTTGGTGGAGCCGGAGGCTTACGAGGTCGATCCCGAGCTTTTGGAGGAGTGCGAGCGCCGCTGGCAGGCCTACGAACGCGGCGAGATGAAAGCCTATACCTGGGAAGAGGTGAAGGCCCAGCTCCGCAAGCTATGAAGTACCGCTTCCTCGATCGGGCCAGGCAGGAACTCATCGAGGCGGGTGTCTATTATGCTTCCCAAAATCGCAAACTCGTAGACGATCTTGAGCAGGAAGTGGATCGCGCCCTGAGCTATCTTTGCGAGTTTCCGCGCGCCGCCAAACCAATCGGCCGCATCCATCGAAGCCACAAGCTCCACCGCTTTCCGTATCTGCTCATCTACCGGATCACGGGTGCAGAGCTGGTCGTCGTTGCGGTAGCACACACCGCTCGCAACCCCGGCTATTGGCGAAAGCGCCCGGCGACGCCCTGAAAGCGCCTGCTCACTTGCCAAACCGGCCAGCCTAAGCGCATATTTACATCATGAGCGAGCGCGTGAGACATATCGCCGAACAGGCGCGGCAATTAACGCCGGATGAGCAAGCCGATCTTTTCTATTTGCTGCTCGTCATGATGCACGCGGCCCCGCCGGATTTGGGCGAGGATTGGGAAGAGGAAATTGAGCGCCGCGCCGCGGAAATCGACCGCGCTGAGGTTGTTCTGCAAGATTTCGACGAAGCTGTGCGCTCCCTCCGCGCCCGGTTATGATTGTCCGCTTTCATCCGCAAGCGCTGAAGGAGCTTTCGGATGCTGTTGCGCGTTACAGGAAAATCTCGAAAGACTTGGCGTCCCGGCTATTGCTTGCCATCGAGCATGGCCGGACGCAAATCGTGGACTTTCCAGACGCGTGGCCTCCCGCACCAAGCGACACGCGGCGCTATATGTTGCCCAGCTTTCCGTATCAGATTGTTTACCGGGTTCGTGGCGATGAGATACAAATCATCGCACTCGCTCATCATAAAAGGAACCCGCGATATTGGCGGCGCCGGCTTCAACACAAATAACCCCGCGCACCCTGGCCGAATAATTTCCAATCCGTTCATTGGCGCAAAGAGGTTGCCCTGAAGAACTCGATCACACTCATTCTTGGCGGGGCGCGGTCCGGCAAGAGCGCCTATGCGGAGCGTCTAATCGCGGCGCTGCCGCCGCCCTGGGTCTATTGTGCGACGGCGCAGGCGCTCGACGGCGAGATGCGCGAGCGTATTGCGCATCACCAGCGGCGGCGCGGGGATGGCTGGCAGACCGCCGAGGTGCCGCTCGATCTCGCACCGCTGCTTGAGGCCGGAACCCGGCCGCTTCTGGTCGATTGTCTGACACTTTGGCTCACCAACCTCATGCTGGCTGGCAGGGACGCGGAGGCCGAAACCGCCCGCCTGATCGCCGCAGCACAGACCTCGCGCGCGCCGGTTGTGTTTGTCTCGAATGAGGTAGGCCTTGGCATCGTGCCGGATAACGCGCTGGCCAGGGAATTCCGCGACCGCGCCGGCCGGCTCAGCCAAGCGGTGGCGGCCATCGCGAACAAGGTGGTGTTCATGGCAGCAGGCCTGCCCATGGTGTTGAAAGATGAGTAATTCCTCCGGGGCGGCGCGCCACAGGGCGAAGATGGAAAAACGCAAGGCCGTGCAAGACGCCGAGGTAGCGTCAAAAAGCGCGGGCGGCGGGCTTCTGATCGTCCACACGGGGCCGGGCAAAGGCAAGTCCACCGCCGCCTGGGGGCTTGCGCTGCGGGCGCTGGGCCACGGCTGGCGCGTGGGCGTGGTGCAGTTCATCAAGGGCGGCAGGGAGACCGGCGAGCGCGCGGCCTTCGCATGCTTCCGCGACCAAGTGTCGTGGCACACCATGGGTGAGGGCTTCACCTGGGAAACGCAGGACAAGGAGCGCGACATCCAGGCGGCGCAAGCGGCCTGGGCCAAGGCGCGCGAACTGATGGCCGATCCCGGCATCAGGCTTCTGATCCTGGACGAGCTGAACATCGCGCTGCGCTACGATTATTTGCCGCTGGCCGCTGTGATCGAGGCGCTGAAGGCCCGCCGGCCGGAGCTGACCGTGGTTGTGACCGGCCGCAACGCCAAGCCGGAGCTGATCGCCGCCGCCGATTGCGTGACGGAGATGGGCGTGGTGAAGCACCACTTCGCGGCAGGCTTCAAGGCGCAGGAAGGTATTGAATTCTAATGGAAAAGACGGCCTTCTGCCGGAGAAGCGCTGCCTGGCTCGCATTCCGGCGGCGGGTGCTGAGTCTATTGCAGCCGGACCGGGAGGGGTGTCCCGCGCCCCCATGAAAGCTGTTGGCAGGCGCCTCCGGCGCGAATGTAGCAGGGGATGGCGGCGGAACGGCGGTTGCGTTGAAGCCTGCCTCAAGCTCCAATGCCGCTCAAGAATCACCTGGGGAGGGTTTCATGAGCGCTATGCTTCCGCAAAAACTTTACAAATATTGCGCTTTCAGCACGCAATCGCTCAGATTGCTCACCCGCGCCGAGGCGTATTACGCCGATCCAAGATGTTTTAACGATCCGTTGGATTGCCAGCCCACCGTTCAAATCGACGTGGACCGGAGCGAGCTGGAGCGTCTTTGCTACAAGCTCCTGAGACGCACAAAGGAACGTGAGGCCGCCATCGCCGCCATCAACGAGTTGCGCTATTTGTCTATACCCAGTTCACGCCAAAACCCG
>PMBZ01000268.1 GCA_003153975.1 Hyphomicrobiales bacterium
CGGTTCGGATATCCTGAACGGCAGGAAGCGACCCCAGGCAGACGATAGGGATGACGGCGCATGTGAGTGGTGAATGGATCGTCAATTTCGCGCAGGCGCTCACTATAGTTAATGCAGAGATGGTAAATGCGATGAGCCGATGCGTTCCACACGCGCATTTATGCGAATTTTTCATCGTTTTTGCTTGATTTCTATGTTTGAAAAGTCCCGTTAAATATGCGCTAAGATGTGCAATTAACCAAAGTACGGCGCCATTACCGCGAAATAGTTGTGTTATCGCAACAACATGGCCGATTAACGCTTCATCAAAACTTCTATGGTACATTGAATCAACATCGAAAGGAGCCCTTCCGGGTCTAGAATGGGGCCAGGGAGCGTTAACAGGACGTAAACGGCGAGGTCAAGCGATGGGGGTAAGGAAGTCCCGCCATGGAACTGGCAAAAGCGCTTATCGTCATTGGAGCCGTACTGATCGCGGCGGGTCTGATCTGGCTGGCGGCTGGGCGGTTGGGGCTTGGGCATCTGCCGGGCGATATCGTCATCGAGCGCGGCAATTTCCGGCTCTACCTGCCGCTCGGTACCTCCCTCTCGATCGGCGTGGTTTTCATGCTGATCTTCTAGATTTGGGGCCGCCTGTAACGCCCGGCGTCATGGCCGGGTTTGCCCCGGCCATCCATATAACCAATCAATCCTTTGCACACCTTTCTGGATGTGCCGCATCAAGTGCGGCCATGACGGCGAATGAGGATGCCGCGCTCTACAGCGGAAACAACCGGATTTCCCTGTTCTTGATGCCGAGTGCCAGCGTGCCGGCCTTCAGCGCCAGCGCCTTCTCGCCGAAGAACTCGCGCCGCCAGCCGCGCAAGGGGGGGATATCGGCGTCGTCATATTGCGCGAGCCTTTCGAGGTCGTCGGCGCTGGCCAGGAGCTTGGGCGCGATGTTGAGTTCCGCCGAAACGGCCTTGAGCAGCACCCGCAGCAGCTCGACGGTCGCGGAGGCGGCGGCAGGCAGCTCGGCGTGCGCTTCGGGCAGGGATATTTCGGCGGGGTCGATCGCGAGTGCGACGGCCACGCAGCGCAGGATGGCCTCTCCGCGCGCCTTGACACTCTCGCGCACCGTGCGCAGCCGTGTCAGCGCGTCGAGCGAGCGCGGCGCGTGCTTGGCAATCTCGTAGATGGCCTCGTCCTTGAGCACACGGCCGCGCGGCACGTTCTCGCTTTGCGCGGTGCGCTCGCGCCAAGCCGAAAGCTCGATGATGATGAGCTTGCCGAGGCGCGATTTGCCGGCCAGCTTCATGCGCTTCCAGGCATCGGCGGGATCGAAGGCGTAGGTCTTGGGGTCGGTCAGCACCGCGACCTCCTCCTCAAGCCAGGATTCGCGTCCGGTTTCCTGCAAGCGCTTGCTGAGCTTCGTATAAATGTCGCGAAGATGGGTCACGTCGCCCAGGGCATACTCGATCTGGCGGGGGCCTAGCGGCCGCTGGCACCAGTCTATCGACTGATAGGTCTTGTCGTGGTTGAGCTTCAGCAGCTTCTTGACCAGCGTGCCGTAGGAGATGGCCTCGCCGTGGCCCAGCGCCATCGCGGCAATCTGCGAGTCGAAGATCGGGGTTGGGATGATGCCCGCTTCCTGATGGATGATTTCGACGTCCTGGCGGGCCGCATGAAAGACCTTGACCACGGCCTCGTTGGCCATGAGTCTATAAAAGCTGGATAAATCGAGGCCCGCCAAGGGATCGACCGCCACTTCCAGCCCTACGCCCGCCATCTGGATGAGGCACAGCTTGGGCCTGTAGGTGGTCTGGCGCAGGAATTCCGTGTCGACCGTTACGAAGGGCTGCTTGCTCAGGTATTCGCAGGCCTGCTCCAGGTCTGCGGTGGAGATAATTACTGCGGGAAGGTCGATCATAGGACACTTATTGCTCAAGTTGTGGGAGGCAGCCCAAAAAAGGCGTCCAACCTTGACAAATATGACGCTGCGTGCGCTGTTCGGGCGGGATACCGGCTCGCGCCGCACGCGTGCGCAAGCCCGGATTACGGTCTTCTTTAAGCTGCTTTTGCGGCCATTGCCAGAGGCAGGGTTGGCGCAGGCAGAATAGGTTCAAGAGGGTTAGAACTGTGGAAAAATCCGCGCAGCGCGGGCGCGCCAAACCCGCTATTTCCGGGAAAAAGGAAACGTCTGCCGCCACGCCGGAAGCGGCCGGGGCTACGGGCAAGAAGAAGAACGGGCCTGCGGGAGCGGCCGGCGCGAAGGCGGATGCCCCGGCCGGTGCGATTCACGCCTATCGCAGCGTGACTTGCGGTGCGCTGCGCAAGGCCGATGCCGGCAAGACCGTGCGCCTGTCCGGCTGGGTGCACCGCGTGCGCGACCATGGCGGGCTCCTGTTCATCGACTTGCGCGACCATTACGGCCTCGTCCAATGCGTGGCCGACCCGAGCGACCCGGCGTTCAAGGCCGCCGAACTGGCGCGCGCCGAATGGGTAATCCGCATCGATGGCAAGGTGCTGGTCCGCGAGGGCGATACCGTGAACCCGAACCTGCCCACGGGGGAGGTCGAGGTGCGCATTGGCAAGCTCGACGTGCTTTCGAAGGCCGAGGAACTGCCCCTGCCGGTGTTCGGCGAACCGGACTATCCCGAGGACACGCGGCTCAAATACCGTTTCCTGGACCTGCGCCGCGAGAGCCTGCACAAGAACATCGTGAAGCGCCAGCAGATCGTCTCCTCCATGCGGCGGCGCATGCAGGATGCAGGCTTCTTCGAGTTCCAGACGCCGATCCTGACCGCCTCGTCGCCCGAAGGCGCGCGCGACTTCCTCGTGCCGTCGCGCATCCACGAGGGCGAGTTCTACGCGCTGCCGCAGTCGCCGCAGCTCTTCAAGCAGCTCCTCATGGATTCGGGGATGGAGCGCTACTACCAGATCGCGCGCTGCTTCCGCGACGAGGACCTG
>PMBZ01000075.1:0-30994 GCA_003153975.1 Hyphomicrobiales bacterium
AGGATAGTGTTATGAAATTTGGCTATAGCGCCGCCGCCGGAGAAACGAACCTTGGCATTGCCAGTGTGCCGCGCACTGTCCCGCCAAATGGGCAAGTGCATCTTCCGCGCCATGCTTGCGGCCTTCCGCACCGGACGCCGCCAGCATCTCGCGTTGGGCGGGCATATCCGCCTCCAGCGCACTAGATCGAAAAGGAGGTGCCGCAGCCGCAGGACGCGGTTGCATTCGGGTTGTGGATCTTGAACGAGGCGCCAATCAGCTCGTCCACATAGTCGATCTGGGAGCCGGCCATATAGGGCACGGANNTTCGTGCCGGCCACGATCTCGAAATCGTAGCGGAACCCCGAGCAGCCACCGCCCGCCACGCTGATGCGCAGCGCGCCTTGCCCCGCTTCCTGCGCCATAATTTCGCGGATACGGTTGGCGGCGCGATCGCTAACGCTTATGTTGGCATTGTCCGGCATGTCTGTTCGTTCGCCTGCATTGAACCTTCGCAAATGAGTTTGGATGTTCGCGCGCCGTTGTCAACCAGCTAGCACGCCCCGCAGGAAATCCCGCCCCGTTTGCCGCGAGCGCTCACGGGATTTTCCGCGGATCGGGCGTACTGGCAAGCTATTGAATCTAGGGCAACTTATCCGAGGCAAGTTCGCGTGGTGACGCTCGCGGCCAATGGGGCGAACTTGCCTCGGGTTGTGCCAGCCCCAAGGAGATCGCGCATGTCCGCGCTTGCCAGCTACGCCGCGCACCCTGAGGAAAGCCGCGGCCGGCTTCATGGGGAGGCACCCTGCCCCTCGCGCACGGTGTATCAACGCGACCGCGACCGCATCGTGCATTCGACCTCGTTCCGCCGGCTCATCCATAAGACGCAGGTGTTCATCTATCACGAGGGCGACCATTACCGCACCCGGCTGACGCATAGCCTGGAGGTGGCGCAGATCGCGCGGACGCTGGCGCGCTCGCTCTCGCTCAACGAGGACCTGGTGGAGACCGTTGCGCTGGCCCACGACCTCGGCCACACGCCGTTCGGCCATGCCGGCGAGGACGCACTCAACGCGGCGATGCAGGCGGTTGGCGGCTTCGATCATAATGCACAGAGCCTGCGCGTGGTGACACATCTGGAGCACCGCTATGCCTCGTTCCGCGGGCTGAACCTGACCTGGGAGACGCTCGAAGGCATCGTCAAGCACAACGGCCCGCTGACCGACGCGGGCGGCCAGCCCATTGGACGCTATGCGGAAAAGGGCCTGCCGCACGCCATCCGCGAGTTCGCGAAGGCTTATGACCTCGGGCTTGGCACCTATTGCTCGCTGGAGGGCCAGGTTGCGGCGGTGGCGGACGACATCGCCTACAACAACCACGACATCGACGATGGCTTCCGCGCGGGCTACATCACGGTCAAGGAACTGGAGGGGGTGCCGGTTGTGGGCCGGGCGATTGCCGCGGCGCGCGCCGCCTATGGCGATATTTCCGGCTCGGTGCTGATTTGGGAGACGATCCGGCGCATGATCTCAGGCATGGTGGAGGACGTGCGGGCCGAAGCCTTGGCCCGGATCGCCGATGCCGCACCACTGTGGAGCGACGATGTGCGCGCGTTGAACGGGCCGCTCGTGGACTTCTCGCCGGCGATGGCCGCCGGGATCGCGGAGCTGCGGAGCTTCCTGATGAAGCGGGTCTACATGCATCCAGCCATCGCGGAAAAAATGGCCGCCGCGGCGGCCATGCTGCGCCAGCTTTACGATTATTTCTCGGAGCATCCGGAGGCGATGAGCGCCGATGCTGGGCTGAGCGTGGCGTCCAGCGCGGGCGACGCGGCGGCGCGCCAGCGGGCGGTAGGCGATTTCGTCGCCGGCATGACGGATATGTTCGCGCTCAAGACGCACGCCGCGATTTTTGGCGGCGGCAGGTGAGGCCGCCGGCCTGCGCCGTCGATGCGAAACGTAAAGATTTGAATGAGGCGATACAGTTCGTTCAAACTGCCCGCAAGGCCGCCATCAGCCCCGGTTCTCGCGCAGCACTTCGCGCATGACCTCGGCGATCATTCCCGGAAGCTTCTCCTGAGACGAATTAAAATCGTTCCTTAGCCCGCGCACTTCAGTCTCAAGCCGGTCAACTTTCTGTTCAAGCCGGTCAACCTTCTGCTCCAGCTTCTCGACCTTGCCCTCGATGCGCTCGACGCGTGTTTTAACTACGGCTAAATCGTCGCCATTCTGACGCGCCTGCTGAAGAATATAACGGGAGAGCAGCCTCTCGCCGTCGACTTCCTGCGCGACGAACTCCACGCGATCCTCGACGCGCTTCAAATCCTGGCGGGTGACCTCTGGCTCCGGCATGCGATATCCTTCTAATAGCGCTCATATTACATCCCATTTTCAATCTTTCGCAACGCCTGCTTTGCTATTCCGCCGCCTTGGGCAGGCGGAAACGTATCCTTCCCAGCAAGCCCCCGTTACCCACGACTGAAGGATTCGCGGCCTGACCGGAGCAATAGTTAAGGTATCCGGTTATATCCACGAATACGGCGCAGCGCTTCGCCGGACTGGAATGAGCATTTTGCGATGCAGGCCGCGATCGCGGCGTCCAGACCGGCGTTCGCCAGCGAAGCCCGCCGCAAGGCACCGCAATAAAGCCCAACAGCGGTGCGGCGGGCGATGGGAGAAACCGATGAAGGAGAAATCCATGCAAAATACATCGACTACCCGCTTAGTTCGTTTGGGTGCCGTTCTTGCCGTTTCCGCCGCTCTTGCCATCGCTGCCCAAGCCCAGGCGCCTTCGCAGACGCAGGGCGGGATGATGGACGATACACTGCCCGGCACGATGCAGGACGGCGGGATGATGGAAGACACGATGCCCGGCATGATGCAGGACGGCCGGATGATGGAAGACGCGATGCCTGGCACGATGCGCCGCCGCGGAATGATGCGAGGCATGATGCACGGCGGCGGAATGATGGGGAGGCAGGGGCATTGCCCGATGGGTGGCGGCTCAGCGGCTCACACCGAAGGCCGCCTTGCCTTTCTTAAAGCCAGCCTTGCCATCGCCGGCGAGCAGAATGGGGCCTGGGAGGCCTATGCCGGCGCCTTCAAGAAGAGCCTCGACGCTATCAAGGGCGTGCACGACACCATGTTGATGGCTGTTGCGCAGGCAAAGTCGCCAGCCAGCCGCCTCGACGCGCGCATTGCCGCCTTGGAGGCGAAAGCCGCGACGCTCAAAGAGTTGAAGCCTGCGCTCACCGCTCTCTATGCCGCCTTAAGCGATGAGCAGAAGATGAAGGCGAACGAGCTTTTAGCCGGCATGGGCTGCATGATGTAAGCCGGGCCGGCGTAGCATGTGAAGCCGGATGCCGCCTCCGTAGAGGCCGGGATTGGCCGGCTCCGTCTGCCGGGGGGAACTCTCCCCCCGGAACTCGCACGAGCGCTTAAAGCAGGCCTTGCCTGCCCTTCGTCCAGAGCGCGAACTCGGTCTCCAGCAAAGCGACGTGCTCCCTCTCTTCGGCGGCAAGCTCTTGATAAAGCTGCTGCTCGACAGATCCCGCAGGCACCGCCTGCACACGTTCGCTGAAAAACGTTACCGCGCGCTGCTCGAACGCTATCGCCGCCTTGAATAAGGTGGCTGGGTCGTCGATGCTGCCGTCGATGCCCGCCCTCACAGCAGCCAGATCGGCGCGGAAACCTTCGTAGGTTTCGGGGATGGGGAGATGATAGCGGCGGGATAGGGTCGCCATGTGCTCGTGCTCCATCGCGGCGAGCCTGCCGAACAGGTCCTTCAGCGCTGGATCGGTGGATTGCCTGGATGCCTTGGTATAGAATTCCAGGCCGCCCACCTCGATTTCGAAGGCAGTGCGGATGGCCTCAATTCCGGCTTCGCCGGTGACGCCGGCGCGTTCGAGAGCCTTTAGCGTGCCGCCGCAATACGGACACATGCCGTAGGGGAAGGCGAAACCCTCGCTGACCTTGCCGCATTGCTCGCAACGCCATTCGAGCCTGGCGTTGGCGCAGCAGATGTAGGCTTCGTCCCCCTCAACGGGCTGACGGCACTTCGGGCAAAGCGCCGCGGCGCCGGCCTCCGCTTTCGCTACCGGCTTACCGACAACGAACGCATCGGCGGCCTCGCGCGTCACGGGCCAGGCGGCCTTTCCGCTTTGCAGCCAGCCGGCGATAGCCTTGGCGGCGCGGCGGCCTGCACTCATGGCGAGAATGACGGTCGCGCCGCCGGTCACGATATCGCCGCCGGCAAAGACGCCCGGCAGGCTGGTCGACAGCGTGTCGCCGTCCGCGACGATGTTGCCCCAGCGGTTGAGCGCCAGGCCCGGCGCCGACTGGCCGATAATCGGGTTGGCCTTGGTGCCGAGCGCGTAAATCACGGTGTCGCACTCAAGCTCCGTGAATTCGTCGAGGGCGATGGGCTTGCGGCGTCCGCGCTCGTCCGGCTCGCCCAACTCCATTTTCTGCACCTTCATGCCGCGCACATCGCCATTCTCGTCGATGAGGATCTCGACCGGGCTGTGCAGGAAAAAGAAATCGATACCCTCTTCCTTGGCGTGGCGGATTTCCTCGATGCGCGCGGGCGCCTCGGCTTCGGAACGGCGATAGACGCAGCGAACCGTGCTTGCGCCTGCCCGCCTCGCCACGCGCAAGCAGTCCATGGCCGTATTGCCCGCGCCGATCACAACGACGCTGCTGCCAAGGCTGACGGGGGTGTCGAGATAGGGGAAGCGGTCGCCACCCATCAAATTGATGCGGGTGAGGAATTCGTTGGCGGAATAGACCCGGCCGGCAAATTCGCCCGGAATGCCTAGGAAGGCCGGCGCGCCCGCGCCCGCCCCGATGAACACCGCGTCGAAACCGCGATCCTTCATCAACCGATCGATGGTGAAGGTCTTGCCGACCACCTTGTTGGTCTCGAACTTGACGCCATAGTCCTTNNATGCCGTATTGCAGCACGCCGCCCAACACATGCAGGGCCTCGTAGACAGTGACATCGGCGCCATAGCGGATGAGGTCGGCCGCGGCGGCAAGCCCCGCCGGACCCGAGCCCGCGATGGCCACCTTGCCGATCTTGTGTTCGAAAACGGGTGGCACTGCCTTCGGGGGGCGCGCGTTATCGCCCACAAAACGTTCGAGCCGGCCGATGGCAACAGCCTCGTACTGCTTATGCTTGATGACGATGCACTGCGCCTCGCATTGGCTCTCCTGCGGGCAGACGCGGCCGCAGATCGAGGGGAAGATGCTCGCCTCGTAGATCGTCTCCAGCGCTGCGTCGATATCGTTCAGCAGAAGTTGCCGGATGAAGGTGGGAATATCGATGCCGACCGGGCAGCCCGCGATGCAGGTGGGCTTCTTGCACTGGATGCAGCGCTCGGCTTCGCGGAAGGCGTCGGCCAAGGAGTAGCCGAGGTTGACTTCCTTGAAATTGGTCACGCGCTCCTTGGCGTTGCGCTCGGGCATCGGCACCTGATGCGGCTCGACAGCCGAGAACTTCTTGTAGGTGCGTTTGCCTTCGACGATGAGTATTTTCTCAAGATTGCAGATGTGATCGAAGCGCTCGTTTGCCTCACCCTCTTCGGGCTTGAACCGCTTCTGGCGGGCATACAGCTCTTTGAAATCCACGAGATGGCCGTCGAAATCCGGCCCGTCGACGCAGGCGAATTTCACCTCGCCGCCAACGGTGACGCGGCACGAGCCGCACATGCCGGTGCCGTCGACCATGATGGTGTTTAGGGAGACCATGGTCTTGACGCCAGCCGGGCGCGTGGTCTCGACGCAGGCGTGCATCATCGGCAACGGGCCGATAGCGATCACCAGATCGGGCTTGTCAGTCTCCAGGATCTCCTGCAACGCAGCCGTGACAAGCCCTGGCTTGCCGTAGCTGCCATCGTCGGTGCAGATGATGAGTTCGTCGGAGTAGTTCCGGAATTTGTCCTCCCAGAACACGAGATCCTTGGAACGGAAGCCCATGATTGCCGTTGTGCGATTACCGGCTTCCTTGAACGCCCGCAATTGCGGATAGACCGGAGCGACGCCCAAGCCGCCGCCAACCAGCACGACATGTCCCACCTTTTCGACGTGTTGCGGCAGGCCCAGGGGACCGACAAAATCCGCGAACTCGTCGCCTTCGCGGTATTTGTCGCGCATCTCGCGCGTCGTCTTGCCGAGCGCCTGCACGACAACCGTGACCGTTCCGCGCTCGCGGTCGTAGTCGGCAACCGTCAATGGGATGCGCTCGCCCCCCTCGTCGAGGCGCACCATGACGAAGTGACCGGGCAGAGCGGATTGCGCCACGTCGGGAGCATAAACATCCCATAAAAAGGACGTGCTCGAAAATGCCTCGCACCGAACGATCCGATACATAGCTTTCACCCCTCCGTCAAAAGCAAGCCGGCCGCCCTGGGCCGGCACCTATTCCGCCGAACGCTTCGTAGTAAGCAATTTCCGGGCCGTCATGGCACGGCATTCTCACGTCGCGGGTGCGGCTTGGCGCCTCTCATCTAATCATTTTGGTAATTATATGCCAAATTGAGTATATTGACCGCCCCTTTGCATCGCAAGCAAGTAGCACCCAGCAGGTAACCGGAGAAAGAACACTGGGGAGAAAACGCGGTGCAAAGAAGCGATAATTTGCGTCCGGGCGCGTGCTTCAAGCTTCCGCCCGCCTCGAACCCTTACCCTCCCCGTTCTCCCGCCTGACACTCGGCGCCCTGCCTTTCCCTAAGCTTGAAGCGCAGGATTTTGCCGTTCGCGGTCTTCGGGAGTTCGGCGGCAACCTCGATCCAGCGGGGATATTTCCACTTGCCGATCTTGTCCTGCACGTGGGCCTTGAGAGCCTCGGCGATGCCGTCCGCGCTCGCGCCCGGCTTCAGCACCACGTAAGCTTTCGGCTTCTCAAGGCCATCGGCATCGCGCTGGGCAACGGCCGCGGCTTCGAGCACCGACGGATGCGAGACGAGCGCCTGCTCGATCTCGAAGGGCGACACCCACATGCCGCTCACCTTGAACATGTCGTCGGTGCGCCCGCAGTAGACGAGGCGGCCATCCTCGCGCAGCACGTATTTGTCGCCCGTCCGTGTCCAGTTTCCTTCAAAGGTCGAGCGGCTTTTGTCGCGTTGGTTCCAATAGCCGTCCGCCGCCGAGGCGCCGTTCACCAGAAGCTCGCCGATCTCGCCCGCCTTGACTTGGTTTCCGCGCTCGCCAACCAGACGCAATTCATACCCAGGCACGGCGACGCCGGATGTGCCGTAAACAACCTCTCCGGGCCGGTTCGACAGGAAGATGTGCAGAAGTTCCGTCGAGCCCACGCCATCCAGGATGTCCACGCCGGCAATCTGCCTCCAGCGCTTGCCTACGTCCTCAGGCAATGCCTCGCCGGCCGAGATGCAGCGGCGCAGGCGGCCGGTGCCCGCCGGGCTCTTGCCTTCGAGCTTGGCCACCATCGCCGCGTAAAGCGTTGGGACAGCGTAAAAAATTGTGGGCCGCGTCTCTTCGATCACGGCCAGCACGCTGTCGGGGGTGGGCCGGTCCGGCAGGATGACCGTGGTCGCGCCAACCGACATCGGGAACGTTACGGCGTTGCCGAAGCCGTAGGCGAAGAACATCTTGGCGGCGGAGAAAACGACATCCTGCTCCTCTATGCCCAGAACCTGGCGGCCATAGGTATCGGCCGTGAATTTAAGGCTACCGTGCACGTGCCGCACGCCTTTGGGAGCGCCAGTCGAGCCGGAGGAGTATAGCCAGAACGCGATCGCGTCCTCGCTCGCATCGAGCATGGGGCGCGGTTCCGACGCGGCGAGTTCCGCGGCGAACGAAAGCGTCTCGACGCCGCTGTGCTGCTTGCCGTTGTCCCCGGACGGTCCGCACAGGAAGGAAGAGGAGGAAGCCGCCCCCGGCTTGCCGCGCTCGATCACGAAAACCGCCTGCAAATAGGGGTTCCCAGCAAGGGCGGGCTCGACGGTGGGCAACAGCTCGGCGGATACGAAAAGCGCGCGCGCCCGGCTGTCCAGCAGTGTGGCGTTGTACAAGCCCGCCGGGAGGAGCGTGTTGAGCGGAATGGGCACGATGCCGGCCTTGAGGCTTCCCCAGAAAATAATGGGAAACTCGATCAGGTCGAGCACCAGCATCGCGGCGCGATCCTCCGCCCGCAACCCGTGCCGCTCGTAAAGCGCGGCCATTCTGTCCGATTGCAGCGCCAGGTCCCGATAGGTGACGGTCCGCCCGTCAGGCCCCGCCTCCACGAACGCGGGCTTCGCCGCAATTGGCCCTGCCCGGTGGCGCTCCACGAAATAGGCGGCGGCATTTCCATTCGTCCCTGGCATCGAAGTCCCTCCCCTGACGCCCTTGTTATCCGCAGGCGCTTATTCTTTTGTGAACTCGATGGCGGCGTCCCGTCCTGTAACGGTTGCGTCTCCTCCACACGGCCCGTCCCATCGCTTATCTTATGCTAAATAATCTACAACACCTCGTCACCCGGCGGAAACATCCGGGCAATCGGGCAGTTGAATGGTGACCAGCTCAGAGGGCATCGCGATGGCGGACATTTTCAGCAACGCATTTCAATGGGCGGACCCGCTTCTTCTGGACGCCCAGCTCACGGACTACGAACGCTTGGTCGCGAAGACCGCCCGCGACTACGCGCAGGAGAAACTTGGCCCCCGTATCGTGCAAGCCTACCTGGAGGAGAAGACCGACCGCGCGATTTTCAGCGAGATGGGCGAACTTGGCCTTTTAGGCATGACGGTTTCCGGGGTCTATGGCGGGGGCGGCGCAAGCTATGTGTCCTATGGCCTCGCCGCGCGCGAGATCGAGCGGGTCGACTCCGGCTACCGCTCGATGATNNTGAGCGTGCAGTCCTCGCTGGTCATGTACCCAATCGAGGCCTATGGCTCGGAGGAGCAGAAGCGGAAATATCTGCCGAAACTCGCCACCGGCGAACTGGTGGGCTGCTTCGGCCTGACCGAGCCGGATGCCGGCTCCGATCCTGGCGGCATGAAGACGCGGGCGGAAAAAATCTCCAATGGCTACCGCCTCTCCGGCTCCAAGACCTGGATTTCCAACGCGCCGATTGCGGACGTTTTCGTGGTTTGGGCGAAATCGGCCGCGCATGACGGGCAGATCCGCGGCTTTATCCTCGAAAAGGGCATGGCGGGGCTTTCCGCGCCCAAGATCGGCGGCAAGCTCAGCCTGCGCGCCTCCATCACAGGCCAGGTTGTCATGGACGGCGTTGTGGTGCCGGAGGAAAGCCTGCTGCCCAACGTTTCCGGCCTGAAAGGCCTGTTCGGCTGTCTCAACCGCGCGCGCTACGGCATCGCCTGGGGCGTCATGGGGGCGGCAGAGGATTGCTGGATGCGTGCCCGCCAATACGGCCTCGACCGCAAGCAATTCGGCCGGCCGCTCGCCAACACCCAGCTCTATCAAAAGAAGCTTGCCGATATGCAGACCGAGATCGCGCTTGGCCTGCAAGCAGCGCTCCGGGCCGGGCGCCTCATGGACGAGGGACAAGCGGCGCCGGAGATGATTTCGCTCATCAAGCGGAACAACTGCGGCAAGGCGCTTGACATTGCGCGCCAAGCCCGTGACATGCACGGCGGAAATGGCATCCAGATCGAATATCACGTCATGCGTCACGCGCAAAACCTTGAAACGGTGAACACTTATGAAGGCGCGCACGACATTCACGCTCTCATCCTCGGCCGCGCGCAGACGGGGCTGCAGGCCTTCTTTTGATGCGGCATGAAACGGGTTATCGACTATAGCGAGCTGCCGAGCCTTGCCGGCTCGGGGCTGCCCTCTTCAGGCTGGCACCTCGTCAGCCAGGAGCAGATCGACCGCTTTGCCGATGCGGCCGGCGATCGTCAATGGATCCATGTCGATGTGGAGCGGGCGGCCCGCGAGACCGGAGGCACGATTGCCCACGGCTTTCTCACCTTGTCGATGCTGACGCCGCTCTCCGCCCGCACGCTGGATTTCACTGGCGTGTCGCGGGCGATCAATTATGGCTTCGACCGGCTGCGCTTCATTAGCCCGGTGAGGGCGGGCGCCCGCGTGCGCCTGACGCACCGGATCACCAAGGTCGAAGGAAAGGCCGGGGGCCTCGCGTTCACACGGGAATGCCTTCTGGAGATCGAGAACGAGGAGCGCCCCGCGCTGAGTTGCGAGTGGATCGTCCTGGTTTTTCCCTGACGGCGGATAGGCGATCCCGGAACAGGCGCCCATGCCTCATTCTCTTGTATAATTACATATATAAGTAGACCCATTGCACCGGGTCGCCCGGGCTGTGTTTCTTATTACCCGGACGTAGGAGTGAGACGGCGCATCTTAACCGTCTCACTCTGCCGCGAGGTACCTCCCGAATACCTCACGAAAACCGCCTTGAGCGCTCCCTAGACCTGGAATCCATGCGGAAACTGCGTCTTATGTTATTTCTTGCAGGTCCGTTTTGCAGCGACATCCAGCGTGGACGGCAAATAGCGCGTCACCTCGAACCCTGCGTCGGTTGCCGTCGGCGACGGTTTCGTCCAAATCTTCATGGTTTCCTCCCTTGCTTATATTGGCGTCCTGCGCGGTGGATGGTGCGAGCCCAGTTTCTCCAGAAGTGCATGGACAGTTACCTCTCCTGGCATAGGTCGCCCATTCAAGGAACAGCCTTTATGTATGCGATGCTATGACGCAGGCAACCGATTGTCACATTGGACTTTCGGCTAGCCGCACCAGAGGAATCCCTACTCATCGCAACAAGTTCATCCGAGTTCCGGCCGGCGGTTCCTATTCCGTAAAGAGACGTTCCATGCGATAGCGCCGTCCGCCTGCCGCGCGTTTGACAAAATTTCCCGGCGCACCGCCCGTTCATGGTCGATTTACCGGGTTCTGGCACCTTTCCACAATCTGTCGTTGCAGTAGGAAGGGCATACCGGCATGGCCGCATCGCAAGAAGAGCTGTCTCATACGGCAATCAGCCTCGATGGTGCTCGCACCGTCCGGACCGCCGATCAGAGTCACTCCCTGTTGCTGGAGGCATTCCGAACCGCTTCCTCGATAACCGTGGACTGCTCGCAAATCACCGAGGCCGATCTGAGCCTTGTGCAGCTCTTGCTGTCCGCGCGCAAATCCGCGGCCGCCGGAGGCAAGCGCCTGACCCTTTCTCACGCGGCGGAAGGAGCCCTTGGCAGCGTGCTGGCGCGGGGCGGCTTCCTTACGCCGGACAGCCCCGATGGCCAGCGGGCTTTTTGGCTCATGAGCGAGGCGTCCGATGAAAACCGTTCTTAGCGTGGACGATTCCGCAAGCATCCGTCAGATGGTGAAGATGACGCTCGATGGCGCCGGCTACACCGTGCTCGAAGCGGCGGACGGGGCGCAAGGGTTGGCCCAGGCTCGCAGCAAGACAGTCGACGTGATCATCACGGATTTGAACATGCCGGTGATGGACGGGATGACCTTCGTCAAGGAGCTGCGAAAGCTGCCCGCCTATTTGGGCGTTCCCATTCTGCTCCTGACAACGGAAAGCGATGCGGCGAAGAAAGCGCAAGCGAAAGCGGCGGGCGCCACCGGCTGGATCACCAAGCCGTTCCAGCCCCAACAGTTGCTCGATACTTTGAAGAAGGTAATTGGCTGATGAGCACGGCAGACCCCAAAAAGATGTTCGAGCAGGAGGCGCAAGACCTTCTCGCAACGCTGGAATCGGCTCTCCTCGATCTCTCCGGCGACCCCGGCGACCGTACCTTGATCGACACCGCTTTCCGGGCGCTTCACACGATCAAAGGCTCCGGCGCGATGTTCGGTTTCGAGCCGGCCGCCGCATTCACCCATCATGTGGAAACCGCGTTCGACAAGGTGCGCCAGGGCAAGGCGGAGTCGAGCCCGGAATTGATCGCTCTCGCTCTGAGAGCCCGCGATCACATCCAGGTTCTGATCGAGCGTCCCGAGGAGGCCGACGCCCGGGCTGGGGAGGCGATTTTGGCCGAGCTTGGCGCTCTCAGCCCCTCTGCTGGCGCTGCTTCGGGTGCTAGCGCGGCGTCATCCGCCCCTGCAGCCGCCGGCCCGCGCACATGGCGCATCCGCATGCGGTTGCCGCGCGATGTCTTGGCGCACGGGACCAACCCCATTCTGCTGCTGGACGAACTCTGCTCGCTCGGTTCGGCCACGGTCACGCCGCTGACGGACGAAATTCCGCTGCTTCAGGATCTCGATCCCGCAGCCTGTTACACCGGCTGGGAAGTCCTCCTCACAAGCTCCGAGCCGCGCCAGGCGATCGAGGACGTATTCATTTTTGTGCGCGACGAGATGCAGCTTGAGATGGAACCCATGGA
This sequence comes from Hyphomicrobiales bacterium, assembly GCA_003153975.1. Lineage (GTDB taxonomy): Bacteria > Pseudomonadota > Alphaproteobacteria > Rhizobiales > Rhodomicrobiaceae > Rhodomicrobium. The sequence continues at coordinate 12,293 of PMBZ01000075.1, forward strand.
AAGCGTCGAAAAGAGCCAGGCCGGAGCTTCCGCCGCCAAGGGTGCCGCGCCATCCCCGGCCAGCCAAGGTGCTGTGCAGGAAGGCACGCCTACCGGCGTCCAGGCGCAGTTAAAGCCGCCTGCGGGCCAGCCGCCTGCCGAGGCCGGAAAAGCCAAGAGCCGCAGCGCGGAAGCCGCAAAGGTCGCCTCCTCCGTCCGGGTGCCGGCAGAGCGTCTCGACGAGTTGATGAACCGCGTCGGCGAACTGGTGATTACGCAATCCCGCCTCACCCAGATCGCGGCGGCGAGCACGGACCAGGCGGTCCGCGCCGTTACCGAGGAGATCGAGCGGCTGGTGCTTGAGCTGCGCGATACGACGATGGGCATCCGGATGATGCCGATCGGCTCGCTGTTCGGGCGTTTCCGGCGCGTCGTGCACGACCTTTCGCACGATCTCGGCAAGGAGGTCGAGCTGGTGACGGAAGGCGAGGAGACCGAACTCGATAAGACGATGATCGAGCAGCTCAACGATCCGCTCGTCCACCTGATCCGCAATTGCATCGATCACGGCATCGAGGAGCCTGCCGGCAGGCAGGCCGCCGGAAAGCCGCCAGTGGGGCAAATCAAGCTCTCCGCGCGGCACGCCGGTACCGAGGTGCTCATCACGATTACCGACGATGGGCGCGGGCTCAACCGCGAGCGCATCCGCGCGCGCGCCATCGAACGCGGCCTGATCCAGGCCGATGCCGTTGTCACCGACCACGAGCTTTTCCAAATCCTGCTCCAGCCCGGCTTCTCGACCGCCGAGCAGGTGACAAGCGTTTCGGGCCGCGGCGTCGGCATGGACGTGGTAAAGCGCACCATCGAGGGCTTGCGGGGCAAGATCGACCTCTCCAGCACCGCCGCCACCGGCACCGAGATCACGCTGCGCCTGCCGCTGACGACGGCCATCATCGACGGGCTGATGGTCCGGGTCGGACAGGGCCGCTACGTCATGCCGCTCTCGGCGGTCGAGGAATGCGTGGAGCTTTCGCCCGAGGAGGATGTCCGCACCCGGAGCCACAGCTTCCTCAATATCCGCGGCGAGCTGGTGCCCTTCCTGCGCTTGCGCGAGCTTTTCGCGACGAAGGTGCCCCCGGACCCGTACCAGAAGATCGTGATCGTGTCCTCGGGCGGCATGAAGGTCGGCCTGGCCCTCGATCAGGTGATCGGCGAGCATCAGACCGTCATCAAGTCGCTTACCAAGCTGCATTCCAGTATCGAGATGTTTTCCGGAGCCACGATCCTGGGCGATGGAGCTGTCGCTCTCATCCTCGATATCCCGCATCTTGTCGAATACGGACAGATGAACGAAGAAAACCTCAGGGCGGCCGAATAATGAGAGCGGACATGACAAAACCCGACGATACGAATGCGCTGGAAGTTCTCACTTTCAACCTCAACAATCAGGCTTTCGCCCTGGAGGCATCGTACGTGCGCGAGATCCTGGATCTCGTGCCAGTGACCGAAGTGCCGGCCTCCAGCCCCTTCGCGCGCGGCCTGATCAACGTGCGCGGCAAGATCGTGCCGCTCGCGGACCTCAGGTACAAGCTCGGCATGGAGGAACGGCCTCCGACCATCGACACGCGCGTCGTTGTCATCGAGGTGGATCTCGATGGCGATTTGACCACGGTCGGCCTCCTTGCGGAAAAAGTGCACGAGGTAACGACTATTGCGGCCGCCGAGATGGAGGAAACCCCAAAGATCGGCATGGTCTGGCGGCACGAATACATCCGCGGCATCGGCAAGCGCGATGGCGATTTCATCGTGATCCTCGATGTCGCCGCCCTCTTTTCATCGGCATTGCAGAAGAAGGCGGATTTGAACGTCCACGCCGGCGAGAGACACGCGGCGTAAGTTGCAATTGGGAAGGCACCCTCACCCCGCAAGCTCGCCTTGGCGAGCTTGCCACTCAGCGTTCCCGCATCCGCAAGCGGATGCGGGTGGGGAGAGGGGATGTGCCATGCCCCAAGCGCTGAGCGCGTTTCGAGCGTTCCTTCTCCCCTTGCGGGAGAAGGACAGGATGAGGGGGCCTTCCCAATTCGGAATACTTCGCCATCGCGTTGCCCTTTCGAGTTAAGTGCCCGTTAACCCTGTTTCCTGCTGCCAGCGGCGGATTTTGTGCGGTTCCCCCCGGCTTCCTTCGACGCTCAAATGTAGACAATTGCGCCTTTCTAAAACACTAACGCCGGTAAGTAGCTGATAGTACGGCGTGATTCTAGAAGCCGGCACAGCGCGGCAAAAGGCGGGCGCGCTGTTTTATGGTTAATTTCACAATCTCGTTTATATTTAACGGTAGTTTCGAAACGCAGAAATCGGACCCAAAACGAGGAAAAATTCGCAGAAATACGCTAAAAGTGAATGCAAGTGTTCGCAGTTTACCTTGCCTATATTAACTATAATAGACCTGTAGGCGAAGAGAACGATTTTTTAATTCATTGCGGCTTCCTCGCTAAACTTAAGGCCGCTCAAAAAAACACTCCCCGCCATAACGCTATCTTAAATCGGTGCAGGCACCTTCTCAGATCTGTACAACCTTGGCGGGTGCGCATTTGCGTGTGGCCACCCCCTCAATGCCGGATGCGCTGGAAACCCTTCTTCTCAGCATCCCGGCCCGAAGTATCGGCGTAGCGAACGGGAACGAACAAATGCGTTTTACGATCAAACAAAAGCTAGCCAGCACCTTTGCCGCCGTCATCCTGTTATCGGGCGTCGCGGCATGGGTCGGCTCGAACGGCCTTGCCACGATCGACGATACCCTCAAAGGGCTTGTGAGCGGCCCGGTCAACCGCCTGGACAAGATCAGCAATCTTGAGATTACCTTCCTGGACATGCTGCGGAACGACCTGAACCTGATCGTGTCGTCAGACGCGAACGATGCGAAGCACTTCGAGGAGAGGTCACGCGCGCTCCGGGGAGAACTTCTAACTAAGATCGAGGACTATTCTCATATCGTTATGGCGGTGAATCGCGAGAAATTCGAGGAATTGCGCCGCCTCTTCGTGCAATACATTCCACTGCAGGACAAAGTCCTGGAGTACGGCCGGCACGACACGAACGTGGAGGCGCTCGACATCGCCGAAAAGGCAGGGCATACGGACGAGTTCATATCGATGCTCCGGCCGCTTCGCGAGCGTCTCGCCGCCACGCCGGAAAACGCGAGCGCATCCATCGCCCTTGGCGACATCCTGATCCTGCTGCGGGATATCGAGATCAGGCAGCGCGATACGATTTTGGCCACCACCGATGCCAGCGTNNTCAGTTCTTCGAGCGGTTCGAGAAATGGGCGCCCGCCAATGACCGCATCATGGCTCTCGCCACCGAGATGTCCAAGGCACGCGCCGCCAGCCTCTCGATGGGCGAAGGCAGAAAGATCCGGGGCGCGATCAACAAGCAAATCAACGAGATGCAGGCCAATATCCATAAGGCCTTGGAGCAGGCGAAGGCGGAAGCCGAGGGCATCTACCTGCATGCGCGCGACGTTCTGTTCGCGGCCGCCGCGGTCGCGATTTTGCTCAGCGTGGCCGCGGGCATCTGGATGTCGCTCAGTATCAGCCGCGGCCTGTCCCGGGCGGTGACGATGGCCGGCACCATCGCGGATGGCGATCTCACGCAGGAACTCAAGATCCACAGCAACGACGAAATCAAGGACATGGCCAATGCCCTGAACCGCATGGTTCTGAAACTCCGGGAGGTCGTCGCCGATGCAATGGGCGCGTCCGAGAACGTTTCGTCGGGCAGCCAGCAGCTCTCGTCGGGTGCGGAACAATTGTCCGCCGGCGCCAGCGAGCAGGCCGCATCCGCCGAGGAAGCGTCCGCGTCCATGGAGCAGATGGCGGCCAATATCAAGCAGAACGCCGACAATGCCGGCCAGACCCAGAAGATCGCCCAGCGCTCCTCGGCCGATGCCCAGGCCAGTGGCGCGGCAGTCTCGCGCGCGGTTGGGGCCATGCAAACCATCGCCCAGAAGATCACCGTCGTGCAGGAGATAGCACGGCAGACCGACCTGCTGGCCCTCAATGCCGCGGTTGAGGCAGCCCGGGCTGGCGAGCATGGCAGGGGCTTTGCCGTCGTTGCCTCCGAGGTGAGAAAGCTCGCGGAGAGGAGCCAGACAGCGGCTAACGAGATCGGCATCCTTTCCGGCGACACGATGAAGGTTGCGCAGGACGCCGGCGAGATGCTGGCGAAGCTTGTGCCCGATATCAAGAAGACCGCCGAGCTGGTGGAAGAGATCAGCGCCGCCTGCCGGGAGCAGGATATCGGGGCCGATCAGATGAATCAGGCGATCCAGCAGCTCGACAAGGTGATTCAGCAGAACGCCGCGGCTGCGGAGCAGATCGCCTCGACCTCGGAGGAACTCTCGGGCCAGTCCGAAAAACTGCACTCAAGCATCTCCTTCTTCGACACCGGCAATAATGGCCGCGCCCGCGCCCTTGCGCATACCCCTGCGGCGGGCGCTCCAGCCACCCTGGCCAAGGCGCAGAAGAGTGCAATCCGTTTGGCGGCACATAGGGCGCCGGCGCCTGCAAAGACGCTTGGCGCGAAGGCGCAAGCGAAGGGCATCGTGCACCGCCCGGATGGACTTTCGCTCGATCTTGGCAGCCAGGGTCCCGATGCAGACGATAGTCAATTCGAGAGGTATTGAAACATGAGCGCCGCAGTAACCAGAATGGCGGTAAAAACCGCCACGGAAGGGCAGTTCGTAACCCTTGCGATCGACCGGGAGGTGTTCGCCGTCCCCGTGGAATCGGTGCTGGAGATCCTCGACATGCGTCAGGCGTCCAAAATTCCCGAAGCGCCGCCTTATCTGCTTGGCCTCATCGATCTGCGCGGGCGCAGCATTCCCGTGCTCGACCTGCGCGTCAAGCTCGGCCTGCCCGCGGTTCCGCCAACCGAGACGACCCGCATCCTCGTGCTGGAAGTTACGATAGCGGGCCGGCCGCTGGTGCTGGGCCTGGTCGCGGACAGGGTCATCGAGGTCATGGCGCTGAGCCCTGACGAAATCGAGCCGGCGCCCGACATCGGCGTGCGCTGGCGCTCCGAATACATCATGGGCGTCGGGCACCGCGACGGGCGCTTCGTCATCATCTTCAATCTGGCGCGTCTTTTCTCAGAGGGGGACACGGCGGCGCTCTTTGACACCGCCGCCGCGGCGTAATGAAGCGAGCGAACACAACGAATGAGGCACGCGCCGGCCAGGACAAGAGCTGGCCGGCCACGCCAGACGGCATGGGGCTGGATTATCTGAGCCCCGCCAACTTCGAGTTCCTGGCGGAGTTCATCGAGAGCTACAGCGGCATCAAGATGCCGCCATCGAAGAAAACCATGGTGGAGTGCAGGCTGCGCCGCCGCGCGCAGGCACTGGGCCTGCCCTCGCTGCAAGACTACTGCGCCTTCCTGTTTCAGCAGGGCGGCCTCGACCAGGAAGCCATTCACCTGATCGACGCCGTCACGACGAACAAGACCGACTTCTTTCGCGAGCCGAAGCACTTCGATTTCCTGGTCGACGTAGCGCTACCGGCGCTGCTCCAGCAGGGCATCCTGACGCGCGGCCCCCTCAAGGTTTGGAGCGCCGCCAGTTCCATCGGCGCCGAGCCTTATACGCTCGCGATGATCCTGGCGGAGCAGCGGGAGACGATCCCAGGCTTTTCCATCCTGGCGACCGATATCAGCACGCAGGTGCTCAAGATCGGAATGCAGGCGATCTATCCCGAGGCCATGTCTCACGCCATCCCCATGGAACTCAGAAGACGCTATCTGCTCCGCGCGAAGCAGGGTGCGCGCGACAGGGTGCGCGTCGTTCCGGAGTTGCGCCGCGCGGTGCGTTTCGAGCGGTTGAATTTAATGCAGACCCCTTACAGCGTGGACAAAGACATGCACATGATTTTTTGCAGAAATATTCTGATCTATTTCGACAAGGATACTCAGCAGGGCGTCCTGAAGCAGCTCTGCCGGCACCTGAGGCCGGGCGGCTTCCTGTTCCTGGGGCATTCGGAAACTATCGCCGGGTTCGATCTGCCGCTTAGCCAGGTCGCCACATCGGTCTTTCGCGCGGAGGTTTGATCATGGGCCATCCTGTCCATGTCTTGATCGTCGACGACTCGGCCTCGGTCCGCCAGACCCTGAGCGGGATTTTGAGCGCCGACCCGGAAATTGAGGTTATGGGCACGGCGGGCGATCCCTATGCCGCCGCCCGGAAAATCGCCCAGGCGGCGCCGGACGTGATTACGCTGGACGTGGAGATGCCGCGCATGGACGGCATCACCTTCCTGCGCAAGCTGATGTCGCAGCACCCGATCCCGGTGGTGATGTGCTCAAGCTTGACGGAGGAAGGCTCCGCGACGCTCATGCAGGCGCTCGAAGCGGGCGCGGTCGATGTGATCCTGAAGCCGCGCGTGGATACGAAGCAGGGCCTGATCGAGTCGAGCATGCGCATTTGCGAAGCCGTGAAGGGAGCAGCCCGCGCGAATTTGAAGCGCCTGCCGCCGCACAGGGCCAGGGAAGCGAAAACCAACGCAAAATTGAGCGCCGACGTTATGTTGCCGGGGCCGGTTCCCCGCCAGGCAATGGCGCAGACCACCGAGACCGTCGTCTGCATGGGTGCGTCCACGGGCGGCACCGAGTCGCTTCGCGTTGTGCTTGAAGCGCTGCCCGCGGATTGCCCAGGCATCGTCATCGTGCAGCACATGCCGGAAAAGTTCACCGCGGCCTTCGCCCAGCGCCTCGACACGCTTTGCGCCATCGAGGTGAAGGAAGCGGCGGATGGCGACAAGGTCTTGCGGGGGCGGGCGCTCATCGCGCCGGGCAACCGGCATACGATGCTCCAGCGCAGCGGCGCCCAGTATTACGTCTCGGTCAAGGACGGGCCGCTGGTGTCCCGGCACAGGCCGTCGGTCGATGTGCTGTTCCGCTCGGCGGCGACCTATGCGGGAAGCAATGCGACCGGAATCCTGATGACCGGCATGGGCGACGATGGCGCCGCGGGCCTCCTCGAAATGCGCAACGCCGGCGCCCAAACGGTGGCGCAGGACGAAGCGACATCGGTGGTGTTCGGTATGCCCAGGGAAGCCATCGAACGGGGGGCAGCGGAAAAGGTCGTGCCGCTGGACTTGATCGCCATGCAAATCGTGCAGGCCGGCAAGCGCTGACGCTCACGCGCGCGCGCGAACTTGAGCTGGCTTGGTGGGAAAACAGAGTCCAAGAGTGCCTCGGCAACCGCGAGTTCAATGCCGGACTCTGGATGAAATCCATGAGCGCCCGCTTCAAGGGCGACTACGGCGAGAAAATTCAGACTGAACTGACCGGCAAGGACGGCAAAGACCCCATCCCTGAGAAGCGCGACGACTTGGAACTGGCCCGCTACATCGCTGGCGTGTTCACCGCCGCCGCCGCAAAACAGCAGGAATCGCAGGAATAAGCGAACGGAACATCTGCCAGGCGACGGTCTACACGATCTTTTTCGCCGATATCTGCCTCTCATGGCATGCCCTATTCCAACCTACGGCCACGCCTACGTCCGCAACGTTAACATCAACCAAAGTCAGCGGGGATTACGGAAAGCACCAGTTCGGCGTATTCACTCCTGTGCTTTCCGCGAGTCCGCTTACTGGCAAGTGCGGCATTCTCAATAGCGCTAACGGTGAATATTGCCCCATAGCCGAAGTTCATAAAATATGAACTAATTTGAACTGGTTAGGCCGCTTTCGCCAGCTGCGGACGACCTGCGGCATTCATCGGTTAGTTTGGATTAGCGAGGATCGTGCCCGCAAACCAGCCGCTGTTAGCGATCGATGCCGTGGACTTGGAACACCGGGACCGATTGCCGTAACCATCTTCAATGTAACTCCCTCCGGATTGTGCTCACCACGCCGGCAACCGCTTCCTGGGCGCTTCCGCGCCGGTGAAAGGAGCCGTCCACAGCTTCAGACCCTGGGTGGGGCGGTTAGAGCGCTGGTGCCTTCATGGGTCCGGCGACTTTTCCGGAATCGATACATTCATGGCCGTAGCTTTTGCAGCTGCTCCCCGTAAGAGGCTGCGCTTCGAAGATCGCGGGTGGCGAGTGCATCCTGAAGGAGAAGCGTCAGTATCTCCACGCTGGACGGGTTCGGCGCCAGGGCCCGCTTAAGAACGTCCCGGGCTTCCTGCGCCCTTTGGACTGACTGCAGAGCAACGGCATAGACGTAGGCAAAGCGGGGCTGACCAGGCTCCAGCTCATTTGCCCGCTTCAAGCTTGCAGCTGCCTCATCATACCGTTTTAGCCTCACGAGCGTCAGGCCAAGCGCATGGTGCGCGGCGGCTGCCTGGGGCTGCTCTGCGACGGTCCGCCGGAGCAGATTTTCCGCTTCGGCTTCCCGGCCCGTTGCCCGGTAAAGATCCGAGAGGTTCACTCTTGGAGGAATCTGATTGGGGGTAAGCTTGATCGCGGCGAGATATTCCTGCTCCGCCAGCCTCGCATTACCTCGCCGCGCATAGAAACCTGCGAGATTGGTTCGCTCCTCGGCCCTGTCCGCATTGAATTGCTTCGCCGCGATATATTCAGCCCAAGCTTCTTTGAGAGCGCTGATTTCCGGTTCGCTTTGGTCCTTCGGCATATCCGCGAGCAGCGAGGCTACCTCGATGCGTACAGCACGAACCGGATCGGACAAGCTGGCCTTGGCGCGGGCCCAGCGGACCTCGAGCGGCAACGGCTCAAGTGTCCTCAAGGCAGCGATCCGCACCAACGGCGCAGGAGCCAGCAAACCCCGCTGGACTTGAGTGTCCACTGCGGCGGATGGTCTCTCGCGCAGTTGGAGGAGAGCCGTCGCCCGGGCAATCGCTGGGGCGGTGGTATCTTGCGCCACACGAACCAGCAAATCGCGAGACTCCGGCAGATCGAGCCTCGCCGCATGAAAGGCTTCCGCATAGGTCTGGAAACCTTTGCGCTCAGGTCCATGCAGGCGTTCTATAGCGGCGGCGGCCCAGAGGGCATCGTGATCGGCATGGCAGCCTGAGCATGTATTCGGCACCCCCAGTTTCGCGGTGAGATCCGGCCGGGGAATGCGGAAGGAATGGTCATGGCGTTTGTCGGTGACCATGTAGGTGCGCGCCGGCATATGACAGGCGATGCAGTCTGGCGAATTGGGGCCGGCGCTGTGGCCGGTGTGGCTTTGGGCTGCGAATTTCTGCGGCGCATGGCATTGAGAGCAGACCTCGCTGCCTGCGGCCTTCAGCCTGCCGCTGTGCGGATCGTGGCAATCGCCGCAGATCACCCCTTTGGCGAACATCTTGCTCTGCTGGAACGATGAGCTGTTGAACACTTCGTCCTTCATCTGCCCATCGTCTTCGAACAGGTCAGGCGTCAGGAAAACCGGGAGATGAGTGTTCTCCAAAGGCTGGCCTGGCAGCCAATCCTCCGAGAATTCGCCTCGTCTTGAATGACAGCGGCCGCATGCCTCCAATTGGCTCGCTCTGGCCGGCGCCGCTTGAAAACCGGAATGTGTAACTTCCACCGCGCGCCCGCTTTGAACCCAGCGGATGTGTTTCGCACCAGGGCCATGGCAGGCTTCGCAGCCAACGCTTACCTCGGAAAAGGTGGTGTGGAAGCTATCCTTCGCCGCATCGTAATTCTTACGCACGGCGGTTGAGTGACATTCCGCGCACATGTAATTCCAGTTTTGCAACGGCCCGGTCCAGTGCAGCGGGTCCGATGGCGGAATGTTTTCGTCCTGGTACAGATGGAACCAGCGCTGGCCGCCCTCCTGCTTGGGCCGTGTATCCCAGGCGTAGGGCAAGGCCTGAAGCCGCCCGTCTGGAAATTCAGCGAGGTATTGCTGAAGGGGAGCAACTCCGAAGGTGTATTTGATCGCAAATTCCGCCTGTCTGCCGTCTTTGCCCTCAGTGGCGGCGAGGAAGCGGCCCCCTTTCTGGAAAAACCGCGCACTGGAGCTGAAATGCTGCGCTTTTGCGTTGTTGAAATCGCCAAGCACCGTTTTCCCGGTTGCCTCCTGCATGGAGCGGGCGTGCTGCGATCCCCTCCAGGCCGCGGCTTCGGCCTTGTGACATCTGGCGCAGACTTCCGAACCTGCAAAGGCGATCTCTTGAGATGCGGCCGGCGCAGCAGTTGCTGCAAGGCTATGTATGCCGAGCGCGATCAGGGCAAGTGCCGGAATTCTCCACTGTCCCGGCTGCTTGCCCTGACCGAGCACCTCAAAGAAATGTACGCTCTGCCGCATAGGCATACTGTCCGTGGCGGCTCGGCTATTTGCCGTCCTGAGCAGCGCGATATGCCTCCTCCAGTTTCCGCTTGTCCGCAGCCGTCAGCACTGGCGGTTTGACCTTGACTGTCAGCTTCTCGATTTTGCCATTGAATTTGAACGGCACCTGATAGTCGCGGTCATCCACCGGCGTGCCGGTATCCGACCCGATGTCGAAGGTCTCGTCGATTGGCAAGAGCAGCGGAATGGTGCGTTCCACGGTTTGCGTTGCCACCACATTGCCGTCTACCTTGAAGGTTCCGGTGCCGGGACGGCCGATGCCGCTCAAATTGTTGAAGGCGAGGGTCGCGAAGCCGAGACCATCATATTTGAAATCGAACTCCAGCGTGTGCTTGCCGGCCGCAAGTTCCTCCGGGCCTTCCCAGCGCACGCGCTTCAGATCGAGCAAGTTCCAGACGAAGACCGGCTTGCCTTTGAGCAGATACATGCCGTAGCCGCCAAAGCGTCCACCATCGGTGACGATCATGCCCTCGGCCTTTGCCTGCGGCGCGGCGATGCCCAGGCGCTGCTCCCCGCTAGGGGCTGGGATCTCGATTTCCGCGGTGATTGTGTAGGACGTGTTGAGCAAGGATGGCGCGGTACCGTGCGTAATGCCGGTAATGGGCTCGCCTGAATAGACAAACGCGGTCCGGCCACCAGTTACTGAAGGCCGCGGTGTCACGACGCGTGTCGCGACAGATGCGTCGAGCGGCAGAACTTGGTGTTTCGCGAACTCGGCGAACATCAGAACCCGCATTTCTTGAACTTTGCCGGGTTGGACCGCAGCCACATCGCTGTACTGCGTCCAGTCGTTGCGTACGTCGTACAATTCGAATTTATATGCGCTGGCAGGGTCTTGGATGGCTGCGCCGAGTAGATCCCATGGTGCACGCTGCGGAACCGCGCTCAGCATCCAGCCGTCGTTATAGAGCCCCTGGACGCCCATCATCTCGAAATATTGGGTGTGGTGGGGCGAGGGCGCGTTAGCATTGGGCTTGTCGAAGCTGTAGGCCATGCTCACGCCTTCGATCGGCTTTTGCGCAACGCCGTCAACCATGACTGGTGCTGGGATTGCGGTAGCTTCGAGGATCGTCGGCACGATGTCGATTACATGATGGAATTGCGGGCGGATGCCGCCCTTGTCCGCTACATGGCCCGGCCAGGAGATCGCCATTCCCTGCCGCGTGCCGCCGAAGAAGGAGGGGACCTGCTTCGTCCATTTGTAAGGCGTGTCGAAGGCCCAGGCCCATGGCACAGCCATATGGTTGTAAGTCTGCTGGGAGCCCCAGGCATCATACCATTTCATTTGCTCGGCCACGGGCAATTCGATCCCATTGAACTGCATGAATTCGCTGGGGGTGCCGTTTGGGCTGCCTTCGGCGGAGGCGCCGTTATCGCCACTGATATAGATGATCAGCGTATTGTCCTGCTTGCCAAGATCCCGTACTGCCTGAACCACGCGGCCGATCTCATGATCGGTGTAGGCAAGATAGGCGGCGTAGACATCAGCCTGGCGGATGAACAGCTTCTTCTCCTGGTCCGAAAGCGTGTCCCACTTCTTGAGCAGATGATCCGGCCACGGCGTCAGTTTCGCGGCTGCCGGGATCACCCCCAACTTCTTCTGGTTTTCGAAAATCTGATCGCGCAGGGCGTTCCAGCCCTTGTCGAAAAGGTGCATGCTGCTGATTTTTTCGATCCACTCTGGCGTGGCATGATGCGGCGCATGCGTCCCGCCCGGCACGTAGTGCAGGAAGAACGGCATCTCCGGATTGATGTCATTCAATTGATGCAGCCAGCGGATTGCATCGTCCGCCATGGCCGTCGTCAGGTTCCACTTCGGGTTCCCGATGTAAGGGTAGATCGCCGTGGTGTTGCGGAAGAGGTTCGGCTGCCACTGGCTTGTATCGCCGCCAACAAAGCCGTAGAAATACTCAAAGCCCAGGCCGTTAGGCCATTGATTGAATGGGCCTGCCTGGCTCGCATCCCAAGTGGGCGTGTTATGATCCTTGCCAAACCAGGAAGTGCGGTAGCCGTTATCTAACAGAATCCGGCCAATCGTCGCGGTGTCCTTGCCGAGAACGCTGTTATATCCGGGAAAGCCCGTCGCCTGTTCGGAGACGACGCCGAAACCGGCAGAGTGGTGGTTGCGGCCAGTGATGAGTGCGGCCCGTGTCGGCGAGCACAGCGCGGTCGAATGGAAGTTGGTGTAGCGCAAGCCATCCGCTGCGATGCGGTCGAGCGTGGGCGTCGGTATCACTCCGCCAAAAGTTGATGGCGCACCAAAACCGACATCGTCGGTCATGATAAGAAGAATATTCGGTGCCCCTTTGGGCGGCACAACACGCATTGGCCATGCAGGCTTGGATTGCGCGGCGTTCAGCCCAGTCTCCCCCTTGAAAGGCTGTGGCGGGGACGGAAGATAGCGCCCATCGATCGTGGTGGTGGCGTCGGGCGATCCTGGCGTGCCGGTGACTTGTTGCGCGATTGCAGCGCTGGGATGCTGTGCGGATAGAAACAAGGCGCAATAAAATAGGTTACGGAGAATCATGACGATCACCTGCTACGTTACGGACGCCAAGCACCAGTCTTGCTTGAACGATAACCCGACTGTATTCTAGCGCATATAACTATATAAGATTGGTTAATGCCAACGCAGCAAGGCCCGCCGTCACACTTGTTAAGTAGCGTATGTTAATACTACACAGATTTGGCTAACCTGCGCACTTGTGGCGCGACGTTCTATTATGCTGCCGGTAACTGCGCGATGGGTCTGCTGAGGAGCGAAGTTTCGGACGCCCAGTCTGGCTTGGTCCGTGTCTCTCTTGGCTGGCCCCGGTCCCGCCAATTCCGGAGTTGGGGATTAAGCGGCGGCACACCGCAATCGAGCAGTTTCACGGGCCTCCTACTGCCGATGCGAGCAAAATATGTAGTTAGACATCGGTTGGCGCGTTGGGAGCTGAAACCAGGTGGCATCTGAAATACTGAGCCACTATAGATTGTGACCATAATAAGACACCCGAGACTCACTCAAGTGTCAGATGTGGCCCGCTACCACAATCTGTGGTTGTCTTTTGGGCGGGCCAGAATTAGTTTGCGGCATTCACATGAAAGATTGCCACAATGCAAAAAAAGCGGTTCGCATATGCCTTCGCCGCAGGTGTTGCCTGTCTCATATCTATAGGCGGAACACAACCCGTCCGGGCTGCGGATTTTGGTCGAGACAACGCGGCCCCTGGCGCTTCCGGGTCTTCAAGCGGCTGGACCATCAGCCTCACCCCCTATGTCTGGGCGACATTTCTTTCAGGCAGCTCCACCGTGAAGGGGAGGACTGTTGACGTCGATATCAACCCAGTCCAGGTCATTGAACACCTCGCCCGCGTTCCCTTTTTTGGTTATGGCGAAATACGCAAAGGCCCCTTTGCCCTTTACGCTGACATCGTGTACGCGGATTTGGGCCTCTCCGGCAGCGGCATTCATACGGCCACGGCTGGCACAGCAGGCGCTTCGCTTGGCATGAACTTCCAGCAGTTTATCGCCGAGGCGGGGGGTATGTACGAGCTTGCGCGATGGGACAGCGGCGGCAGCTTAAAGGATCCTCAGGCCGCCAAGAGCTTTACCACTGTCGATGCGCTGGCAGGATTTCGATACTGGAATCAACAGCTCGATCTTAACTTCGATTTAGCCAGCACCGCCGACACGGGTGGTCTCATCGTCTCTGGAAACAGGGCCATCGCCCGTTCCGGCACAATCGAGTGGACCGACCCGCTTATCGGCTTACGCCTGCGGCACCAGCTTGAACCCGGCAAGGAGTTGATACTGCGCGGCGACATCGGCGGCTTTGGGGCGGGCAGCCAGTTCTCATGGAACCTGCTTGCGGCTTGCAATTATGCGGTTACCAAGACCACTTCCCTCTACATTGGCTACCGCGCGCTCGACGTCGATTATAGGCAAGGACAAGGCAAAACGTTCTATGAGTTCGATGTCATACAACATGGGCCGGTAACTGGCCTCACCGTTAAGTTCTAGCATTACAGTCGCATTCGTCTGCAAGAGTTAAGCAATGTCCCGTAAGTAATTCGGCAGACACCGATGGCGGGTGTGCAGCCAAGCTTTGATTAGTTGTATCAAAAGGACGCCTTGGAGATCTCAATCCGGACTATCTTACAGCAAAATTCCGTGAAGCGCTGTTTGACCGCTTATGGCCCATAGCGCCGAACCATAAAAGGCTGCCCTATTGAAACACACGCCGGGCTCTCTGCTTCGCCCCGATCTTATGGCGCCGCACCTGGAAAACCGGGCAACGCACTTTTGCGTTCTCTGAAAGAAGTGTGTAACGCCGAAATAGGTGCTCCATTCCGGGCTGTCCAACTCGATCCGGCAACAAGGGGCAGTGGAGGCGCTATGTTACTGCCTGGCGTACAAGCGCTGCTGGAAGCCGATAAAGGCGTCGCGAATGACGGCGGCACTGCCGAGATGCTCAATGGCATCGCTCGTGTGACCGTACCTCAGATCGAGCAGCGTGCCGAGCTTGGCGTCGTCCAGCTCGCCGACGCCGAGGCTCACATATTGGCCCAGCACGAAATCGAGGAAGGCTTGCAGCCGCGCATCGTAGCTTGATAGGATCGCGGGCTTGCGGACCTCGACGCGCTCCTGCCGCGTCACCGGCGGCTTCGCGAAGGCCACATAGGCGAGCACGTCGAAAATGTCGCTCTTCTCCGCGTTGATGACCTCCGCGATCCCGGCGAGGTCAGCGGCGCCGAAGCCCTTCTCCGAAAGGCTCGCGAGCAAGGCTTTCCTGTTTTTGGGATCGCCCCAGAGCCGGACAAGTTCGTCTTCGCTGGCGAAAAACGCGGGCAGCTCGCCGAACAGCCGCTCCACAAACTGCGCGGCGGAAAGCGGCTTGCCGTCCGGGCCGTAGAACATCGTCGCGGTCATCGACTGAATCTGCCGCTCTTTTCCGTCGGCTAACTTGATGACAATTTTCCTCGGCCGAGGCGGCTCCTCTCCGCCGCCGCCCGGCGGGGGCGGTTCACGAGGCCCTTCCGGCTCGCGCGGGCAGCCGATAACGGTAGGCTCTGGCGCTACCGGCTCGCCGTCCCATTCGGGATCGTTGAAGTGCTCGTAAGCCTTCACGAAGTCGTAGATCGTGAAATAATCCTTGCCCTCGTAAAGCCGCGTCCCGCGCCCGATGATCTGCTTGAACTCGATCATGCTCCGGATCGGCCGCATCAGCACGATGTTGCGCACGTTCTTCGCATCCACGCCCGTCGAAAGCTTCTGCGATGTCGTCAGCACCGTGGGGATGGTCTTTTCGTTATTCTGGAAACTCCTCAGGAACCTGTCGCCTTCCGCCCCATCGTTCGCGGTCACGCGCACGCAATAATCGGTATCGCGGCTGTTCTTCATCTGATTGACCAGATCGCGCACGGCGGCGGCGTGGGCCTGGGTGGCGCAAAAAACGATGGTCTTCTGCGTCTGGTCCATCGCCTCCATGAACAGCTTTACCCGGTATTGCTCGCGCTCTTTGATCTCGATAATGCGGTTGAACTCATCCTCGCGGTAGCGCCGCCCCTCCTCGATCTCGCCGTCCACAATCTCGTCGTCGGGTACGTAGACATAGGTGTCGAGCGTGGTCGCGATCTGCTTCACCTTGAACGGCGTGAGAAAGCCGTCATTGATGCCGTCCTTCAGCGAATAGACGAAAACCGGATCGCCGAAATAGCGGTAAGTGTCGGCGTTGTTCTCGCGCTTTGGCGTGGCCGTCAGGCCAAGCTGCACAGCAGGCGCGAAATATTCCATGATGCCGCGCCATGTGCTCTCGTCGTTTGCACCGCCGCGATGACACTCGTCGATCACAATGAAATCGAAAAAGTCCGGCGGATACTCGCCGAAATAGGGTCGGGGCTGCCCATCCTCGCCCCTGCCGCTCATGAAGGTCTGGAAGATCGTGAAAAAGATGCTGGCATTCTTGGGAACGCGGCCCGCTTGGCGGATCTCGGCGGGCTCGATCCGCACCATCGCCTTGTCCTCGAAGGCGGCGTATTCGTTGAACTCGGAATGCGCTTGGTTCGCGAGATTATTCCGGTCCGCCAGAAACAGAATGCGCGGCCGCCGCGTTGGCTCCCGGCTCAAATTCCACCGGCTCTCGAATAGCTTCCACGCGATCTGGAACGCAATCGAGGTCTTGCCGGTGCCGGTCGCCAGCGTCAGCAGAATACGCTGCCTGCCGCCCGCCACCGCCTCCAGCACGCGCTTGATCGCGATGTCCTGATAATAGCGCGGGTCCTTGGTGCCGCTCTTGGTCTGGTACGCCACGGCGCCGAAGCGGCCGCGCCAGGCGTTCTCCTCCGCGAAGGTCTCCGCCCAAAGCTCGTCCGGCCCCGGAAAACCGGCGATATCGCCCTCCGCGCCGGTGTCCATGTCCACCCGGTAGACGCCGAGGCCGTTGGTGGAGAAGGCAAAGCGCAGTTCGAGCTTTTTGGCGTAAGTCTTCGCCTGCCCAAGCCCTTCCGTCACGCCTGCGCCGCGCTTTTTCGCCTCGATCACGCCGAGCTTCTGGCCGCGATAGACCAGCACATAATCGCAGATCATCGCCTTGGCGCGCTTGCCCGCGCCTTCGAGCCTGCCGCGCGTGATCTCCTCGCGCCGCACGCGGCTGCCTTCGACCACGCCCCAGCCGGCGGCTTTCAAGGCCGGGTCGATCAGCTCGGCGCGGGTCTCGGCTTCGTTCATGCGGCGAGGTCCAGACGTTCGGGCAGCTCGCCTGCGAAGGCTTTTTGAAGGATGGATTGCTTTAGTTCAGAGATAGAATTCAGTTTGGCGGTATACGTTGAAGACAAGCTCTCAGTATGTTGTAAAAGCTCGTCTAATTTCTCGGCGATGCGGGTTTGCTCAGCGATCAGCGGAATTGAAATGGGTAGCGATTTAATCATCGGAAGCTTTAGGAATTTGGTGCCAGTTCCAACCGCTTGTCGCTTAAAGATTGCTAGGTTTTTGATAAGTTGGAAATACAAATAACGGTAGCTGGCCATGGTTACGTCAGGAATGGTGATAACATAGGTTCGTTGGTAAGCATTGAACTTGCCCGCGTAGTGCTTGACGTTAAAGTCACCTACAGCGTTGTTGCCTGCCAACAAAAGCGCCTCACAATCAAATGCGTATTTGTCAATGGCGTAAATTTCGCGGGAACAGGTGAAAAATGGATACGGCCCATTTTCTACCGCAGCGTTGGCATCAAGTTTCCCGGTACGAATTTCCACGACCTCACCCAAGGTGGAGTCGCCACCCATAAGAGCTGCGGCAAGATAGCTGTCGAACAGCTCGCGGGCGTTGGCGAGGTTCTTTTTGGCGTTGGCGGCGGCGCGGTCGAGCCCCTCGAACGCCTCGCCCAGGATCGCCACAATCCGCTTCTGCTCTTCGATCCGCGGATATCTAACGATAACTTTTCCGATATCCCCTTGGTTCACGCTCGCTTGATTAACTGATTGCTTGCAAATAGTTCGCCAATAACCGGACAGGTAAAGGCTCTGAAAAAAGTAGTGCAGGTATCTGTCGTACAGTTCTGAAGATGGCCTGATTAGCATCAGGTTGACGCCGTGATAAAGCTCACGGTCATCATCCAGAATGGCGGATTTTCCGACATGAACATTGCTGTTGATATGGCTAAATAGAATGTCCCCGCGCCTTAGACGATACTTAGACCTCTCGTTGTCGCTGATACTGGCGTAGCCGACGCGATCAAAATTGACGGTCCCGTCCGAAATTGTCTCTATCCTGGAAATGGGGCTGCCGACACCTGACTTGGTTTGTTTGCAGTTTAGGCCATTGCGCATCTCGGCAATGACCTCAGCAAGCGTTTTTTGCAGCCAATCCGTCTTCATAACATCCCCCGAATGCCGCTTAGAATTTCTGCGCTTTCGGCATCCAGCGCCATTATTTCATCTATGATCTCGACTGGCTCACGAAATGCTGCTTCTTCCGTTTGGTTGGGGTTCTTTATAGACAGATCAAAGGTCGTTTTGTCGATATCGGCGACGGCCACGCTCCACGATTTCGCCGTCTCCGCGAAGCTCGCTTGCAACTCCACGAACTCGGCCAAATCCTCGTCGTTCAGCGCCGTGGTCTTGCCGAGGCTGCGACCCGGATCGAGCTGGTAATACCAGACCTTCCGCGTGGGCGAGCCCTTCTCGAAGAACAGCACCACCGTCTTNNCCCGCGCCCTGGAACGTGCCGCCGGGCAGGTCGAGCACGGTGTGCAGATTGCACTCAGCCAAAAGCTTCTTGCGCAGGGCCACGCTGGCGTTGTCGGAATTGGAAAGGAAAGTGTTCTTGATGACGATGGCCGCGCGCCCGCCCGCCTTCAGATATTTGATGAAGTGCTGGAGGAAGAGGAACGCCGTCTCGCCGGTCTTGATCTCGAAATTGTTCTGGACCTCCTTGCGCTCCTTGCCGC
>PMBZ01000075.1:31017-31374 GCA_003153975.1 Hyphomicrobiales bacterium
TCATGATCGCGATGACGTAGGCGAGGCTTTTCTTCTCCTTGGCGTGGAAGGTGCGCGTTTGCAGGGTTAGGAGATCGTCCGTGCTCTTGGCCTGCGGGCGGAGGTAGTCGAAGGCTTCGCAGAGGAAGCCCGCGGAGCCCGCCGCGCCGTCGTAGATGCGCTCGCCGATGCGCGGGCGGGTGACGCGGACCATGGCGCGGATGAGCGGGCGCGGNNTTCTTGATCTTGGCTTCGTAGAGGTGGGAAAGCTCGTGCTTCTCCTTCTGCGAGCGGAAGCGTAAGGCATCCATGAGTTCGAGCGCGTCGCGGAGGGAGTAGCCGCTGCGGAACCTGTTTTTGATCTCGCCGAAGATTTCG
>PMBZ01000024.1 GCA_003153975.1 Hyphomicrobiales bacterium
ACGCGCTTCACTCTCCTCGATTGCTTCAAGGTCCATTCCCGCGGCCCCAGTTCATTGAGCGAATCGCTCCCTTAGCCGATTCGCTCATGGAACCGCCCTGCGGCTTTGTGACTCAGTATTTTGTGACTCAGTAAGACTAGGATACGGTAACAACCTTAACGCATTTTAGCGTTTTCATTCCGAAACCAAATGGGCGCATCCGCACGTGCGAAACTTAATTTGCGTCACTGGGCAAAGCGGCCAGAACCAAGGAAATATTGCCCGCACAAGAATACCGCGGCCGCGCCGGGCATTTTTACCATTCTGCCGGATGGGGCCGGGTCCCGTCATGAAATCGCCGTAAGAATTGTGGCGGCTAGCCAGCCAAAGCCTATATTCGAGGCTGCGCTTCTCTTTGGACGGTTAATTCCTAAATGCTTCAGCCAAACGCTCTGCGAACCGCGCTCTGTTCAAGTCCGTCGCGATTGGGCAGAATTCTCACAATTCCAGTTCTGGGTGCCCTGCTTATGACGCTTACACTAATTCCAGCCAGCGCGGCTCAGCCGTCCAAGGCCTCAAACCTTGCCTTCCACGGCAAGCTCGACAATGGCCTTGAGGTGGTCGTCGTGCCGGACACGCGTGCACCCGTAGTTACGCATATGGTGTGGTACAGGGTCGGCGCCGCGGACGAGCCGCAGGGCAAATCGGGCATCGCGCACTTCCTTGAGCACCTCATGTTCAAGGGCTCGGAGAAGGTCCCGCCAGGAGAGTTCTCCAAGATTGTCGCGCGGCTGGGCGGCCAGGACAATGCGTTTACCTCGCAGGACATCACATCTTATTTCCAGCGCGTCGCGAAGGAGAAGCTTCCCCAGGTGATGGAAATGGAAGCGGACCGGATGACCAACCTCAAGCTCGACGAGAAGGAGGTGCTGACCGAGCGAAAGGTGATCCTTGAGGAGCGCCGCAGCCGAGTCGACAACGATCCAGGCGCTATCCTGCAGGAGCAACTGATGGCCGCGCTTTACGTTGCGCACCCGTACCACTCGCCAGTCATCGGCTGGGAGGGCGAGATCCGCAACCTGGAGCGCAGGGACGCACTTGCCTTCTACAAAAAATTCTATGCGCCCAATAATGCCATTCTGGTCGTCACGGGCGACGTGCAGCCGGAAGAGGTCATGGCTCTTGCCAAGGAGACTTACGGCAAGATCCCTGCCAATTCCGAGGTTGGTGCCCCCCGCCTGCGCCCGGCCGAGCCCGAGCCGTTGGCCGAGCGGCGCGTGATCCTGCGCGACGGACGCGTGGGCAAGGCAAGTTTCGAGCGCTATTATCTGGTGCCCAGTGCCACGAGCGCTACAGAAGGCGAAGCTGAAGCCTTGCAGGTGCTGGCGCGTATCATCGGCAGCAGTTCCACCAGCCGCATCTATACCGCGCTGGTCCGCGACGAGAAGAAGGCTTCGAATGCGACGGCCTTTTACAGCAGCATCGCGCTCGACACGGGCCGGTTCGGCTTTTACGCCGTCTCGGCGGGCGATACGAAGCTTGAGGATATCGAGGCGTCGACCGACCGCGTCATCGACGAGGTGATCCGCAATGGCGTGACGCCGGAAGAGCTTGAGCGGGCGAAAACGGGCGAGATCGCCAATCTGATTTACGCTTCGGACAGCCAGCAGAGCTTGGCCCACACCTATGGCTGGAATCTGGCGACCGGGCGCACCATCGCAGATGTCGAAAGCAAGCAGGAGCGGCTCAAGGCCGTGACGCGCGAGCAGGTTCAGGCGGTGGCAACGAAATATCTGGACCGCAAGCGCTCCGTGACTGGCTACCTCATCCCCGTTGCGTCGCAACTCGCCAAGGTGCAGCCGCACGGACCGGACGGAAGTTCAACCGGAACTTTCCACTGAGAGCCAGGGAGCGCGCTATGATACACACGATCTTTGGAAGTAAGATCCTCCGGCTCGCCGCCGCGGCACCGCTCGCGGCTCTTTCCTTACTCCTTCTGACGGCATTTCCAGCAAACGCTATGAAAATACAAAAAGTCACCAGCAAAAAAGGCATAGAGGCTTGGCTCGTAGAGGACCACTCAAGGCCGATCCTGAGCATGCAGTTCGCGTTTACCGGCGGCGCCACCCAGGATCCGGACGGCAAGCCCGGTGTCGCCCACTTCGTATCGGGAATGCTTGACGAAGGCTCCGGCGATCTCGATTCCGAGGCCTTCCAGAAAAGGCTCGAAGACCTCGCCGCCAAATTCAATGTGAACGCCTCCCACGATCATATGACGGTGACGTTCCAGACGCTGACCGAGAACCGGGCGGAATCGATCAAGCTTCTGCAAATGGCGATCGCCTCGCCGCATTTCGGGCCAGCCGATGTGGAGCGTATCCGCGAGCAGATCGTTGCCAACCTGCGGCAGGAAGAGAAAGACCCCAACAAGGCGGCCTCGAACGAATGGTTCAAGGTAGCTTTCGGCCCGCATGCCTATGGCCGGCCCGTGAACGGCACGTTGGCAAGCATAGCAGCCGTAACACCCGCCGACCTTCACGACTATGTGGAAAAGAACTTCGCCCGCGATAATCTCAAGGTTGCCGTGGTCGGCGACATCGATGCGGCACAGCTTGGCGAAACGCTCGACTTCGTCTTCGGCGGTTTGCCTGAAAAGGCTGTGCTGACCCCCGTACGGGAGGTCGCCTGGGAAAAGGCGTCCAAGCAGCGCGTCCTGCAAATGCCCAATCCGCAATCGGTGGTGCACTTCGGTTTCGAGGGGCTCAAGCGCGCCGATCCGGATTTCATCCCGGCCTACATCCTGAATTATGTCGTGGGCGGCGGCGGATTTTCCTCCAAGCTCATGCAGGAGGTGCGCGAGAAGCGCGGGCTTGCCTATTCGGTCTACACCTACCTGTTCCCGCTCGATCATGCCGGCATTTTCATGGGCGGGGTTGCAACCGAGAACAAGTCTGTTGGCAAGTCGATGGAGCTTATCAGGACGGAGCTTGAGCGCGTCGCGGACGAGGGCCTCAGCGAGAAGGAGCTGCGCACCGCCAAGGACTACCTGATCGGCTCGTTCGCGCTCCGCTTCGACACCAGCGCGAAAATCGCCCAGCAGCTTTTGGCTATACAGCTCGATGATCTCGGCATGGACTATATAGACCGGCGCAATGGCGAGATCGAAGCCATCACGGTTGACGATATCAAGCGCGTCGCCAAGCGCCTGATGGGGCCGAAGAACCTGATCGTCACGGTGGCCGGCGCCCCCGAAGGTATCCAGGACGCCGGGCTTTAATTTGCGGAGGGTTCAACCCCTCACCCTGTCCCTCTCCCTCTGGGAGAGGGAACGCTAGAAGTCCCGCTGCAGGCAGTTTAGGCGTTCCTTCTCCCATCGGGAGAAGGACGGAAAGAGGGGATACGAGCTTCGTTCAGTGTGTGCGCTCCCAGCGCCAGCCAGAGCTATAAACGAGCACTTTTTCTTTTTGCGTATTCCTCTGTTGAAAGCGGGGACCAGCACTTGCCGGCCGGTCTGGCAAGCGCCACTGAGGTTCAAACTTAAGCGAAAAGGATTCGCATTATGACATATCGCCAATCGGTTGAAGGCGCTCTTTCCGGGCAGATCGGGGATGCTGGCTTGGCAGAGGACCGGCTCGTGCAGTGGCTTTCCCTGGTCAAACCGCGCTTTCACTCTTTGAAAAACGAAGCCGGGGCCGGCACTTTCGCCCATTTTCGCATTCTGAGCGAGAAGGACGACATCGAGGAGGCCGCCGCGGCATACGCCAAACTTTCCCTGGGCGCCGGAACCGTTGTCATCCTTGGAACCGGCGGATCGAGCCTTGGCGGACAGGCGCTGGCCCAACTCGGGGGCTGGTCCATACCGGGCGGCGGCGGCCCGGCCGGGGGCACGCGCCCGCACTTGCGCTTCTGCGATAATCTCGATGGGCGTTCCTTCATGGAGGGCTTGCGCAGTCTCGATATCCCCAGCACCCGCTTCATCGCGATCTCCAAATCCGGCACGACCGGAGAGACGCTGGCGCAGGTGCTGACAGCGTTCAAGTATATCGAGGATCTGGGCTACGGGAATCTGATTCCAATTCTGTTCCTTGGTGTGACGGAGCCGGAAAAGCCCGGGGTCGCCAACGGCCTGCGCGGCCTGTTTAAGGCGCGCGGAATTCCGATGCTTGAGCACAACACCGAGATCGGCGGCCGCTATTCGGCCTTCACCAATGTGGGGCTTTTGCCAGCACTCGCATGCGGCCTCGACGTTTCCGCCTTCCGCGCCGGAGGGCTCGAAGTCGCGCAGGAATTTATGCGCGCAGGCCTGCCGGAGGAGTGTCCCGCGGCGGTGGGGGCGGCCACGGCCATCGGGCTTGCGAAGGACCTGGGTGTCACGAACTCGGTCATCATGCCCTACTCGGACCGGCTGGAGCGCTTCGGCGCCTGGTATGTGCAACTCTGGGCCGAAAGCCTGGGCAAGAACGGGCAAGGCACAACGCCAATCGCGACGCTTTGCCCCGTGGACCAGCATAGCCAGCTGCAACTGTTCATGGACGGGCCGCGCGTGCATTTCATGACCGTGCTGCGAATCACTGGCGCGCCCGGCGAGAATGGCGGCATTCCTATCCCGCCCGCGCTCGCGGACGAAGCCGGCGCGCCTTACCTTGCCAATCGCACCATTGGCGATCTCGTCCAGGCGCAGCAGAAAGCCATAGTGGATGCCTTTGCCGAGGCGAAGCGCCCAGTGCGAGCCATGGATATGGAGCGGCTGGACGAGCGCGCCATGGGCGCGCTGATGATGCACTTCTTCATCGAGACCATCCTTGCCGCCGATCTTTTGGGCGTCGATCCTTTCGACCAGCCTGCCGTCGAACTGGGCAAGCGGATCACGCGTCAATATCTCGCGAGCTAATTAGTGCCGGTCCGCCAGCTGAGCCAGGTCGAGATCAACCGGATCGCCGCAGGCGAAGTCATCGAGCGGCCCGCGAGCGCCGTCAAGGAGTTGGTAGAGAACGCCATCGACGCGGGCTCCACCTCGATCGAGGTGATCGCGCAGGAAGGCGGGCTTTCCCTCCTGCGTGTGAGCGACGACGGCTGCGGCATGGACGAGGCGGATCTGGGGCTGTGCGTGGACCGCCACGCCACCTCCAAGCTCGCGGCAGGCAATCTGCTGGACATCCGCACGCTGGGATTCCGGGGCGAGGCGCTGCCATCGCTTGGCGCGGTGGGGCGCCTGCGCATTGTCACCAGGCAGCGGGGCGCCGCGAGCGGGCTCGAAATCTCGGTCGAGGCGGGTCAAAAGTCCGCGTTGAAGCCAGCGGCGGCGCGCACCGGCACAATGGTCGAGGTCCACGGCCTGTTCCAGGCCACGCCCGCACGGCTCAAATTCATGAAATCGGAGCGCGCCGAGAACACGGCCATCGCCGATGTGGTGAAGCGTCTGGCGCTGGCCTGTCCGCAAGTCGGCTTTGCGCTGACCGTCGGCGAGCGCGCCTCGCTCTCGCTGGCCCGCGCGGGGCTCGACGACGAAAACGGTGTCCGCCAGCGGCTCTCGCGCATCATGGGCCGCGAGTTCGCCGAGGAAGCCGAGCCGGTGCGCCTGGAGCGCGGCGATTTTTCGATCTCGGGCTTTGCGGGCCGGCCAACGCTCAACCGCCCCGACGCCTCGCTGCAATATCTGTTCGTGAACGGCCGGCCGGTTAAGGACCGGCTGCTGCTCTCGGCCATTCGCGGCGCCTATCAGGATTTCATGCCGCGCGGGCGCTATCCGCTGGCCGCGCTGTTCCTGACCGTGCCGGTGGAGGCCGTGGATGTGAACGTGCATCCCGCCAAGGCCGAGGTGCGCTTCCGGGAAGCAGCCCTTGTCCGCAGCCTGCTGGTTTCCGCCTTGCTGGATGCGCTCCGGCGCGGCGCCTCGGTTCCGGCGGGCGCAGTTGCCGCGCCGCCCATGCCGGTTGCCGAAGCGCGGCCGGAGGCTTTCCAATACCGCGCACCGCTATACACGCCGCCGCGACCCTTCATTTCCGCGTCTGCGCAAGCAGACGGCTTCGCGGAGCACCCGCAAGCCGCGTTCGAGAATAGCGCGGGACCCGAGCCCGGGCAGCCTGCCGAAGAACCGCTCGGCACCGCGCGCGCCCAGCTTCACAAGACCTACATCGTCTCCGAAACCGCGGACGGCATCGTGCTCGTGGACCAGCATGCAGCCCACGAGCGCATCGTCTACGAGAAGCTGAAGGCAGCGCTTGCCGGCGGCCGCATCGCGCGCCAGCTCCTGCTTATCCCCGAAGTCGTGGAGATGGCGGAGGAGGACGCAGGCCTGCTGCTCGAATACAGCGACAGGCTGGCCGATAGCGGGCTTGTTGTGGAGAGCTTCGGCATCGGCGCGGTGGTGGTGCGCGAGGCTCCNNCGATTTGCGCCACGATGGCTTGCCACGGCAGCGTGCGCGCGGGCCGGGCGATGCGGTTGGATGAGATGAATGCACTGCTCCGGGAGATGGAGGCCACGCCCGGCGCCGCGCAGTGCAATCACGGCCGCCCGACTTACGTCGAGCTTTCCCGCGCCCAACTGGAGCGGCTTTTCGAGCGCCGGTAGGGCGCGGGGCGCTCGCCTTCGGCCGCCCACACCCCGCGCAGGATGGGCTTCGGGCCGATCCGGTGCTCGTCCATCGCTTAGATTTCGATGGCAGCTTCCGGATGCTTTTCTCTCTCCGGCGGCAGCGTCTTGCAGTTTTCTGGCTCGCGGGAACAGAGGTGAGTATCGTTAAGAGGTAAGCATACGGTGTAGGCCGCCTT
>PMBZ01000145.1:0-8225 GCA_003153975.1 Hyphomicrobiales bacterium
CGCATGCTGCACGCACCGAAAGGACTTCCTGCGAATCAGGCGTACTAGCAACTTATTGAATCTAGTACAGCTTATCCGCCGGAAGTTCGCTTGCGAGTGCGCCGCCAATGGGGTGCGAACTTCCGGCGGGCTGTACTAGCCGCAAGGCACGGGTTGGCGCGAGGATATGCCGAACCGCAACTTGAGCGCACGCGCTTCGGGCACGGACTCGTCTTCTCGCCCAGTCCATCGATCCGATCTAAGCTTGACCCTGGGAAAGCCAAAGGCTATCCACTTGAAAAGTTGCCCTCAAGCGAAGCGGTTTTAGATGAGGTTAGGAACATTCGTCAGGATTTGGGCTGCCGCGACCCTTTTACTGATTGTGGGTATAGAACTATACCAAGCACTTCGTGGGATTAGCGAGGATGTCATCGGAGTCCGGCTCGTGGCTGGCTTATATATGTCCGCTTTGGCAGCCGTATTGGCGGCCGTAGTCGTTGGTCTCCTGGCTATAATCTTTCATAAGTTCGAAGCCTGATCGCGCGCTTTTGTCGCTTCGAGGCTTTTCAATTGCCGCTGCCTTGTCCGGGCCTCCGGCATCCCTCGCGGGTGTCATGGCTGAGCCGGCCATGGGTTCCCTCCTCACTCATAAGCGGAACCTCCAGGCTTCTGGCGTTTGCACCACAATGCCGATATAGTCACATGGCTGCTTGTGGGCGGCATTGTCTTCGTTCAATTTTCGAGGGGTACGAATGCGTAGCGGCGGCGCTTTTTTCCGGAATGTCTCATGGTTCCGTCTATCGGCCTGGATCGCGGGCCTCGTACTGGCCGCAGCATCCCTGCCAGCCGGTGCAAACGCGTGGCACCTCGCCAAACAGCCTGGAGCTACGAGCCAGGTGCAACTCTCCCAGCATGTCCCCGAGGTCAGGCAGCGCTGCCGCTGGGTAAAACATTGCGAGACCACATACGAGCACGAGGAGCGCTGCCAGCAAGTGCAGCAGTGCCAGTTCGGGCATTGCATGCCGGTTCCGCATTGCTTCGATGTGGCGGTTCCGCGCCAGAGCTGCTATCCGCGGCAGGTTTGCCGGCCCTGAGCGGCGGGCGGCCTGACCTGTGGGAATCTCCCCTCCGTTCAGGGCACCGCCGGACAGACATTTATCGTTGAGCCATGCCTGACCTATTGCGCGTCCGCTCGAAAGACTGGCTGTCCGGTTACATGGACCTGACTGGCGCGGTTGTCATTCCGCCCCGGTTTCCCGATGCCGGATTCTTCGACGATCGCGGTTTTGCCGTTGTGAAGCTCGAACGGCACGGCGAGGCCGATTGCGGTTACATCGACCGCACTGGCCGCATAGTCATTAAGCCGCGCTTCCGCGACGCTTGGCATTTCGCCAAGTGCGGGCTCGCCGCAGTCAAGGTTGGAACCCGCGAGCCGTACCGTTACGGATATATCGGCACCAAGGGCCGGACGGCCATAAAGCCGCGGTTCGAGAAGGCGCACCATTTCGACGATGAGGGAATGGCAATCGTCGCCATCGACGGCAAGCAGGGGTGCATCGATACCAAGGGCGATATCGTCGTCGAGCCAAGATTCGACGGAATGTGGAGCTTCTCCAAGAACGGCGCGGCAAAGGTAATCGCGGACTCGAAGCGCTTTTTCATCGACCGCGCCGGCCGCACCGTCTTGAAGCCCCGCTTCGAGAGCTTCATGCCGTTCGACGGCGCCGGACTGTCGTGCATCGTAAGCCGGGGGAAACGCGGCTATATGGATATCTCCGGCCGCGCCGTTATCCCCCCGCGGTTCGACGAAGCCATCCCGTTTTCAGAATGCGGCTTGGCCAACGTCATGGTGGGGGACCGCTGGGGTTACATCGATACCAGCGGGGATTGGGCTATCCCGCCGCGCTTCGAAGATTGCACGGGAATCAACGGAACGGGCATGGCAATCGTTCAGACCGGCGGCAAGTGGGGCTGTATCGGCGCCTCCGGCAACATGGTTATCGAAGTGGTTTATGACGATATCGAGTTCACCGATTCGGATCGTGCGTTGCTGGTGAGGAAGGACGGCAAGAAAGGATACGTCACCACCGAAGGCCGGTGGATCGGCGATTACGTCGTCTCCTGACCCGGACTATCACGCCCCCAGCTTTACACTGCCCATGGGTTGATGACCGTCACCCCCGCTCCCTCAAAACCGGAACCATCCCGCGTCGCTACCACAAATCCACGCAAACGCGCGATGCTTGCGATCTGAGCGTCGAAGCCGTCAATAGGCCGGCCTGCCCGCTGGCGCGCGGCGGCGATATTGGCATATTGCGCGGCGGCAGCGCTGTCGAAGGCAAGGATGCGGCCACGAAACAAGGCAAAGATACTGCGCGCGGCCACTTCCAAATCGTACTTGCGCCGGCCCGCTGGCAGGACCGCGATCCCCACCAATATCTCCGCCTCGCATACTGCGGTGGTGAACAGTTCCGCTGCATTTTGGCGCAAGAGCCATCGGTGCACTTCGGGCGCTGGAACAGGCTTCATTTCTTCGGAAAGAACATTCGTGTCTAAAATGATCATCTCTGGCTACTCGAACCGCGGGGGCTCCCTGACCTGGCCGCGCGGCGGGATTTCAAGTTCGATGCCTCCCAGCGGATCGACGATAGCTCTTATGGCCTCGGCAAGATTACCTGGCACAGCCCCATTTTCTTCGGCAGCCAGCGCCGAGCACAGAATATCGTGCACCTCCACTTCGACAGAGCGCCCATGACTTGCCGCGCGCCGCTGAAGCCGGCGCCTTAAATCGTCATCGATATCTTCGATGGTGATGCTGGACATGGCCTCGCTCCCTTTCCGCGATCCAAAGAATAGCCGCAACCGGTTCTTCCGGCAATTGCCTCCCAGTCCGGCACCGCTTCTTGCCGGCCACTTTCCCGTGCATGTACGCTCCTCTTGCTGCCCGCCTGACACTAACCAATGGCGCGAAGCGCGAACTTACGCTACATCCTCACCAAAACGCGGACGCGGGAAACGCCGCTTAGGGAGCGGGAATGGAATATTTCGCGCAGCAGCTCATCATCGGCTTGACGCTCGGCTCGATCTACGGGCTGATCGCCATCGGCTACACCATGGTCTACGGCATCGTGGGCATGATCAACTTCGCGCATGGCGACGTGTTCATGGTTGGCGCGTTCGTCGCGCTGATCGCGATCCTCTCGCTGTTCGCGGGCTCCATCACCTGGGTGCCGCTGGCGCTCCTGCTGGCGACGCTGGCCTCCATGGCGCTGACGGCGGCGGCCGGCTGGACCATCGAGCGCGTCGCCTACCGGCCGTTGCGCTCCTCCTTCAGGCTTGCGCCGCTAATCACCGCCATCGGCATCTCGATCGCACTGCAAAACTTCGTGCAGCTCTCCCAGGGCGCACGCTCCAAGCCCCTGCCCCCGTTGATCCCCGGCGGCTTTACGCTCGCGGAGAACGGCGGCTTCGCGGTGAGCCTCTCTTACGTGCAAATCATCGTCATGGCGGCGACCGTTGTGCTGATGGCAGCGTTTTCGCTCGTCATCGGCCGCACGCCGCTCGGCCGCGCGCAGCGCGCCTGCGAGCAGGACCGCAAGATGGCCGCGCTGTGCGGCGTGGATGTGGACCGCACCATCTCGCTCACCTTCGTGATGGGGGCGGGCCTGGCGGCCATCGCCGGGGTGATGTTCCTCCTCTATTACGGCGTGATCGATTTCTTCATCGGCTTCGTCGCGGGCATCAAGGCATTCACGGCGGCGGTGCTGGGCGGCATCGGCTCGCTGCCGGGCGCGATGCTGGGCGGGCTTATCATCGGCCTGATCGAGGTGTTCTGGGCCGGCTATTTCACCGCGCAATATAAGGACGTGGCCGCGTTCTCCATTCTCGCCATCGTGCTGATTTTCATGCCGTCGGGGCTGCTCGGCCGGCCCGAGGTCGAGAAGGTGTAGGCCGCATGCTTGACATCACGGAGAGGCCTCCGCCGAAGCAGGCGGCGCGGGGCGGCGAAACCCACGGCGCTGGGAATGCCATAAAAGACGCCGGGATCGCCTTTCTGCTGGCGCTTGCGCTCTCGGGTTCGCTTGTGGGCCTGCGCACCGATAGCGCGGGCGGCGGACTTGGGATCACCACACACTTTGCCCTGGCGGCGGCGCTGGCGGCGGCCGTGGCCGGAGCCCGCTTTCTCATGGACATCGTGTTCTGGCGGCCCCTGGACGGCGGCCGGACCCTCGCGGCGCTAACCCGCATATGGAAAAAGAGCCGCTTCCCCGCCATCCTCGCAGCCCTCGGAACAGGGCTTATCCTCTTCGCCTGGGGCGGCACGCGCACCGCGATCATGGAATGGGCCGCGAACAGGTCCTGGCTTGCGGGCATCCTCGCCGATCTTGCCACCTTCGCATGCATCGCGGCCTTCGTGGTGGTTCTCGCCATGCTTGCGGCGCGTGCCTTCCGGCTCGTTCTCACGCTATTCTCCGAGAACCGGATCTCGAAATTTCCCATGGTGCTCGTATCCCGGTTCGGCGAGGAATTTCCGGCGGCACTCCTCATCGTCGCGGTGCTGCTTCCGTTCCTGATCGTGGGGCCGCCGCAGCGCTACGCGGTGGATACGGCGACGCAGATCCTCATCTATGTGATGTTGGGCTGGGGGCTGAATATCGTGGTCGGGCTCGCGGGGCTCCTCGACCTCGGCTACGTCGCGTTCTANNTACACCTATGCGCTGATCTCCACCCACTTCGGCTGGTCGTTCTGGGTCTGCCTGCCGCTGGCCGGGCTGTTCGCGGCGCTTTGGGGCATGACGCTGGGCTTTCCGGTCTTGCGCCTTCGCGGCGACTACCTCGCCATCGTCACGCTGGCCTTCGGCGAAATCGTCCGCATCGTGCTCATCAATTGGCAGGGCGTCACCGGCGGCCCGAACGGCGTCAACCGCATCCCCCGCCCAAACTTTTTCGGCCTGCCCTTCGAACGCACGGGCACGGCCACCTTCCATGAGTTTTTCGGCATCGAGTACAACGCCACGCACCGGCTCATCTTTCTCTATTACCTCATTCTGGCGCTGGCGCTGCTCACGAACTTCGTAACGCTCAGGCTCCGGCGGCTGCCCATCGGCCGCGCCTGGGAAGCGCTTCGCGAGGACGAGATCGCCTGCCGTTCGCTCGGCATCAACACGGTGACGGCCAAGCTCACCGCCTTCGCCATCGGCGCCATGTTCGGCGGTTTCGCTGGCGCGTTCTTCGCCGCGCGGCAGGGGTTCATCAGCCCGGAATCCTTCACCTTCAACGAGTCCGCGCTCGTGCTCGCCATCGTGGTGCTGGGCGGGCTGGGCTCCCAGCTTGGCGTCGTGATCGCGGCCGTGGCGCTGGTCGGCAGCGCGGAGCGGTTCCGCGAACTCGCGGACTACCGGATGCTGATCTTCGGGCTGTCCATGGTGCTGGTGATGCTCTGGCGTCCGCGCGGGCTGATGTCCGGGCGCACGCCCTCCGCGTCGCTTTATGAGGCGCGGACGGTCTCGGCCGCCCACGTCAAGGAAGGGCACGGCTGATGGGCGCCGGCGAGATTTTGCGCGTCGAGCATCTGACCATGCGCTTTGGCGGGCTCACCGCCATCGACAACCTGTCCTTCTCCGCGCGCCGGGGCGACATAACCGCCATCATCGGCCCGAACGGCGCGGGCAAAACCACCGTCTTCAACTGCATCACCGGCTTCTATAAGCCAACCGAGGGCCGCGTCGCGCTGGCGCATGGCTCGGACAAGGCATTCGAGGCGCTGCCGCGGCTCACTGGCAGCGGCAGGCAATGGACGCACGCTACCGGCGGCGCGCTCTTCCTGCTCGAACGGATGCAGGGCTTCGAGATCGCCCGCGGCGCCCGTGTCGCGCGCACCTTCCAGAACATCCGCCTCTTCGCCGGCATGACCGTGCTCGAAAACCTGCTGGTAGCGCAGCACACCGTCTTGAACGCCGCGTCCGGCTACACCATTGGCGGCCTGCTGGGCCTTCCTGGCTACGCCCGCGCCGAGGCCGAAGCCATCGACCGCGCGGCCTATTGGCTCCGCCAGACCGGCCTCTTGAACCGCGCCGACGACCCTGCGGGCGACCTGCCCTACGGCGCGCAGCGGCGGCTCGAAATCGCGCGCGCCATGTGCACCTCGCCCGTGCTCCTCTGCCTCGACGAGCCGGCCGCCGGCCTGAACCCGCGCGAATCCCGCGAGCTGAACGAGTTCCTGCTCAAGATCCGCGAGGAACACGCGCTTTCCATTCTCCTGATCGAGCACGACATGGGCGTCGTTATGGGCATCTCCGACCGAATCAACGTGCTCGACTACGGCCGCAAGATCGCTTGGGGCACGCCCGCCGAGATCCGCGAGAACCCGAAGGTGATCGCCGCCTATCTCGGCGTCGAGGATGACGAGGTGGACGAAGCCGAAGCGGAGGCCGGGCTATGAGCTATCGCTTGTCATTACGCGCGGCCACTGGCGTGAAGAACGAGAGAATCTCCCCTCACCCTGTCCCTCTCCCCATGGGAGAGGGGACGCTAGAAATCCTGCTGCGGGTAGTTCAGGCGTCCCTTCTCCCATGGGGAGAAGGACAGGATGAGGGGAGCGAGTTTCGTTCGTGGCAGGGCGGCGAAACTGCACCAGGAAGGGGGCTGTCATGAGCGGAATCCCCTCATCTGGCACCGCCCCGCTGCTTTCCATTCGCGGTGTCGAGACCTATTACGGNNACGCTGATCGGCTCGAACGGCGCGGGCAAGTCCACGCTGATGATGACGATTTGCGGCGATCCGCGTGCACGCTCCGGCCAGATCGTTTTCGCTGGCCGCGACATCGCGAGGCTTCCCACGCACGAGATCGTGCGGCTTTCCATCGCGCAGTCTCCCGAAGGCCGGCGCATTTTTCCGCGCATGACCGTGCACGAGAATCTGCTCATGGGCGCCCTGCTCGCACCCAACGGCGCGGACACAACCGCGCACGATCTTGAGATGGTGTTCGGCCTGTTCCCGAAGCTCGCCGAGCGGCGCGCCCAGCGCGGCGGCACCCTCTCCGGCGGCGAGCAGCAGATGCTCGCCATCGCGCGCGCTCTGATGGGCCGGCCGAAGCTGCTGCTGCTGGACGAACCCTCGCTGGGCCTGGCCCCGATTATCGTGCGGCAGATCTTCTCGGTGATCCGCGAGCTTAACCGCAAACAGGGGCTCACCGTCTTCCTGGTCGAGCAGAACGCCTTCCACGCGCTGAAACTCGCCCACCGCGGCTATGTCATGGTCAACGGCAAGATCACCATGTCGGGCAAGGCCAAGGATCTCCTCCAACGCGAGGAGGTGAAGGCGGCATATCTCGAAGGGGGCGCGCATGGGTAGCGGGATGAAACATGCAGAGGTTATAACCCCTCATCCTGTCCTTCTCCCTCCGGGAGAAGGGACGCCTGTACAACGGCCGCAACATCGTCCCCTCTCCCATAGGGAGAGGGACAGGGTGAGGGGTTGAACCCTATGGGCATAATCTGGGAAACCTCGTTCTGGGCCTTCTTCTTCGTCACGCTGCTCGCGGGCGGGGGTGCGGCGTGGGCGATCGGGCGCGCGGCGGCGAAGGGCTGGAAGCCGTTCTGGCAGGCGGCGGTCTATACGATGATGCTGGGCGTTGCCATCCGCTTCCTGCATTTCGGGCTGTTCGCGGGGGCAGCACTGCCAAGCTGGCGGGCGGCGCAAGGCAACATGCACTCGCCGCATTACTACGCCACCGACACCGCGATCCTCGTGCTATTCGCCGCGATTGGCTTCCGGCTCCAGCGCCGCGCACAGATGCTGCGCCAATATGGCTGGCTTACGGAAAAAGCCGGCATCCTTGGCTGGCAACCGCGAAAGCCCTAATCCAAGCAAAATCTTAGTCTCTTGTGCGCCGATATAAATAAGCATCGAGAGGGGAATCAGCATGCGTCTCATCCTTGCANNGGCGCGCAGTTCAAGGCGGGCGCCGAGGCCGCTGTCGCCGATATCAACAAGGCCGGCGGCGTGCTCGGCAAGAAGCTCAAGCTCGAAGTTGGCGACGATGCCTGCGACCCGAAGCAGGCTCGCTCGGTCGCCGAGCAGCTNNGAATCAGCATGCGTCTCATCCTTGCAGGCTTGGGCCTTGCGGCGGCAAGCCTTGTGGCAATACCCTGCGCATCCGCCCAATCGGAAATCTCCATCGCGGTCGCAGGGCCGATGACCGGCGAATACGCAAGCTTTGGCGCGCAGTTCAAGGCGGGCGCCGA
>PMBZ01000145.1:8255-12386 GCA_003153975.1 Hyphomicrobiales bacterium
GTGTATAACGAGGCAGGCATAATCCAGATTTCGCCCGGCTCGACCAATCCGAAATACACCGACCAGCGCCCGAAGGACGGCCTGAGCTACCGCGTCTGCGGCCGCGACGACCAGCAGGGCTCCATCGCCGGCAACCACCTCGCCACGAAGTTCAAGGACAAGAACGTCGCCATCCTCGACGACAAGACCGCCTATGGCAAAGGACTTGCCGAGGAAACCAAGAAGGCGATGAACGCCGCGGGCAAGATGGAGGTCTTCTCCGACACCATCACGGCGGGCGAGAAGGACTACAACACCGTCGTCACCAAGCTCAAGGAAGCCAAGATCGACCTCGTCTATCTCGGCGGCTATCACACCGAGGCGGGCCTCATCATCCGCCAGATGCGCGCGCAGGGCATGAAGACGATCCTGATGGGCGGCGACGCGCTGGTCTCTGTCGAGCTGGGACAGATCGCCGGCCCCGATGTCGAGGGGACGCTCTTCACCTTCGCGCCCGATCCGCGCAGGAACCCGGCGGCGGCGGCGGTCGTGCAGGAATACCGCGCCAAGAACATCGACCCCGAGGGCTACGTGCTCTACGCCTACGCCGCCATCCAGGCCTGGAAGGGTGCGGCCGAAAAGGCGCAGTCCGCCGACGCTGCGAAGGTGAAGGCAGCGCTCGACACCGGCGAGTTCGACACCGTGCTCGGCAAGTTCAAGTTCGACGCCAAGGGCGATCCGACCCTGACCCCCTACGTCGTCTATAAGTGGAACAAGACCGCCTACGAGCAGGAATAGCACCCCGCGCCTTATGCCGCATGCCCCGGCGCGAGTTAGAGGAATATCATACTGGAATGGTACAAAACCCAGCCGGTTGGTTCGCGAAGCAACCGGCCTATCCCGTATGTCCTCCGCGTCTGGACAAACAGCAAAGCGTGGCCGGCAATGCTCGAACTGAACGATCCGCTCTGGCGCAAGCTCGACGACGCATTTCAAGACCGCGACATTCCAGAGGTGCTGGCGCGGCTCGCGAGCGCATGGGATGGCGAGGAGGCGAACTCTCTGTTCCTGGATAGCCTTTGGCACCAGAACACGAATTATGGCGCGACCTACGCAGCGGTTCCGCACCTTCTGAAGATGGCGGAGCCCGAGCCCAACCGCCCCCAGCGCCAGGAGATTGCGGCTTTTCTGGCCTTGGTGGTGTTTTGCGCTTTCAGCCGGCAATATGGATCGCTTGAAGAGCGCGCCGGCGCGCCGCTTTTGGGCCTTCCGCTGAGTCTCGAAGAATGGGACAAAAAGCTCGCCTACTACCGCAGCCTGAACGAGGTTCTCGAAGCCCAGGAGGCGCAAGCCTCCGGCGAGGAGGCCGGCGAGCTTAGCCATTGCCACGAGGTTCTGGAGGCGAGCCCGGTCGGGCCTGCGGACCTGGAAAAAGTCCGGGCCATCCGGCAGGATTTCTTCGCGGCCCTGCCGGCCATCCGGGCGCTCTGCGAGCGCGCCCTTCTCGAAAACCCGCAAGAAGAGGACGCTCGGATCTATCTCTTGAGCGGCATCGCCGCCGCCGATGGGCTGCACGATCTGGCAAGCGTGCTCAAATGCGGCGAGGAGGGCTGGTTCGGATGCCCATCCTGCGATTGGGGCTATGAATACATCCTGTTCGGGGACCGGGTCGCCATCTACGCGGATTCGGAGGGCGCCAGGGACGGGGCAGCGGACGATTACAAAGACGGCGCTCCATCCCGGGCGGACGGCTTCATGATTCCGGTAGAGGCTTGCGCCGCGATTGCCGATGCCCGCGCCGCCGCACTGCTCGGCCTTGCAGAGCGCGCAGCCGGTGCAAAGGCGGCGCTTCTGACGCGCACCTTCCTGGGCCGCTTCCGCTGCTGCAAATGCGGCGCCGAAGGCCCGGTCAAGGCTGGCCGATAAGCTCCGCTCGACGTTGAATACGCTATAAGCGGCAGAGACAATTCCGCTTAGGAAACGCCCCTATGCCTACCGGCCTTCGTAATTCGATAATCGATGTCAGCGGCCTTGCCATTGGCAATGCGCATGACGAGCGGCTTGCATCCGGGGTGAGCGCCATCCTGTGCGAGGCAGCCACCGTAGCCGCTGCCTCTGTCTTCGGCGGCGGGCCGGGCACGCGCGAGCGCGACGCCATCGCGCTGGAAGGCTCCGTCGGCTCCGTGGACGCTCTCGTGCTGTCGGGCGGATCGGCGTTCGGCCTCGACGCGGCCGGCGGCGTGCAAAGCTACCTGCGCGAAAAAGGCCGGGGATTCGCCGTCGGTCCCACCACCGTTCCAATCGTACCGCAGGCCATCCTGTTCGATCTCCTCAACGGCGGCGCCAAGGATTGGGGCCGCCACTCGCCATACCGCGACATGGCCTATGAGGCGGCAACGGCGGCGGCCGCCGATTTCGCATTGGGAAGCGCCGGGGCAGGCTTTGGAGCGACCGTTGCGGCTGGCCCTGGCGTCAGGATGCGCGGCGGTTTGGGAAGCGCTTCGGAACTCGTGAGCCTCGCCAGCGAGGACGGGCAAACCGTCACCGTGGGCGCCCTCGCCGCCGTCAACGCGGTCGGCGCGATCACGGTTGGTCGCACACGGCATTTCTGGGCCGCGCCGTTCGAGATCGCCTCCGAATTTGGCGGCCTCGGCAGTCCAAGCCCCTGGCCCGCGAACGCGGCGGAGCCATTCCTCAAATACGCCTTCCCCGGCGCCAGCACGACCCTTTGCGTCGTGGCAACCGATGCCGCCCTTACCCATGCGCAATGCCACCGGCTGACGGTTATGGCGGCGGCGGGCATGGCTCGCGCGATCTTCCCGGTTTTCACGCCGCTCGACGGCGACATCGTTTTCGCGCTCGCAACGGGCAAAGTACCCCTGAAGAACCCGTTCGCCGCCCTGCCCTACCTTGGCGCCGCCGCCGCCAATGCCCTCGCCCGGGCCATCGCCAGGGGCATTTATGAAGCAAGCGGCAGCCTCCCCGATGGCACGCCTTGCTATCGCCAGCTTTTCGCGCAGCCATAGATGCGATAAGAGACAGATCGCTTCGATTGGTCCCAACGCCCGCGCCTAGTGGCCTGTATCGGCAAAAATGAGTGGTTATGACGCCGGAATTTTTTGACGTGGTGAAGCTGGGGGGCGCAGGCTGTACTGGACGTACAGTCAAGCCGTCCGGCTTTGCCACGGCGAAAAAGACCAAGTCAGAACTATTCATTTTAGCCGATACAGGCCACTAGCAACCAAATGACAGCATGATGAGCATATCCGGCCGCGCGCCGCGGCTTCTTTTTGTCGATTCAGGGCTTGGCGGCCTGACTGTGCTCAGCGCCGCGCGCAACTCCGTGCCGGAGGCGGATGTTCTCTACATCGCGGACGATGCCGGCTTTCCTTACGGATCGAAGAGCGACGAAGCGCTGGCCGCGCGGCTGTTCACGGTCATCGGGGCGGGCGTCCGCGACTACGAGCCGGATTGCATCGTGCTGGCCTGCAACACCGCGTCCACCATCGCGCTGCAGACGCTGCGCCAGAACTTCCCCATTCCCATCGTCGGCACGGTGCCGGCCGTCAAGCCCGCAGCGGCGCTGACGAAGAGCGGTCTCGTGTCGGTGCTGGCCACGCCCGCGACCGTCGCCCGCGAATATACGCGCTGTCTTATCAAGCAATTCGGCGCGGAAGCGCGCTTCACCCTCGTCGGCGCGCCCACGCTCGCGGCGCTGGCCGAGGCCCACGCCAGCGGCGCGGCCGTGGACGAGGACGCCATCGCCCGCGAGATCGCCCCGGCCTTTGTCGACCGGGACAGCACCCGGACCGATGTCGTGGTGCTCGGCTGCACGCATTATCCGCTTCTGCTCGACAAACTCGACGCAGCCGCGCCATGGCCCGTGGCTTGGCTCGACCCAGCCCCGGCAATCGCGCGCCGCATCGCCAACGTGCTGGCCGAGGGGGGCCATATCGTTGGCGTCGGGGCTAGGCGCGGGCAAGGCGAGATCCGGTTTACCTCCGGGCAGCCGCCCTCGCCTGCCCTGCTCCGCCTTCTTAAATCCCATCACCTCACCCTGCCCGCCTTCGAGGCGGCCTTCGCACTCTAAGAAAGATCCCGCATGATCCCGCGCTATTCCCGGCCGCAAATGGCCGCTATCTGGTCCGATCA
>PMBZ01000145.1:12395-35174 GCA_003153975.1 Hyphomicrobiales bacterium
AAGCACGACGTGATCGCGTTTCTCACAAGCGTGGCGGAGCACGCGGGGCCGGAGGCGCGTTTCATGCACCAGGGCATGACCTCATCCGACGTGCTCGACACCTGCCTCGCGGTGCAGCTCACGCGCGCGGCGGACATCCTGCTTGCCGATATCGACGCGCTCCTGGCCGCGCTCAAGCGCCGCGCCATGGAGCACAAGCACACGGTCACGGTGGGCCGCAGCCACGGCATCCACGCGGAGCCGACCACGTTCGGGCTGAAGCTCGCCTTCGCCCATGCCGAGTTTGCCCGCGCCAAGGAGCGCTTGGAGTGCACCAAGGAAGACATCGGCACCTGCGCGATATCGGGCGCGGTCGGCACCTTCGCGCATCTCGATCCGCAGGTTGAGGCCTACGTCGCGGGGAAGCTGGGCCTCAGGCCAGAGCCGGTTTCCACGCAGATCATTCCGCGCGACCGGCACGCCATGTTCTTCGCGACGCTCGGCGTGATCGCCTCCTCCGTGGAGCGGCTCGCCACCGAAATCCGCCATTTGCAACGCACCGAGGTGGGCGAAGCCGAGGAGTTCTTCTCGGAGGGCCAGAAGGGCTCGTCCGCCATGCCGCACAAGCGCAACCCGGTGCTGACGGAGAACCTCACCGGGCTTGCGCGCATCGTGCGCGGCTACGCGGTCCCGGCCATGGAGAACGTGGCGCTTTGGCATGAGCGCGACATCTCGCATTCCTCGGTGGAACGCCTGATCGGGCCGGACGCCACGGTGACGCTCGACTTCGCGCTGGCACGTCTTGCCGGCGTCGTCGACAAGCTCGTCGTATACCCCGAGCGCATGAAGCAGAACCTCGAACGCGGCGGCGGCTTGGTCCACTCGCAGCAGGTGCTGCTGGCGCTTACGCAAAAGGGCCTCGCCCGCGAGGCTGCCTACCGGATCGTGCAGCGCAACGCCATGCGCGCTTTCCGGGGCGAGGGCTCGTTCCTGGAGTTCCTGAAGGCCGACGCGGAGGTTGGCGCCGCCCTTTCGCAGGCGGATCTCGAAGCGCTGTTCAGCTTGCGGACGCATATGCGCCATGTGGACGTGATTTTCGAGCGCGTGTTCGGCGCGTCTTAAGCAACGCGCCGGTGCCATGCCGGCGGCCGCCCGGAACCCAGCCAAGGCTTCTGCCCGCCGCGAGCGGTTTGCCGCGTGGCAGCCGCTCCTCGCGGTGCCAGCATTGCCACGCTATTGCGGCCGGCAGGGGGGGCGGATCAGGCCCGTCGCCAACGCGGCCAGAGTGCTGGCCAAAGCCGCGCCCAGGAAAAGGCCGGTAAAGCCGGCTTTGGACAGCAACAGACCCGCCAGCGCGGGGCCGGTGAAAAAGCTTGCCTGCATCACGGTCATCAGCAGGTTCTGGTTCAGGCCGCGCGCCGCCTCCGGTGAGATGTCGAACATCGCGGCTGCCTGCAGCGGCATGACGGCGCCCCAGCCGAGGCCCAGGACCAGCGCCAGCGCGAAGAACGCTTCAGACCGCGCCGCGAACGGCAACGCCGCGTAGGCCGCGGCGACGAGCACAAGAGCACCGGCCGATACCCGCACCTTGTCGAGACGGTCGAACAGCGCTCCGCCGGACAGGCGCACCACTATCATCATCGACATGGCGAGCGTGAAGAACATGCCGCTGTTATGGATGCCAAGCGACGCCGCCAATTCCCTCACATAGAAGAAGGTGGCGGAGTAGCCGGAGTAAAGCATGAGGCAGGCCAGCAAGAGGAGCACCACCGGGCGGCTCCGCAGGCTTGCGGCGGCGCCTGAGAGGCCGGGCGGCCCGGCGGACGCCTCCGGCCGTACCGGGGCGGCTGCTTGCAACGGCGCCAGCGCCAGGGCGGCCGGCGCCAAGGCGAGAAGCGCCGATGCCTGGAGCACCTGTCCGAACGCGGCCGGAGGGATGCCGAAAGCATCGAACAGCGGTGGCGCCGCGGCGTAGGGTACGAGGCGGATCAGCGATGTCCAGCCGAAAGCGCGGCCGCTCATGCCGGAAGGTATGGCCTCCGCGATCATACAGATCAAAGCGGATACCGCACAGCTGAACCCGGCCCCCTGAAGAAGGCGCGTGGCAAGCAAGGGCGCGAAGGTTGTGCTGTGCCCTTCGAGAAAAAGTGCCACGGCGAATAGCACCGAGCCTCCGGCCAGCCAGAGGCGCGCCGAGCCCGGATGGATCAGCAGCATCGCCACGGATTGGACCAGCAGCGAAGCCAAGGCGTCCGCGCCGATGAGAAAGCCGGTGGCATCGTGGCTGAAGCCCAACCCGCTAAGATAAGCCTGAAAGGGAAAGAACAGCGCGGTGACGGAGGTCACCAGAAGGAATTGCAAATTGAGCAGGATGAAAGCTGGCGTCCACAGCTTGGCGGGCTCACCCATGAGAAGCGTGCCCCGTGGCGGCATTCAGGCCGGGCGAGCTGGGCGGCGAGAGAAAGCGGCGCAGCAAGTTGCCCGCCAACGCCCGGCGGTAGCTGGCCGAGGCGCGCAAATCGTCGATCGGCCGGACCGTGGCGCATACGGCGAGGACGGCGCGCTCCACGGCGGCTGGGTCCGGCTGGACGGCGAGCTGCCCCCGCAGCAAGGCTTCGGCTTCGGGAACGGTGACGGCGGCCGGGCCAACGCTTCCAAACGCGAACCGCGCCCCGGCGATCCGCCCGGCCCCGTCGACGCGCAGCAGCCCGGCAAAGCTCGCCACCGCAATCGCCAGCGACCGGCGGCGGCCAACCTTCTCGAACTGGCACCTGGCGATGGGCGGCGCATGCGGCACCAGCACCCGGCACAGGATCTCCCCAGGCTCCAACTGGGTCTCGCCCGGACCGAGGATAAAATCGGATACCGCCATGCGCCGGCGGCCCGCCTTGGAGGCCAACTCGACCTCCGCGTCCAGCACATAGAGGGGCGGAAGCGAATCCCCGGCCGGAGACGCCGTGCAGAGATTGCCGCCAAGCGTCGCCATGTTGCGGATCGCAGGCGCGCCAACAGCACGGGCCGCGTCTTGCAGCAGCGGCGCATGGGCTGCGATCAGCGGCGAAGCCGCGATTGCGGCGAATGGGGTTGCTGCCCCGATCGACAGCCAGCTTGGCTCTTCGCGGATGCCTTGAAGTTCGGGCACACCCTCAATGCCGATCAGCGTCAGGGGCACCGCCGGTGGCGAGCGCCGCATCCGCACCAATATATCGGTGCCGCCGGCCATCGGCCGGGTATCCGTCTCTTCGTGAAGCAAAGCCAAGGCCTCCGTCAGGGAATGCGCGGCGTGAAAGCGAGTCATGCCGCCGCCCCGTCCGGCGGGCTCTCCGGTCCGGCATCGCCGGCCGCCGCCAGCCGCACCGCATCGACAATCTTCACATAGCCCGTGCAGCGGCAGAGATTGCCACTCAGGGCTTCGCGGATGCGCTCGCGCGAGGGGTCCGGCTCGCGCCGCAAGAGATCGAACGCCGCCATCTCCATGCCGGGAATGCAGTAGCCGCACTGCACCGCCCCTGCCTCGGCGAAGGCGCGCAGCAACCGGGCGCCAAGCGCGGAGTGGGGCAAGCCCTCGATAGTGGTTACGCGCCGGCCGGCGAGTTGGCCCGCCAGCATCAGGCAGGCGAGACGGATCTCGTCGCCGATCAGCACCGCGCAGGCGCCGCATTCGCCCGCGCCGCAGCCTTCCTTGCTGCCGGTGAGATGCAAGTCTTCGCGCAAAAGATCGATGGCGCGCCGCGTCTCAGGGGTAGCGATGCGCACGGGCTTTCCGTTCAGCTCGAACTCGATATCGGTGCTCATGCGGCGCTTTCCCTGGCTTGGCCAGCGGCCTGATCGAGCGCTTGCCACACCCGCTCTGGCGTGAGCGGTGCCCGCCACAAACGAACGCCGCAGGCATCGGCGAGCGCGTTTGCCACCGCCGGCAGCGGGCCGTTCATCGCCACCTCGCCGATGCCTTTCATGCCGAACGGGCCTGTCCTCTCTTCGCTCTCACACGCAAGCGAAACAATGTCAGGCAGGTCGAGCGCTCCCGGCATCGGGTAGGAAGCGAAATCAGTTGCCAGCACTTGGCCTTGCCGGGTGGCGAGGTCTTCCATCAGGGCATAGCCGAGCCCCTGCGCCACGCCGCCATGGACCTGCTGCTCGAACATGACGGGGTTGATCACCCGGCCGCCATCGGTAGCGGCCACATAGTCCACGGCCGTGATGGCGCCGGTCGCTAGATCGGCCTCGACGCGGGCGAGATGCGCGCCATAGGAGAAGATAACGTGCGGAAAGCCGACGAAAAATCCGTTGCCGGCGCCGGCGGTGTCGCGGCACAGGGGTGCCACGAATTCGCCAAGGCAGCAGCGCTCCTCCGGCCGCATGAACGAGGCGAGTTGGGCGAGCGCCGTCTCGCGCCGGGATGGGGCGTGCACAACCTTCCCGGGGACCAGTTCTAAAGCCGTGTCATCGTCCACGAACAGCAAGAGGCCGGCGCGGTTGATGAGGCGCGCCTTGAGCTGGGTGCAGGCGGCGATCAGCGCATTGCCGAAGGTGAACGTGGTGCGGCTGGCCGAGGACGACCCGGACGGATAGGCGGCCGCCGTGTCCGGCTGCCGGACCTCGACCCTTGATGCGTCCTGGGCCAGGATGTGACCGGCCATCTGCACGAAGGCGCTGGCGTTGCCCTGCCCCATGTCGGCGACCGCGTTATAGACCAGGATGCGCCCATCGGCGGTGAGTTCCACCTTGGCGATGGCCGCATCGCGCACATTGGCGCCGTAGC
This sequence comes from Hyphomicrobiales bacterium, assembly GCA_003153975.1. Lineage (GTDB taxonomy): Bacteria > Pseudomonadota > Alphaproteobacteria > Rhizobiales > Rhodomicrobiaceae > Rhodomicrobium. Next base: position 17,137 of record PMBZ01000145.1, read on the forward strand.
CGGCTGCGTTGAACACCGAGGCAAGCCCCACGCCGCGCCGCTTGCCGGGCGGGGCCGCGGCCTTCCAGGCGGCCCGGCCCGTCCAATGCGGATGACCGGCGATGAGTTCCAGGCAGCCGCCAATGCCAACCGAGTTTTCCAACACGACGCCGGCGCAATTCGTATCGCCCGGCCTCAGCGCATTCTGCCGGCGCAGCTCCAGCGGATCGGCGCCGAGCTTTGCCGCCAGCACATCCATCATGCTCTCGAACGCGAACGTCGCTTGGGCGACGCCGAAGGCGCGCATCGCGCCTGCCACTGGGTTGTTCGTGTAGACGCACTTGCCTTCGATCCGGACGTGGGGAATCCGGTAGGGGCCGCCCGCGTGCTCCATGCCGAGCGCCATCACCTCGCCGCCAAGATGGGCGTAGGCGCCCGTGTCGTAGACCAGCCGGCAGTGCACCGCGTGCAGGCGGCCATCGCGCATCGCGCCGAGGCGGTACTCGATCCGGCAGGCGTGGCGCCGGTAACCGGCCAGGAGGTTCTCTTCCCGGCTCCACTGCATCTTCACTGGACGGCCGCCGGTGTTGAGAGCGGCGAGCGCGAGCAGGCATTGCACGGTCGCGCCATCCTTGCCGCCGAAGCCCCCGCCAAGGCAGGGCGCGATTACGCGGATGTGCTCGAACGGCACGCCAAGGGCGTGGCCGATTTCCAGCCGGTCGCGGAACGGCGCCTGGGTTGATGCGGTGATCGTCAGACTTCCGTCAGCCTCGCGGCACGCCACGCCGTTCTCGGTTTCGAGGAACCCGTGCGCCTGCACCGGCGTTTCGAACACGCCCTCAACCACCGCATCGCATTGCGCGAGTGCGTCCGCGCCGCCGCCCACGCGGATTCCGGCGGCTGCCAGGATGTTGCCGGCGCGTTCCTCGTGAACCTTGGGCGCGCCGTCCGCCAGCGCCGTATCGGGATCGTACACCGCCGGCAGCGGCTCGATGTCCACCTCGACCAGCCGGATGGCCTCTTCCAGTTCCTCGCGGCTCGTGGCGATCACCAGCGCCACTGGGTCGCCGACGTAGCGGATTTTGCCATCGGCCAGCACCGGCATGTCCTTGTGCACAATGCCCTGGCGGTTCGTGCCCGGCACATCCTTCGCGGTCAGCACCTTCAGCACGCCGGGCAAAGCCTCGGCCGCCGCAGTCCCGATGCGCTGGATACGGCCGTGCGCGATGCCCAGCCGGGCGCCGGGGCGTACCGCGCCCGCCCATAGCACGCCCTCCGGATAGAGGTCCGCCGCGTAGGGTTCGCGTCCCTCGGCCTTGGCACGCGCATCGGCCCGCGTCTCCGGCCAGCCAACCGCGAGCGCGCTCACCGCATCCGCCATCACGCCGCTCCGTTCACCGCGCGCCAGCCGGCCTCGACGAGCGCCAATAGGTGGCGCGCGCGGTCATCGCAAAGCTTCACCTGCGAGAATCCGGGCGGGTGCATAAGGCGCTGTAGAAGCAGGCCATCGCCATCTTCGAACCAGCGCGGAACGATGCCGCCAAGGAAATAGCCCTTGCCGCGCAAGAACGCGGCCGCGCCGCCAACGCCGGGATCGGCGAGCGCGAGAAAGACCTGGCGGGTGGTGCAGGATTTCGCGCTGGCCTCGTGCTCCACGCCTTCAAGCACGGCCGCGATGTCCTCGCCGCATGCCATCACCTGGCAGCGGCTCACCGAAGCGAAATCGAAAATCTTGGAGGTAACGCGGCTTCCGGCCCGTTGCGGGGTGAGCGCCGCCGGTTCCATCGTCCGCCCTTCCGGCATACCTTCGAGGATGAAGCGGATCGGCTCCTGGTGGATTTCCGGGACGTAAAGCGTCTGCGGCGGGTCGTTGAGCGGCAGGAAGCTGAACAGGCAGGTTACCCGGCCCACCGCGCCCTTCTCCGTGCCGTAAATTCCGGCCGGCATCAGGTCGACCTCGACTGCGGTGCCGGCGAAGCCCGCCGCGGAAGCGATCTTCTGCGTGACGGTGTGGTTGCAGACGGCCTCGCCGAATGCCCCTTCGAGCCCAAGGGAAGGCAGGAGCTTGACCAAATGCCCGGCGATCACACCGGCTGCCTGCCGACCGCGGTACTGAGGCAGCGTGAGGCCGATCCCGAGTTCGTAGAGCCTGGGATTGGGCGCCGCGCCGCGATAGACGGCCATGTGGCTTACGATATCGCCCTTCGCGGTGCGCGCCACCACCGATGCCACCTCGTTCGAAGCATTTGCCGCAATCAGCCACTCGGGGTCGTAATACTGCTTCTGCGGGTAGCCGTCGCCGTACACCGACAGGAACAGACCGGCAACCCCGGCCGCGTCCTCGGGCCGGAAGCGGCCAACGGTGAAATCCTGCCCGGCTTCGACCTGCTGGACCTGGGTCAGTCTCATGGCAATATCCTCCGGCGCCAGAGGTTGCCGCACTTCGAACCCCAGCCAGCGCAGCCGGAAGCCTATGGCCTGAACGTTGCGACAAGCTTATCGATTGCCGTTTCCCCGTGCCGCATGAGCCGCCGCCAGCTCAGGACGCTTGACGCACCGCTTTTATCTCGTTGGAGAACGCCTCCGCGAAACAGGCCATCACCTCCGGCTCGCGCAAGGTGACGCGAATCCAGCCGGGGAAGCGAAAGCCGGTCATCGAGCGCACCATGATGCCCCGGCGCATCAGGCGGCGATACATCAGCGTATCGTTGATCGGCACCTTGACCATGATGTAGCTGCCCTCGCCGCCGATGCCCGGCAATTCGAGCGCATCGAAGAGTTTCGAGAGATAGGCCCGCGCCTCCTGGACCATCTGCCGCGAACGTTCCACATGGCCTCCGTCATCGGCGATCACAGCTTTTGCCGCGATCTGGGCGAGCGTATTGACCGAATATGTGTTGCAGGTGCGCCGGACCGCATCGACAACCGGAGCGCTGCCAACCATGTAACCGATCCGCAGCGCGGCCAGCCCGTACATTTTCGAGAAGGTGCGGAAGACCACGACATTGGGGAAACGCCCGATCAGCGTCATCGCGTCGGGATAACCGGCTTTGGTGACATATTCGCAATAGGCTTCGTCGACCACGACGATGTGCCGCTCTCCCACCCGTTCGAGGAAGTCGACCAGCACCCCGGCCGGCCAATAGGTCCCGGTTGGGTTGTTGGGGTTGCAGACGAATACAACCTTGGTCCGCCGGTCGAGGCGCGCCAGCATGGCCTCGGGGTCGAAGGCGTGATCGCGCAAGGGGACCAGGCGGGCCTCGATGCCCGAGAACTCCGCGACCCATTCATAGACCGCGAAGGTCTTGTCGGCGGTTACGATGTTGTCGCCCTGCCCGCAGAACGCCTTTATGATGGAGGTAATCACCTCGGTGGAGCCGTTGCCCACCAGGAACTGCTCAGCGGGGAAGCCAAAGCGCCGGCCGAGCGCCTCCCGCAGCTCGAAGGAATCGCCGTTCGGATAGATGGACAGCCTTTCCACCGGGTGAGCGGCAATCGCTTCGCGCGCGGCCGGCGGCGGACCCAGCGGATTTTCATTGTTGTTCAGCCGGTGCAGGAACGGCGCGCCGTATTCGCGCATCAGCAAATGGTCGGGTTTGCTCGGTACGTAAGCCTGGAAGTTACGCACATAATCCGGCACCAATTCTTCGATCGGCGCCGCCGCGCTGGAACTTGGGGTGTAGTCCTCGCGCATGGGCTTACCGCGCGAAAATCACGAGGTCGCCAGTGCCCGCGTCGGGCACGGCGAGGCGCGGCGAGAATCCGCTGCCATAGAGTGCCGGCGCGAACGCGGTGCTGGCGGGGCGGCCGGCGTCAAGCTCGGCGATGACGTTCAGGATGCCATCGCGCTCCAGCAAGGCGAGGTGGGCCGCCAGATTCTCCGCCATGTCGCTGCCCGCCGCCAGCGGCCGCAGCGTGGCCAGCGACCGCCGGTGTTCGAACTCCACACTCAGCAGGGAGGCACCGGGCCGCTCAGTCTCGCTGGACGAGGTTTCCCGCACCTGGCGGGGCAGGCACAGGCGGCCATATTCGGCGCGCAGAAACCCGGCAAAGCGGGGCGCGGCATAAACGACGCCGGAAGTCTCCTCCCGCAGCTGCTTGTAATAGTGCGTCCACACCACGCCGCCCTGCGCGGTTTCCTTGGGCGGTTTGAGCTTCAGTTCCCCTAGAAAATCGAAAAAGCGCTCGAAGCCGGGGAGCGGCCCCTGGCGGCGCAGCAGCGCCCGCGCACCGGAGCGGGAGACTTGGGCAATCGCCGCGTCGAGCAGCTCCGCGAATACCTCGCCGCCCGCATCTTCATAGAAGACATAGGGACCGAAAAGCTCGATGGTCGGCTCGTTAAGCCGCCGCCAGGTAACGCCGCCGAGAACGAAACCGCCCGCGCTGGCCAGCAGAGCGCCGATGGCGCCGGAGGCCAGCATGTCCGCAGCCATGCCAGGGCGGGCGAGAAACGCGGGCACCGCGGCGCCGGCATCGGAGGCCAGCAGCGCGGCAAAGTGCATGATGTCCTCAGGCCCCGGAGCATGCAGCGCCACGGGGCCGGCAGATTTTCCGCGCGCCGGAGGCTCAAGGGCCACGGCCAAGTCATAATCCTTCTCGCGCGTCAACTGAACGCGGACGCGGTCGTTATTGCCGAAATCGAGATTGAGCCGGGTTACGCTGCGCGCGGCGATCATTGGCCCGAGGCCCGCGAGCGATGCTTCGTCGTTTGGATCGGCGCGGTAGGTCAGGTTGAAGGCGCTGAGGTCCGGATCGGCGACGCGGAAGCTCATGGTCAGGCGCAGCTGGTAAACGTCATTCTCCAAAACGAGGTCGATGCCCTCTCCCACGGCAAGCTGCTTGAGGTAGAAGCTGAAGATCTCCTCGACAGCGAGCACAAGCCCCGCCGTCTCCGCTTCGCCGAAGCCAAATCCGCGAGCGGCCTTATCGGTAAACTCGATTGCCGCCGGGAGAAAGCCGATGGAAAACGGGAAGCTCGCCGACGCCGCGCTCCACGGCCGGATGTGTGCCAAGCCATGCCTCTGCTTCATGATGCCACCCCCAAGGATCGGTCCGGCCAGGAGGGTTCACCCGCGCCGCGATATTCCACGAGCATGATCGTGATGTCGTCCGATTGCCCGGCACCGTCCGCGAACGCCTGAACGCTGGCGAGGGTGTCCACGGCCGCGTCCTGGATGCCCTGGCCTGCGAAGCGGCCTGCCTCGCTCGCCAGACGCGCCTCCGAATAGAAGCTGCCGCCCGGATTCACCGCTTCGGTCACTCCGTCCGTATACAGAAGCAAGCGGTCGCCGGGAGCCAGGACAACCCTTTCGTTCCGGTAACAGGTGCCGCTCATCGCCCCCACGACCAGTTGCCGGCTGGCCGGGAGGTAGGCAGGTACCGCTCCGCGCCGGATGAGCAGCGGCGGATTGTGGCCGGCGTTCGTGTAGACGAGTTCGCCGGTGTTGAGGTCGAGCACGCCGAAAAAGACCGTGACGAACATGCTCTGCTCATTGCCGGGGGCAATCTCCCGGTTCACCTCGGTGAGGATCTCCGCCGCGCCGCGCCCAGCCTTCGCCGTCGCCTTGATCAGCGTCTTCGTCACCGCCATGAACAACGCGGCGGGCACACCTTTGCCGGAAACGTCGGCGATGATCAGGCACAGCCGGTTTTCGCCCATCTCGAAGAAGTCGTAGAAGTCGCCGCCGACCTCCTTGGCCGGGGCGATGACCGCGAACAGGCCGAACTCCTTGCGCTCCAGAAACGGCGGCATCTTCGGCAGGATCGACATCTGGATGTCGCGCGCGATACGCAACTCGCCTTCTATCCGCTCCCTGGCCGCCGTGGCATCCACCAGCCGCGCGATGTGCTCGCGGAGCGCGACGGTCATCGCCGAAAAGGCACGGCTCAGCGCCCCCACCTCGTCCTGCGCCGTGCTGGCGGGCAAGGCCGCGTCGAACTTGCCTTCGCTGATCTCTTTCGTCGCTTCGGCAAGCGCGGACAGAGGCTTCGTGATCGAGCGGGCGGTTTGCGCGACGATCCCGGCAAGGAGCAGGAGGCCTCCGGCGCCGATCCCGGCAATTGTCAGAGTCAGATGGCGCACGCTGGAAAACAGCTCGGCCTCGGGAAACACGATGGCCAGCGTCCAGCCGGCGGATGGAACGGGAGCGTAATACAGGCGGCTCTCGATCCCGGCGTAGGTGGTATAGGGGGCGAAGCCGGATTCGCCGCGCTGCATCCGCCGTCCGAGGGCGCGCATTGCCCGGTCGCCCCGCGCCTCGGCAACGCTGAAGATCGTCTCGTTCATTATGCGGTCCGCGACCGGGTGGGTGACGATCGTGCCGTTGCGCGACAGGAGAAACGCGTAGCCGGTTTGCAGCACTTTGATCGAGCCGACGGTCGCGGTCAGCCAATCGAGCGCGATGTCCGCGGTGACGACGCCCCTAAAGCGGCGCGTTTCGCCCGCGCCTGCAAAGAATGGCACCGACAGCGTGGCCATCAGGGCGTTGCCGCCGCCGTCGTCGAAGTAGGGCTCGCTCCAGCCGGAGCGGAGCAGTTCGCGCGGGATCTGATACCAGTCCTGAAGCGGATAGTTCATGGTTTCGTCCAGCCGGACGAAGGCGATCTTGCCGCCCTTGCGATGGTAATAGGGCGCATAGCGGCGGCCCGGCGCCTCAGGGGACTCAGGCTCGAACGCGACAGCCGCGCCGAAGATCTCCGGGTTGGCTTCGACGGTCCGCCGCAACAGGCTCGAAAGCTCATCGTCGCCGGTCTCGCCGCTTTCCAGCGTCCTTGCCAGTCCCTCCGCCACCTTGGCGACCGAGCGGAGAACCGCCTCGACGCGATTAACCGAGGCCTGCGCTAGATTGCGCGCGGATTCCGCAGCCTCCGCCTCGATGATCGCGCGCGACCGCAGATCGGTGACGCTGAGCGACAGGACAAATACCAGCGAGGCGCTCAGCACCGTCACCAGAATCAGGCGGGCGGCGATCATTCTAGGGATGTGCACGGGGCGGCCTCACAAAGCTGCCGTAACTGGGGGCCTCACGCAGCAGGCCCGTGCGCTGCAACTCGCCAGCCACGGCCTGATAATCCTCCTTGCTCAAAACGCCGGTCATCCGGCCCGCCGGGCGGATCGCCTCCTCCATCCGCGCCAGCATCCATGCCTGGTGCACGCGATTGGCGGGAATCTTCGCCTCTCGCATCGCCCGCAGCACGATATCGAGCGCCTCCTGCGGGTCCGCGAAGGCATCGTTCCAGCCTTCGAGCGAAGCGCGGACGAACGCATCGGCGAGGTCCGGGTCGCGCCCGATGTCTTTTTCGAGCGCGTAGAGACCGTCTTCGGGGATGTTTAGCGAGCCCTCCTCAAGCCGGAACACCGTCAGCTCGTCGGGGTCCAGGCCGGCGTTAAGGAGAAGGTGGTATTCGTTATACCACATGGCCGACGCCGCCTTGACCCCGCCTCGCAGAAAGAGGTTCACGGTCGCCGATTGCGGCACTGCCTCGACGGTAAGCCCGTGGCGGTCGAAGAAAGCGCGCGCCGGGATGGCGAGGTCGCCGCCCCACAGCCCAACCTTCTGGCCGCCCAAGTCCGCCGCCATGCGAATCCCCGCCGATTTGCGCGCCACCAGCACCATCGACGAGCGCTGCGCGATCTGCGCGATGTTGACGAGCGGCACCCCCGCGCCCCTGCGCAGAAGCGCGGTACTCAGCCAGAGCACAGCAAAATCGGCGCGGCCATCGCCCAGATAGTCCGCCGCTGGGCGGCCCGGACCGCCGGGGACGATGGCAAGGTCGATGCCGTGCTTGCGATAAATGCCTTTTTCAAGGGCCACGTAATAACCGGCGAACTGGGCTTGCGGCGTCCACAGAAGCACCAGCGCCGCCTTGCGGAGCCCCTCCCCGGCCATCGCCGGGGACGGCGCCAGCGCCAGCCACAGGCCCAGGGCGAACCAGCGCGTCATGCGCGCCCCCCTCGATGGCGATGCAGCACCAGGCGCACAACGTTGCGTCCCTCCCAGCGGCAGCACTCGAACTCGTCGGCCAGGCGGCGGATGAGGAACCAGCCCAGGCCCCCCAACGGGCGGGCGTCGAGATCGCCGGTCAGATCGGGTTCGGGCACGCTGGAGGGATCGAACGGCGGGCCGCTATCGGTGATCTCGATGACGAAGCACTCAGCGTCGGCCTGACAGGTCAGCGTGGCTTCGCCCGCGTCTTCCGGGTAGGCATGCCGGCAGATGTTTACGAAAACTTCCTCGAAGGCCAGCGACAGCCCCTCGGCGCGGGAAGGCTCGATCCCGTGGTATGCGGCGCAGGCGCCAAGGCGTTCCTGAAAAGCCGGCAGGCTCGTCAGGATGGCCGGTTTTGTGATCGGAGCACAGCAGGGACACGCGCCCTCCAGCGCCATGTCACAGCGCCTTCAAGGCTGCGTCCACCGATTCGTGGAGGCTGAGAATGGAGGCGAAGCCAGTCATCTCTATCACATTCAGCACGTTGCCCCGCACATTGGCAAAGGCCGCCTGCCCTCCCCGGGCTTTCAACTCTTTGGCGGCCGCCAGGATCGCCCGGAGGCCGGCGCTCGATATGTAGGTCAGATCGGCGAAATCGACCACGAACCGTGCCTTTCCGTCCGCGAACAGCCGGTTCATGGCCTTTTCGTAATCGCCAACGCTCAGCGCATCCAGTTTTCCCGAAACGGCAACGACCGGCGCGCCTGCGGATTCCCGAACCCGAATTTCCATAAGCCCTCCTGGTTCACCGGATCGCGAACGGCCTCCTTGCGCCAATGGCCGCGCAAGTCCGGCAATCTGAGATCGCATCAACGTAATCCGCAATGGTTAAGGCTTTAGGCAGAGCGAAATCGCCATCCGATGGCAAAGCCGAGGATCTCCGTTTAGCGCGGACCGCTGTTCGTCGCTCGCCTGCGCCAGCGATTTGCCAGCGCAGCCGGGCGGCGCCGGTCAGGCTGGCGTCCCATGCAAAAAAGAAGCTTGCCGGAACCTGCTTAGCAAGCTGAGGTTGTTCGAAGAAGATCGCACTACTACGCTTCACGTTTGTGAAGCATCCGCGCACAAAAAGCCTTCAATGTGCAGATTACTATGTAATTCAGGCTCACCAATACCGGCGAACCGGACAAAGACCGCCAGCGATCTCACCGAACAGTGAACAAGACCGGGCGTCCGGCGAGGCGTAAATTCGACGAAAGAGCGATAAGCTGCCCTTGTTCCGCCAAGCCAACGCCACAAAAAGACTTGCATAAGCGTACTAGGATCCCTTTTAGGGTGACTAACATTCAGAAATCCGGGGGGATTTTATGCGGTTTCCTACTTTACAGGCGGCCATCGCCGTGGCCGCGCTACTAGGTGCGCTGCCAGCCTCCGCACTGGACAGGCACGATGTCCAAGGCATCTGGCGGCATCCGGATAATGGCTCGCTCATCCAGGTCTACCCTTGCGACGGCGCCATCTGCGCCAAGGTCGTGTGGGTGCTGGATCAAACACGCACGGATATCAAAAATCCCGATCCGGCGTTACGCGACCGGCCTATCGTGGGCATAGTAATCTGGCGGCATGCCAAAGAGACCGCCAACCTTCAGTGGAGCGGCTCGTCCTATAATTCGCTCGACGGCGCTACATATTACGGCACGCTGAACCTTACCAGCGAGAAGACGCTTGTCGTGGCGGGCTGCAATCTTAGCGTGACCCCTTGTTTCGAGCGGACGTGGACGAAGGTTAACGCCGAGACCGCGAAGGCGGTTTCCACCACGGCCCCCCAGCCGCAACCGCAGCCGCAGCCCCAAAAGGCGCAACCGGCAGCAAAGCCTGTAGTGGAGAAGCCCAAAGCGCCAGCTAAGGCTGTGGCAGTCAAGCCTAAAGTTTCAGCGGCCGTCGCCGCACAAGCGCCTGCGCCAACTGAGAATGCCGTAGAGAAACCGAAAGAGCCGGCCGAGATCAGGGTAGAAAGACCAAGGGATCCGAATGGCTACGACGACCTCCCGCATATACATATCGCCAGGTAGCCATCCTTTTGCCATCGGCCAGTCGCTGAAATACCTTTCACATTCCAAGCAATACGGCGGTCTATTGTAGCCCGCCGCCTCGCGCACGCGTGCCCTCGTACAACCCGAGGCAAGTTCGCCCCCCATTAGCCGCTCGCGTCGCCACGCGAACTTGCCTCGGATAAGTTGTACTAGAGTCAATAGCTTGCCAGTACGCATCCGCAAACAAGACCGCTTTTAAAGGCGGCGCTTTTTGCAGCTTCAACTTACCGTTGCAAGGAACCTGTCAACATGCGGTTGCAAGCTCACAGAACCACCAGCAAGACTTACCCGGCGTCGAGATAAAAACTCTTGACGTTGACCATAACCTGCCCTTGTTCTGCCAAGCCAAGGCCACAAAATGACTTGCATAAGTGTACTAAGACTCAGCCTTGGGGTGCCTTACGTATAGAAATTGGGGGATTTTATGCGGTTTTCTACTTTGCGGGCGGCCATCGGCGTGACGGCGTTCCTAGGCGCGGCCCCTGCCTCCGCGGCGAGCGCGCACGATGTCTACGGCGTCTGGCGGCATCCGGATAATGGCTCGCTCATCCAGATTTTCCCCTGCGACGGCGCCATCTGCGCCAAGATCGTGTGGGTGGCCGACACAAAGCGCAGGGATATCCACAACCCCGATCCAGCGTTACGCAACCGGCCGCTCGTGGGTATAGAAATCTGGCGGCATGCCAAGGAAACCGCCCGCCTTCAGTGGAGCGGCTCGGGCTATAATTCGCTCGATGGCGCTGTATATTACGGCACGGTACACCTGACCGGCGCCACCACGCTCGTAGTGGCCGGCTGCAATCTTAGCGTGACGCCTTGTTTCGAGCGGACGTGGACGAAGGTCGATGCCGAGACGGCGAAGGCGGTTTCCACTTTGACCCTGCAACCCGAGGCTACCCAGCCCAAGGAAGCGCCCGCCGCAGTAAAGAAGATTGCGGAGAAGCCTAAACAGCCCTCGGCACGTAAGGTAAAGAAGCCAAAAGAGCGGCCACAGAGTACAATAGTCACGCACAGCGATCCTCATGGCTATAACGACTTGCCGCATATACATATCGGACGGCAGGACTAGCCGCTCTCTTGGCTGCCGGTCTGGCAAGGACTTCAAAAACTCAGGATATATTCCTGCCCGCATCCGGTTCCCGCCCTGGAGATCCTATAACCGCCCGTGAGCCCGCGGGGCGGGCTCTATGGCAGCCCGGCCGCCTTGCGCACGCAGGCCTTGGCCTCTTCGAACTCGGCCTGGAAGCCGGGCCTGGCAAGCAGAGCGGCGGCAATGGCGGTCCCGTAGAGCTTGCCTGCCTCCACGTCGCTGCGGAAATGCACGCCCGCCACCATGCGGCTGTGGGCGTAATCGTTGATGCGCGCATAAATCGCGGCCTTCTTCTCCGGCATCATCGCCACGAGCAGGAAGCCGGTTGTCGCACCATAGGTGGAATGCCCCGAAGGATAGGAGAAGCTGTCGCTGGGCTTCGCCTCATGGACGGGGCTCAGGGTATTACCAGAGGTTGCATAAGGCCGGGGCCGGCAGAAGGTGGATTTCGCCGCCTCCAAGGTGGCCGTCTCGTCCTTCCGGCGCTTCAGGAAGAAGTCCTCGCAAGCTTTTAGCGCCTCACGATCGAAAACGATGCCGCCCCCCTCCAGGAAGCGCGGCAGCGACCGCTCGGCGTCGCGCGCCACATGCTCCGCCTGCTCCGGCGTGCGCGCCTTCTCCAATGCGGCCAGTTCGTCCAGCTCGGCCCTGGTCTCCTCGCAAGTCTCGCAGGGTGGCGGCTGCAACAAGCCCACCAATGGCTCGTCACTCCGGCCCGCGCAACTGCCGGCAAACACGGCCTGCCCCCAACCGGCCAGCAACGTTCCCGCGAGAAAAACCGCTGCTACCCCCGCACTTACCCGCCGCATGCGCCAGCCCTCCGTTCGAACAAGACGCACATACTTAGTGCTGGCGCCACCACTTCCGCAAGGCGCGTCATTCTTGCCACAACCAGAAGAATAGCGCAGCTGCATTAATGGTTGTCCCACCATTTCATACAATCATGGGTTGCTATACCCAGGACCGGGCGTTAGGTTTTATCGAAAGTTTTATCCGCGATTCGGGGCTACTAATGATTGTGATTGTCGATGAACGCGAAACCGTTCTCAACGGCTATACCTCCTGGTTCTGCCGCGAAGGGGTGTCCGCCACGGGCCTTGCACCGCAGGACTTCCGGCAGTGGGTGAACACCGCGCCCGAGCCCGATATCGATGCCGTGGAAGCATTCCTTTTGGGCGATTTTCAGAACCGCGAGGATATCCCCATCAAGATCAAGTCGCGCACGGCGGCCGCGGTCATCGCGATGAACGACACGAAGTCGCTGACCGACACGCTGGAGCTGTTCGCGGCGGGCGTCGACGACGTAGTGCGCAAGCCGGTGCATGTGCGCGAAATCCTCGCCCGGATCAAGGCGATCAGCCGCCGGAACCATACCGAAACCCCAGCCTCGCTTTCAGGCCGCATCCGGGTCTTTTCAGATGGCCGCGATCCTGAAATCGACGGCCTGCCGCTGCCTCTGCCTCGCCGCGAGCGCCGTATTCTCGAATATTTGATGTCCAACAAAGGCCGCCGGGTTACGAAGTCGCAAATCTTCAACTTCGTCTATGGCCTGTTCGACGATGGCATCGATGAGAACGTGATCGAAAGCCATATCAGCAAGCTGCGCAAGCGCTTGCGGCAGCGGCTCGGCACCGATCCCATCGACTCGCAGCGCTTCCTGGGCTACCGGCTCACCCAGGAGTGAGCCTGATCGCCTGCGGCGCTCATGCGAAGCACCACGCACGCCAGTTCCAGGACTGAAGGAAACTCTCCGGAGAAATCTCAGGCCGCCCGGTCTGCATCAAACCTGCAAACGGAAGCGATTTTCGCTTCCGTTCTCGCAATGAGGCCCATCACGAACGGATGCGAAGTGGGATCGTATTCCGCCCTGACCTCCTCGATTGAGCGGACCGCCGAAACACGCTCCTCAAGTCCGAGCAAGGTCAAGGCCAGATAAACCTTCGCGATAAGGGCATCGAACGATGCCGGCTCAGCGGAGGCAAGCGCCTCCTCCAGCAGGGGCCTCGCGCCGGCGTACCGACCAAGCTCGCAAAGGCAGGCGCCACGGCTGCCCCGCACCGTGGACAAGTGACCGCCAAGCTCGAAGGCTCTTTGCGACCATTGCTCAAGCTTTTGGAGATCGGCTTGGCCGCCCGCCAGCAGTACCCGGGTAATCAGCGCATCGAGCACCAGCAATTCTTCCTCCGGTGCAAAGCCCGGCCGGCTCAGCTCCCGCTCCAGCGCGGCGATCGAGCGCTGCATGTCCCCCGAAGAGCGCCAAGCCTCCGCATTGGAAAGATGGTACGCCAGCCGCGTCCGATATGCGTAAGTCCCCCTGCGAGGCGTCAGCTTTCCGCCGTAGACGGCAAGAAGGGCTTCGTAATAAGGCCGGTTGCCAGAGCCTTTGGGACGCCGCAAATTCAGAAGGTGCCAGCCATCGGAGCCGGTGGACCCTTCCAGCCTGTGCGGAGCGGCCGTCAGCACGATGATGAGATATTGCGCGAAAGCAAGGCCGTTCAAAAACCAATTGCCGCCAGAGCCGCTTTCCAGCCTGCTTAGGGCAAAAAGGCAAACGATGTTGCCTAATATGCCGCCCAGCAGGAAGAAGCCCCACCTGCCTCTGTGGAACTCGAAAAATGGATATAGCACTACCCGGCCGTCGAACGGAGACATGCCGGCTTCGAATTCCGTTTCTTGTATCCTCCAGCGCGCAAGTACCGGGGCGCCTCCGAAGCGCACGAGCCGTACCGGCATCCCGCAAAGGCAGGCGCATAAGTAGTGGCCGGCTTCATGCACGATGGTTCCAAGCCACAGCCCCAGGCAAACGCCGCTAAGCACTAATGCGATCTGCTGCACCCTGAGTTCCCACTCATTTTAGGGCCAGGCGCGCCTGGAGGCGTCCAGTTATGCCGCCGAGCCCCTCCCCGCGCGGCCGGACGCCGGCCGCTGAAGCATCCATCTTTGGGACACCAGCATGACGGCCATTGTTTGGCCTCCGTACCGATCCTGGATCTGTCGCCCTGCCAGCCTCGCCCCAAATTGATCGCACAAGGATTTCGCCCAAGCACCAGCATACCCAGATAGGGCATAAACGGCCTCATCGCAGGCCCCGGGTCCAGCTTCAGGAAGCACCATGTCCCTCTTCGCGAAGAACAAAACATCGATGCCCGATCCCGGCAAAGCGCTGCCGGGCAGGCTCACCCCCATCCCAACCGCCGCCACGCATTTCGTGAACGGCGCAGCCCTCAAAGGGCCGTACCCGCACGAAAGCGAGATCGCGATGTTTGGCCTTGGCTGCTTCTGGGGCGCGGATAAGGCGTTCTGGAGCCTGCCGGGCGTGCTGGTCACCGCCGTGGGCTATTCCGGCGGTTACACGCCCAACCCCACCTATGAGGAAGTTTGCACCGGCCAGACCGGCCATGCCGAGGTGGTGCGCGTGGTCTTCGATCCCCACCGGATCGGCTATCCGCTGCTATTGAAGGCGTTTTGGGAGGCGCACGACCCAACCCAGCATATGCGCCAGGGCGCGGACGTGGGCACGCAATACCGCTCGGCCGTCTACACCTATTCGGAGCGTCAGGACGCGGAGGCGCGTGCCTCGATGGAAGCGTATCGGGCAGCCCTCAGCGCCCGCGGCCACGGCGCGATTGCCACGGAAATCGCGCCCGCCGGCGAGTTCTACTTCGCCGAGGATTACCACCAGCAATATCTCGCGAAGAACCAGCACGGCTATTGCGGCCATGGCGGCACGGGTATCCCCTGCCCGGTTGGGCCTGGCACAGGGCCCGCGGCATCGTAAGGCGGCGCCACGGCGGTTTCCGTCTGCCCCTCGCCGAAGTGCTTGACGTGCCCAGCCATGGGCAGCGGCACTTGGGCCGTGTGCCGAACCGTAAAGGCAGCCCGGCCCAGAGGGCGGTTATGCACCCGGCTTTAATCTACCTTTGGTTGCAACGAAGGAATCACGTAGGTTTTGTGACAACCTACACCACTGATTGCCCGCATTGAAAATGCCTTCCAACGCTCTAACCTTGAAAAGAGCCACGCTTCCCGCCCAGGCAAGCGTCGCGCCTATCGATCAGGCGCGCTTGGCAAAGCTCGTGCGGGAACTGGCGGAAAACCAGGCGCCGGTGCCGATGGCGCACGCGGTCTACGCCCGCGAACTGTTCCACCTGCAATCCGAGCTGGTCAAGCTCCAGCACTGGGTACACCGGAACAAGCTCAAGGTCGCGGTGCTGTTCGAGGGGCGCGACGCGGCCGGCAAGGGCGGCGCCATCAAGCGGATCGTGCAGCGCCTCAATCCGCGCCTCTACCGCATTGCGGCGCTGGCCTCGCCCTCCGAGCGCGAGCGGCGGCAATGGTATTTCCAGCGCTATGCCGCGCACCTGCCCGCCGGCGGCGAGATCGTGCTGTTCGACAGGAGCTGGTACAACCGTGCCGGCGTCGAGCGCATCATGGGCTTCTGCACGGAAGAGGAATACCGGGAATTCCTCGAAACCGTGCCGGAATTCGAACGCATGCTCGTGCGCTCAGGTATCGTCCTCGTCAAATACTGGTTTTCCATCACCTACGAGGAGCAGCTCCGCCGCCTCAAGGCCCGCGCCGGCAATCCGGTCAAGCAGTGGAAGCTGAGCCCGATGGACGTGCAGTCGCTCCACCGCTTCGACGACTATACGCAGGCCAAGGAGATCATGCTGCAACACACGCACACAGCGCACGCGCCGTGGTGGATCGTCGACGCGGTCGACAAGCGCAAGGCGCGGCTGAATTGCATCCGGCATCTCCTGGGGCAGGTGCCGTATCGGGAACTGCCGCGGCGCGAGATCGTGCTGCCGGAGGAACTGCTGGGCGGAGGCCCCCAGCGCCAGGCCTGCTGGGCCGCGCTGCAGGTGCCGGAGGTTTATTGAGACGCGCCGGCGCCGGCAGGACTGGCCTCGGGGCGTTGCCGGGCCAGCCATGACTTGTAATACACCGCGAAAGCCCGGTCCGACCCCAATATATGCTCGTAGAGCCAGTTTTTCAGGAACTCCAATACCTGATGGGGCAATGTCTCCAAGGCATGATCCTGAAAGTCCTGTTGAATTTCGTGCACCGTGATCGTCAGGGCCTGGTGCTGGCGCCGGTGCCGCTCATAGCCTGGGTAATCCGTGCGCGTGAACAGCGTCTCCTCATGCGCGAAGTGGTAGGTCACATAGAGCGTCAGCCCGTCGAGGACATTGTCCAGGACGTTCCAGGCGGCCCCGGCTTCCACGGCGTCATGCAAGTCGTTGACAAGGGCCAGGAGCCTCTTGTGATCGTCGTCGATTTCCTCGACGCCTACGCTGAATTCCTTCGTCCATTCCGCGAATGGCATGGCGCATGTCCTTCCCGCCGCTCCCGCTGGGACTCGACCGCGGCGGCATAAGCGAAGCTCCCCTGGAAGCAGGCATGAAGCAACCTACGCGGCGGATTCTACACCGGCCGATTTAAGGCCGCGTAAATGGCAGGCTTTTACTGTAAGTGACTTTGGCCTGATGCAATTCCGTTAACCAGGCCCGGCCACCTTTCGCGCTGGCGGAGGGATCGGCTATCCCCAAAACTCGCCGATCAAGCCGCGCACCGCCGCCGCCTCCACTGCCCCGTTAACCGCCCCTCGGAACTCCGCCGCCCCAGCCAGCCCCGCGCTGTACCAGCCGAGGTGCTTGCGCGCGATCCGTACGCCCGCGTGCTCGCCGTAATAGGCCAGCATCGCCTCGAAATGCTCGATGACCGTTTCGAGTTGCACGCGCAAAGCCGGCTCGCCCGGCACGGCGCTCCCCCGCAGAAACGCCGCCACCTGCGCGATAATCCACGGACGGCCGTAAGCCCCGCGCCCGATCATCACGCCATCGGCACCGGACAGCGCCAGCGCGCGCGCCGCATCGGGGCCGCTGCAAATGTCGCCGTTCACCACGACGGGGATGGAAACCGTTTCCTTGACCTGCCGCACGAAGCTCCAGTCCGCCTCGCCGCCGTAGAACTGGCAGCGCGTGCGGCCATGCACGGTGACCATGGCAATCCCGCACTCCTCCGCGATTTTCGCCAGACGCGGCGCATTGAGCTGGTCCGGGCTCCACCCCATCCTCATCTTGAGCGTCACCGGCAGCTTCACCGCCTTCACCACCGCCTCGAAAATCCTGGCGGCATGGACTTCGTCGCGCATCAGCGCCGCGCCCACTTGGTCCTTGACCACCTTTTTCACCGGGCAACCGAAATTGAGGTCGACGATGTCCGCGCCGCGATCCCCGGCCAAGCGGGCGGCTTCGGCCATGATTTCCGGCTCGCGTCCAGCCAGTTGCACGGCCAGCAGACCCTCATCGGCCTCCCGTTCCGACATCCGGAGCGTCTTGCGGTGCTCCCGGATCACCGCCTTGCTGGCGAGCATCTCAGTCACAACCAGCTCCGCCCCGAATTTCCTGACGATGCGGCGGAACGGCCTGTCGGCGACGCCTGACATCGGCGCAAGAATAACCGGGCTCCGAAGCGTCACTCCGCCGAGCCGGATGGGATGCAATCGCAGCCCGCCTTCCGTAAAATGCGGCGCGTTATCGAGCATGGGCAGGAACGTAGGCGAACATCGCTGGAGCAGCAAGCGAATGCCGGGCAGCGTGGTGGCAGCTTCCTCCAGCGGCTGCCCCCAAGGCCGCAATGGGTCGCATGTATTTGAGCGCTGGAGGCGGGTATGCCCGCCCAATGCAAGATGCTGGCGGCGTCCGGCGCGGAAGATGCACTTGCCCATTTGGCGGGACAGTGCGCGGCACACCGGCAATGCCGAGGTTCGCTTCTCCGGCGGCGGCGCTGGCGGTTCGCCGCGCGGCTTGCCGCTAAATGTGCACGCATAGCCAAATTTCATAACACTATCCTGCATCCGCACGCCCAACACCTCGCGCAACATCCCAGCATGCGCGCCTTTGTTCCCACAGTGTTCGCATGAAATGCTTGTGCAAACCTTGCCTC
>PMBZ01000070.1:0-8149 GCA_003153975.1 Hyphomicrobiales bacterium
TTCAGCCTGCCGCGCAATACGCTGAACGGCGTTCATCAATCCATGGCCTACGCGAGCTTCCTGCTTTCGGGTTTGGCCGGACTTGCAGCAAGGGTGCTAGGCCGTGTCTAAACGTCCGCTCCGCGTTCTATCGATCGCTCACACTGCAGTCTGCCGGGATATGGGCCGGCTCCGCTATCATCCCTTCGCGTCGATGCCGGGCTTCGACGTGCATTTGCTGGTGCCCGCGCGCTGGCGCCAGTTCGGGCGCAGCATGACCGCCGATCCAGCGGACGATCCGGGTGTCACGATGCACATCGAGCCCATCCGGCTGGGTAGCCTGCCGGGGCTCAAATGGTACGGCCATTTCTATCCAGGGCTCGGCAACCTCATCCGCTCGGTGGAGCCGGATGTGATCCACCTCTGGGAGGAGCCGTGGAGCGTCGTGGCGCTGCAAGCGACGATGCTGCGCGGCAATGCAGCGCTGGTGCTTGAGGTCGACCAGAACATCCTCAAGCGCCTGCCGCCGCCTTTCGAGGCCATCCGGGGCTACGTGCTGCGCCGGACGGACGTGATCCTGTCGCGCAGCCCCGATGCGACAGCCGTTGTGCGCGCCTGCGATTACGAGGGGCCGGCGCGGCCTATCGGTTATGGCGTGGACCAGGACGTGTTCAACATGTCGCACGATGAGGCGCCGCCGTGGCACGAAGGCAAGGTGCTGCGGCTCGGCTATGTTGGCAGGCTCGTGGAGGAGAAGGGGCTCGACGACGTGCTGGCCGCCATGAGGCTCGCCAAATTGCCGGTTGAACTCGCCATCATGGGCGAGGGACCCTACGAACGGGAATTACGCAAGCGCGTCCACCAGTTGGGCCTTGGCCCGAAAGTAAGCTTTCGCGGCTGGGGCGGTCCGGGCGAGGTCGCGGCCTTCATGAAGGGATGCGATGTCACGCTGCTCTTGACCAGGACGACGGATGCGGTCCGCGAGCAGTTCGGCCGGGCGATCATCGAGTCGCAGGCCTGCGGCGTGCCTGTGATCGGGTCTCTATGCGGCGCGATCCCCGATGTGGTGGCGGACGGCGGCTGGATTGTTCCCGAAAGCGATCCCGCCACGCTGGCCGAGCTACTGAAACGGCTTCAGGCCCGCCCCGGCGAAATCGCAAGCCGGGGGGGAGACGGCTACAAGAACGTGGCCAGCCGTTTCACCTATCCGGCCGTGGCGCGCGCGCTCAGCCTGGCCTGGTGCGAGGCGGACGTATTGAGCAGGCAGCGCCTGTCGCGGGCGCCTTTGGGTGAAGGCGAGGAGCGGAGAAAAGTGGCCGGCTTCAGGATCGTTCAGGTTGTCCAGGAATTCAGCACGGAAGGCGGGGCCGAAACCGTGGCTTTCGAGCTGGCCAAGGCGTGGGACCGGGCCGGTGTCGAGAATTCGGTGCTCGCAAGCGCGGTTGGATCTCCCGGCGATGCCGCGGGCAAGGTCGAGCCGGTCGCGCCGTGGCTGGCAAGGATACCCACGCGCGGGGCGATGAGCCATCTCGGACGTTTGCTTGTGGTGCCGCTCTTTACCTTGGCGGCGACGCTGGCGTTAAGAAGACACCGCGACGCGGTAATCGTCAGCCATGGCGACACGCTTGGCGGCGACGTACTGGTGATACACGCGGTCAATGCGGCGAGCCTGGACGAGAAGAAGCGCGCGGGAAATTGGATGTGGCTCTTCAACCCCATTCACTTGTGGGTGGCTTTGCGCGACCGCTTCATGATCGGCGGGCGGCGGTACCGCAAATATGTCGGGGTCTCGCTCAGGGTCGCCACCGAGCTGGAGACCTATTACAAGGTGCCGCGGGACCTTATCGCGGTGATCCCCAACGGCATCGACCTCGGCAAGTTCAAAGCCGATCCGGCGATGGGGCGGGCGATACGCAGCGAATTCGGCATTCCGGCGGATGCGCGGCTTCTCCTGTTCGTGAGCCACGAGTTCGACCGCAAGGGGCTTGCTTTCGCCGTGGAGGCGATGAAGCAACTCGACGGCGATGTCCGCCTGCTCGTCGTGGGCTCGGACAATCAGGCGCCATACCGCCGCCTGTTGCCGGAAGCGGACAAGAGGTTGATCTTCGCCGGGGCGCGGCGGGATCTGCCCGCGTTCTATGCGGCGGCGGATGTCTTCGTGCTGCCGACCGCCTACGAGACCTTCTCGCTCGTCTGCATGGAGGCGCTGGCCTCCGGCGTTCCGGTGCTCGCGACGAAAGTGGGCGGCATCGAGGACTACCTTGTGGATGGCGTCAACGGTTACGCCATCACGCGCGATTCAGCCGATATCGCCAACAAGGTTCGCATGGTGTTCGGCGATCCCGCGCACCTGCCGGCCCTGAAGCAAGGGGCGCGGGACACCGCGGAGCGCTTCGACTGGAATGCTGTCGCCGCGCGCTACACGGCCCTGCTCAAGGAGGTCTGGGACGCGAAGAGATTATCGCGCGCGCCGGCTTCGCAGCCGGATTTGCATCGAGGCTCGTTGCCAACGGCCAAATTCCGGTAATACCGGCCGTCAAGCGTTCTGGCCTTTCTGCCGGGGCGATCCAGAAGCAAACACCGAGGCCCGCATGGCTAAGGCATCGCTCGGGAATAAGTGAGCCGGATGGCGCCGGAATTTTGGCCGCCTGCAAGGTGCAAAAAGGGGCGCATATCCAAGATATGTAACCCTTTTTGCAGCGCGGCAGGCGGGCAAAAGAACAAGCCAGACGGCGCAGTTATTTCTGAGCGATGCCTAAGTCAAGCGCACAAGCACAACCTTTGCACCGGCATGCACTGTAACGGCTCCATCCGCAACCGGAAGCTCCATCCAGGCTGGCCCCTTCTCCGGTCCGGTATCCGGCAGCTCCATCCAGGCAGCATCCCCTTTCGGCTCTCCCGGCATGGCAAACGCGGCGCGGCGGCCGGGGCGCTCCAGGGCGATTGTGAGCGGCCTGGGCTCCACCGGGATATCCCGCGCGGCAGCCGGGTCCCAGCAGCGGACAGCTCGCCATATCGCGGCAACGGTGCTGCCATCGGCTTTGCGGAACTGAAGCATCCTCGCATCCGCCGGCGCCTCGTGCAGAGCCGCCGCCGGTGCGGGCGCGGACGGCGAGACGCTCTCCTCGCCCGAAAGCACGCCGAGCAGGGCGGCAAGCGCGTGGTAGGCGGGCTTGGGCGTGCCATCGTACCGGACGAGACCCCAATGCTGCTCCATATCGGCCGGGCTTCCTCCCTCGTCGAGGAACTCGTAGAGGAATGTGCGCCTTATGCCGGCGGCGAAGTTGTTCAGGAGAAGCCGGGGGATATAGGCGGCCGCGGCGGCTTCCGACACGCCGGCGCCGCCCGGATGGAGGAGGGTGTTGTAGCCCGTCTCCGTCGCCATTACCGGCGCGCCGGGTTTCAAGCGGTCGCGTATGTTCCGCAGGTACCAGGAAAGCGCCGAATAGGGAGCGTCCGTCTCCGGCTCCTCGCCATGCTGCGCATAGGAATGGATCGCCACGATGTCGCAGAACCTGGCGGCATCGCGGATTGCCTCCGCGTCGTCCGGTTTCCAGTCGAGGACGGTGGGCGACAGAATGGGCAGCACCGCCTCCGGATAGCGTGGCCGGAGGGCCTCGAAGACCTCGCGCTGATAGGCGATGACGGCAGCGCTCCAATCGCCGTGAGCCGCCCATTGCGACTTGAACCAGTCGCTGTCGCCTTCGTTCTGCCCCTCGATGGCCGAGACTTTTTCCGGGCCGAGCGCCTCAAGATAGTCCTGCATCTGCCGCACCGTGTTCGTCGCAGGGGAGACCAGAAGGTCGCTTCGTATCCCGTGCCGCTCGAAAAGCTCCCGCCAGTGGCCAAGGTTGTTGCTGGGGCGAAGCTCGTCGCGCACGTGGCGGATGCCTGCGGCGCCCAGCAGATCGCGTACCAGCTCGAAGCGGCTGGCATAGGGCTCGGTGCTGAGATGGGTATTCACGCCCACGCTATCGGCGAACGCGGCGGCGGAGTGCACGGCAGCGGTTTCCGCGGCGGCGGGGCCGCTCAGGAGGGACGCGGCACCGCCAGCCAGGAAAGCGCGGCGCGTGAGGGATGGAACAACCATGCACGGGTCCTGAAGTTTTTTCCCAGGGGCCGGTCTTGCGCCGCAAATACCGGCAGGGTAAACCAAGGTGGCTTAAGCCTCTTATTGCTCACATTACACCGCTATATCTAAACATATCGCTGCTCAGGGTGATCTTCATGATCGACAAACTTGAGTTTCTGATTGCCCTTGCCCAGGAGAAGCATTTCGGGCGCGCGGCGGAGACCTGCCGCGTGACGCAGCCCACGCTTTCGGCCGGCATAAAGCAGCTTGAGGATACGCTGGGCGTCATGCTGGTCCGGCGCGGCTCGCGCTTCCTGGGCTTTACCGGCGAAGGCGAGCGTGTCCTTGACTGGGCGCGGGAGATCGTTGCCGGCGTGCGCGGGATGAAGCAGGACGTCGAGGAGCTGAAGCGCGGCTTGTCCGGCCATTTGCGCATTGCCGCCATTCCGACGGTGCTGCCGATGGCCTCGGCCATCACCACGCCGTTCCATGCCTCCCACCCTGGCGTGCGCTTTACGGTTCTGTCGCGCACTTCCGGGGAAATCCTTGAGCTTCTTTCGAACCTCGAAATCGACGTGGGGCTCACCTACCTCGACAACGAGCCGCTGGGCAAGGTCAGCACCATCCCCCTTTACCGGGAACGGTATTGCCTTCTGATCAGGCGGGGGAGCGCGTTCGCGGGCCGCAAGTCGCTCACCTGGGCCGAGGCCGCGTCGGTGCCGCTGTGCCTTCTGACCGGCGACATGCAGAACCGCCGCATCGTCGACAGGCATTTTCAGCAGGCTGGCGTTGTTGCCGAGGTCAAGCTCGAAAGCGACTCCATGATCGTGCTGTTCTCTCATATCCAGACCGGGCAGTGGGCGGGCATCATGCCTTTGCAACTGACCCGGATTTTCGGGCTGTCGCCGGAGATCGAGGCCATCCCGATCGAGGGGCCGGGAACCGCCTTTACGATAGGCCTGATTGCCGGGCCGCGCGAGCCCATCACCCCGCTGATCTCCGCCTTCATGCAAGAGGCGAAGCGGGTTTCAAGTCAGTTGGAAAATCCGATTGATAAAAGTCAATAGGTCCGGCAGGCGTCTAAGTAAAATCCTGCCCGTCGAAGGCAGCGTCCGGTTGTATAGATCGATATGAATTTCCTAATTTTTTTGTGAAAAGCGCAAGAGCGCCTAAATGTGAACGATAGATAATCTCTATCGAGCCATGCGACGGTAGTATTGATCCAGGCCCTGGTTTTCTGTTGTAATTGGCGTAACGAGAAAATCTGGGAGGAACCGTGACTTCGGCCATCGAGGAAACCGCGCGTGCCGTTATTTCACGCCATTTGGCGTTGGATGGCGCAGCTTTGCCGATCCTTCACGCTCTTCAGGCGGAGTTCGGATATCTTCCCGAAGAGACGCTGCCGCTGGTTGCCGGCGCGCTCAATATTTCGCGAGCGGAAGTTTACGGCGCCGCGACTTTCTACCACGATTTCCACCTGGAGCCGCGCGGCAAGCACACGCTTACGTTGTGCCGGGCCGAGGCGTGTCAGGCGATGGGCGGCGCTGGGCTTGCCGAGCGCGCCAAGCTGCGGCTTGGCGTGAACTTCGGGGAAACCACGGCCGGCGGCGAGGTGACGCTTGAGCAGACCTTCTGCCTTGGGCTTTGCGCTTGCGGTCCGTCCGCGATGCTGGACGGAAAGCCGGTTGCCAGGCTCACGCCGGAAAAGCTCGATGCGATCGTCGATGAGGTGCGGCCGTGAGGATTTTCGTGCCGGGCGATGCCGCCGCGATCGCGCTTGGCGCGGATGACGTGGCCCAGGCGATCCAGAATGCGGCGGCGCGGCGCGGACTGCCCGTCGAGATCGTCCGTAACGGCTCACGCGGCATGGTCTGGCTGGAGCCGCTGGTGGAAGCTGAGACGCCCGCTGGGCGCATCGCTTACGGCCCCGTTGAGCCCGCGGCTGTTTCCGGCCTGTTCGAAGCCGGGTTCTTCGAAGGCGGCGCGCATCCCTTGCGCATCGGCCGACCTGAGGACCACCCCTTCCTCAAGCGGCAGACGCGGCTCGCTTTCGCCCGCTGCGGCATCACCGATCCGCTGTCGCTGGACGATTACCGTGCGCATGGCGGCCTCAAGGGCCTGGAGCGCGCCCTTGCCATAGGCCCGGCGGCAACCGTTGAAGAAGTCGTCAACTCGGGTTTGCGCGGGCGCGGCGGCGCGGGCTTCCCGACCGGCATCAAATGGCGCACGGTGGCGGAGACCAAGGCACAGCAGAAATACATCGTCTGCAACGCCGACGAGGGCGACAGCGGCACCTTCGCCGACCGCATGATGATGGAAGGCGACCCCTTCTGCCTGATCGAGGGCATGGCCATCGCCGGCATCGCGACGGGCGCGACCAAGGGCTACATCTACATCCGCTCCGAATATCCGCACGCCGTCGCGGCGATGCGGGAGGCGGTGCGGCGGGCGCGCAAGGCCGGATTTCTGGGGGAGCGGCTGCCCGGCTCCACGCACAGCTTCGACATGGAGGTGCGCGTAGGTGCGGGCGCCTATGTCTGCGGCGAGGAGACGGCGCTGCTCGACAGCCTCGAAGGCAAGCGCGGGCAGGTGAGGGCGAAGCCGCCGCTGCCGGCGCATGTGGGCCTGTTCGGCAAGCCGACGGTGATAAACAACGTCATTTCGCTGGCGTCCGTGCCCTTCATCCTGGCGGAAGGCGGCGCCGCCTATCGCGACTTCGGCATGGGCCGGTCGCGCGGCACGATGCCCATCCAGCTCGCGGGCAACATCAAGCATGGCGGCCTGTTCGAGACGGCCTTCGGCATCACGCTGGGCGAGCTTGTGGACGATATCGGCGGCGGAACCGCGAGCGGCCGCCCCGTGAAGGCCGTGCAGGTGGGCGGGCCGCTTGGCGCCTATTTCCCGCGCGCGCTGTTCGGCACACCCTTCGATTACGAGGCGTTCGCCGCGGCGGACGGGCTGATCGGCCATGGCGGCATCGTGGTCTTCGACGATACGGTGAACATGCTGGAACAGGCGCGGTTCGCCTTCGAGTTCTGCGCCTTCGAGAGCTGCGGCAAGTGTACGCCCTGCCGGATCGGCTCCAAGCGCGGCGCCGAGACCATCGATAAAATTCGTGGCGGGATCGATCCAGGGGCGAACTTAGCGCTCGTTCAGGAGTTATGCGAGACGATGAAGTTTGGCTCGCTGTGCGCGCTCGGCGGGTTCACCCCATACCCCGTCTTGAGCGCCATCCGGCATTTTCCCGAGGATTTCGGGACCGCTGCGCACCTTGCTGCGGCGGAATAGGAGGACACCATGTGTCTCGTGCATGAGCCCGATTATGGAACGCCTGCCTCGAAGGCAACGGAAACGGTGGCGCTCACCATCGACGGCGCGAAGGTGACGGTCCCCGCCGGCACGACGATCATGCGGGCGGCGGCGGAAGCGGGCATCCAGATCCCCAAGCTCTGCGCCACCGATATGGTGAAGGAGTTCGGCTCCTGCAGGCTCTGCCTCGTCGAGATCGACGGCCGCAACGGAACGCCCGCGTCCTGCACCACGCCGGTCGCGGATGGCATCGTGGTGCATACGCAGACGGAACGGCTGAAGCGCATCCGGCGCGGCGTGATGGAGCTTTATATCTCCGATCACCCGCTCGACTGCCTGACTTGCGCGGCCAACGGCGATTGCGAGCTGCAAGACATGGCGGGCGCCGTGGGCCTGCGCGAGGTGCGCTACGGCTACGAGGGCGAGAACCATCTCAAGGACAAGAAGGACCAGTCCAACCCCTATTTCAGCTACGATCCCGCGAAGTGCATCGTCTGTTCGCGCTGCGTGCGCGCCTGCGAGGAAGTGCAGGGCACNNGCCTGCGTGCAGGCCTGCCCGACCGCCACGCTGATCGAGAAGTCCGTCCACGAAATCGGCACGCCAGAGCACTCCGTTGTCACCACCTGCGCCTATTGCGGCGTGGGCTGCGCCTTCAAGGCGGAGATGCGAGGGCAGGAGCTGGTGCGCATGGTGCCCTACAAGGACGGCAAGGCCAATCGCGGGCACTCCTGCGTGAAGGGCCGTTTCGCGCTGGGCTATGCGACCCACAAGGACCGCATCCTGAAGCC
>PMBZ01000070.1:8158-12015 GCA_003153975.1 Hyphomicrobiales bacterium
CGCGCCGGCTTCGGCAACAACAACGTGGATACCTGCGCGCGCGTTTGCCATTCGCCCACGGGCTATGGGCTCAGCACCGCGTTCGGCACGTCCGCCGGCACGCAGGATTTCGACTCCATCGAGCACGCCGATGTTATCCTGATTATTGGCGCCAACCCGACGGACGGTCATCCGGTGGTTGGGTCGCGGCTCAAGAAGCGCTTGCGCGAGGGCGCCAAGCTGATCGTGATCGATCCGCGCCGCACCAATATGGTCCGCTCGCCCCACATCGAGGCCGCATATCACTTGCCGCTGAGGCCGGGCACCAACGTGGCGGTGCTGACCGCGATCGCCCATGTCATCGTCACCGAGGGGCTCGCGGACGAGTCCTTCATCCGCGAGCGCTGCGACTGGGATGAGTTCCAGCGCTGGGCGGCGTTCGTCTCGGGGGCGCACAATAGCCCTGAGTCTGTCGAGAAGTTCACGGGCGTCCCCGCAGCGGACATCAGAGGCGCGGCCCGGCTCTATGCCAAGGGCGGCAACGGCGCGATCTATTACGGCCTGGGCGTCACCGAGCACAGNNCCTGCGACATGGGCTCCTTCCCGCACGAGCTGTCCGGTTACCGGCACGTCTCGGACGATGCCACGCGCCAGATGTTCGAGACCCTTTGGGGCGTCACCCTCGACAAGGAGCCGGGCCTGCGCATTCCGAATATGTTCGATGCGGCCCTCGAAGGCACCTTCAAGGGCATGTACATCCAGGGCGAGGACATCCTCCAGTCCGATCCCGATACCAAGCATGTCTCTGCGGCGCTCGCGGCTATGGAATGTATCGTGGTGCAGGATCTGTTCCTGAACGANNGCGAATTACGCGCATGTCTTCCTGCCGGGCTCGACCTTCCTTGAGAAGAACGGCACGTTCACCAACGCCGAGCGGCGCATTCAGCGCGTCCGCAAGGTGATGGCGCCGAAGAACGGCAAGGAGGACTGGGAGATCACCGTGGATCTCTCCAATGCGCTCGGCTATCCGATGCGCTACGGTCATCCCTCCGGGATCATGGACGAGATCGCGCGGCTCACTCCGGGCTTCGCCGGCGTATCCTATGAAAAGCTCGAAGCGATGGGCTCCGTGCAGTGGCCGTGCAATGACAAGGCGCCCGAGGGAACGCCCATCATGCACATCGGCGGCTTCGTACGCGGCAAGGGCAAGTTCGTCATCACCGAATATGTGGCGACCGACGAGCGCACCGGTCCGCGCTTTCCGCTCCTGCTCACGACCGGCCGTATCTTGAGCCAGTACAATGTCGGGGCGCAGACACGGCGCACGGCCAACACGGTCTGGCATCCCGAGGACTTGCTCGAAATCCATCCGCACGACGCCGAGCAGCGCGGCATCCAGGAAGGAAGCTGGGTGAAGCTCGTGAGCCGGGCGGGCGAGACCAGCCTGCGTGCCACCATTACTGACCGCGTAGCGCCGGGCGTGGTCTACACCACCTTCCATCACCCAACGACCCAAGCCAATGTGGTGACCACGGATAATTCGGACTGGGCGACCAATTGCCCGGAATATAAGGTCACGGCGGTGCAGGTTAGCCCCTCGAACGGGCCGGTGGATTGGCAGGAAAGCTACCGGCAGCTTGCGGAGCGCAGCCGCCGGATCGAGGCAACATAGGAACTGCCGGACGATGGATTACTGCATGATCGAAGGGTTCAACCCCACACCCTGTCCCTCTCCCACACAAGCTCGCCTTGGCGAGCTTGCTACTCAAGAGTGTCCATATCCGCTTGCGGATATGGACGGGAGAGGGGACGGTGTTGCGACCGTTGTGCAGGCGTCCCGTCTCCCATGGGGAGAGGGACAGGGTGAGGGGAGATTCCCTCCGTTCAAGGCACCGGCCGGCAGCGCCGAAACCCTCGGGAATTTGGTTTGACATGAGGGAACCTGTTTTGCCGCCGTTTATCGAGGTTGCGCCCATTGCGTGGCGCGAGGGGGAGGCTAAGCGCACGCGCCGCGCCATTCCGGAAGAAACGCCCATCGCCGTGACCTTCGACGGCTCGTCCTACGCCGTCATGATGGCGACGCCCGCCGATGTCGAGGACTTCGCCATCGGCTTCGCGCTGACCGAGGACGTTATCGAGACTCCGGGCGATATCGAAAGCCTGGAGATCGTCGAGGCGGAGGACGGGATCGAAGCCCGCATGTGGCTCAAGCCCGAACTGTCGCAGCGGCAGCGGGCGAGGCGGCGCAGCATCCTGGGGCCGACGGGCTGCGGTCTTTGCGGCAGCGAGAGCATCGCGCAGGCCTTGAAGCCGGTGCGGACGGTCGAAAGCGCGCGCAAGGTGCGGCCCAGCGAGCTTGTGGCGGGGATGGCGGCACTTCAGGAGCGGCAGGCCTTGAATGCGAGGACGCGCGCCGTTCATGCCGCCGGGCTCTATGCCAATGGCGGCATTATCGTTCGCGAGGACGTGGGCCGGCATAATGCGCTCGACAAGGTGGTTGGCGCGGCCATGCGGGCGGGGACGCCCGCGGAAAGCGGCGTGGTTCTCATGACAAGCCGCGTGTCCATCGAACTGGTGCAGAAGACCGCGAGGCTCGGCGCGTCCGTCCTTGCGGCCATCTCGGCGCCCACCGCTTTGGCGGTGCGGGTGGCGGAGAGTGCGGGCATCACGCTCGTCGCCGTGCTCAGGGGCTCGGATTTCGAGGTTTTCACTTATCCGGAACGCATCGTCGAGGAGGCGCTGGCCGATGGCGGCTGACAAACTGGTAACGATGGCAAATCAGATCGGCGCATTTTTCACAAGCCAGGGGCCGGAGAAAGCCCCGGCCGAAATCGCGGCTCATTTGAAGAAGTTCTGGGAGCCGCGCATGCGGGCGGCCATCGTCGCTCACCTTCGCGAGGGCGGCGGGGGGCTTAAGCCCGAGGTGCGGCTCGCAATCGAGGAACTGGCGCGCGAGCAGGGTGCTGCGTCAGCGGGATAAGTAGCAGAGTAAAAATCAGGGGAAGGGAAAATATGGCTGTTATCACCGGGTTCAACGGCTCGGGGCCGGTAAGCGATGCCGGGATTCTGAGCCGCAGGAGGATCGTGGCCAAAGGCGGGTTCAACCGCTGGCTGGTTCCTCCGGCGGCTCTTGCGATCCACCTTTGCATCGGCATGGCCTACGGCTTCAGCGTATTCTGGCTGCCGCTGCAAACGGTGCTGTCCAAGGCGGCGGGAACGCCAGTCGCCACATGCGCGGGCAAGGCCGATACGTTCGCGCAAAAGCTTTCGGGCACGCTGGTGGCACTCACAGCCACCAATTGCGAGTGGACGCAGTTCGATCTGGGCTGGATGTTCACGCTGTTCTTCGTGCTGCTGGGAACTTCGGCGGCGATCTGGGGCGGCTGGCTTGAGCGGGAGGGACCCAGGAAAGCCGGCGTCGTGGCGGCATTCTGCTGGTGCGGCGGCATGGTGTTCGCTGCCGGAGGCGTCTATCTGCATCAGCTCTGGATGATGTGGCTCGGCTCCGGCGTGATCGGCGGGATAGGCCTGGGACTGGGTTATATTTCGCCCGTGTCGACGCTCATCAAATGGTTCCCGGACCGGCGCGGCATGGCCACCGGCATGGCCATCATGGGCTTCGGCGGCGGCGCGCTGATCGGCTCGCCGCTCGCGGCCCTGCTCATCAACGGCTTCTCTGCTCCGATCCCGTTCGCGGGCACTTACACCTTCGCGGGCTTCAAGACCGCCACCACCGCCGGCGTTTGGGAAACCTTCCTGGTTCTGGCGGCCGTCTATTTCGTGTTCATGCTGGGAGGCGCGTTCGGCTACCGGCTGCCGCCGGCCCTTTGGAAGCCCAGGGGCTGGGTGCCCAAGCACAACGGGTCGTCGATGATTAC
>PMBZ01000227.1 GCA_003153975.1 Hyphomicrobiales bacterium
GACAAGCCGGACCTGCGCAACCCCATCGTTATGCAGGACGTGAGCGAGCATTTCCGCGGCTCGGGCTTCAAGGTCTTCGCCGGAATGCTGGAGAGGGACGCTAAGGCCCGGATTTGGGCGATCCCGGCGCCGGGCGGCGGCAGCCGCGCCTTCTGCGACCGCATGAACGGCTGGGCACAGCAGCAGGGCCAGCCGGGGCTTGGCTACATTTTTTGGCGGGAGAAGACCCCGGAACTTTCCAAGAAGCTTGAAGAAGTTGGGCTAAGTGCAACGCTACTCTTCGGCGGCGAAGAGCAGCGGGCACGGGCCAGTTTGCGACTTCGTGAATTGGTTGAACAAAAAGCAGATCGCATTGAATTCACTGAAGAACAGGTAATCTCTGTCGCAAAAAGGATGGTCGATCACGAGAAAGCGGGGGAGACGGATCGCGCAGATTTCTTGCGGAATGCCTATTTTGGCAAGCATGAGGCGAGCGGTCCTATCGCCAAAAATATTGGGCACGAGCGTGCTGAGGCTCTCCGGACTCAGCTCGGCCTCAAGGCGGGCGACGCGGTGTTCTTCGCGGGCGGCGATCCGGCGAAGTTCCATAGGTTCGCGGGCGAGGCGCGCACCAAGATCGGCACCGAGCTGAACCTCGTGGACATGGACCGCTACGAGCTTTGCTGGATCGTGGACTTCCCCTTCTACGAATGGGACGAGGAGGAGAAGAAGATCGAGTTCTCGCACAACCCGTTCTCGATGCCGCAGGGCGAGCTTGCGGCGCTGGAGACCGCGAAATCGAACGAGGATCTGCTGGCGCTCAAGGCATACCAGTACGACATGGTTTGCAACGGCTTCGAGATCGCGTCCGGCGCTGTCCGCAACCATACGCCGGAGATTATGTACAAGGCCTTCGGCATCGCGGGCTACGGGCAGGAGGTGGTCGATCACAGGTTCGGTGGCATGATCCGCGCGCTTAAGTTCGGCGCCCCGCCGCACGCGGGCATGGCTGCCGGTATCGACCGCGTCGTGATGTTGCTCTGCGGCGCCCAGAACTTGCGCGAGATCACGCTGTTCCCGATGAACCAGCAGGCCGANNCGCGAACTGCACATCCGGCTGAACCTGCCGAAGAAGGAGTAGGGGAGGGTTACTCCACTTCGAAAAGGGCGGAAAGTGTTATCGTAATCCCCGGCGGATCGAGTGTAACTTGGCCGCCGCGGACTATTTCCGTGCGGATTGAGGCCTCGTCCGCGCGCCGGTGGTGTATTACGAAGCCGCCATCGGGGTCGATTATCAGATAGTGGGCGAGGCTTGGCAGGCCAAAATAGTCTACGAGCTTTGACGATTTGTCGAGCCATGCCGTGGAAGGCGAGGTGACCTCGGCCACGATCACGGGATCGAGGATAATGTTCTGCCGGCCGGAAATGCGATCGCCGCAATATATGGCCACGTCCGGGATGTACAGGCTTTCATCCCGGTAGGCCACGCTGGGGCCGTCCACCAGCGCCTCGCAGGGCTTGCCCGCTTGCTTGATTGCGGCCCGGAGTGCCACGCATGCGGCAAACTTGATCCGCGAATGAGCGATGCCGGGTGGTGTAATCGCGACCGGATAGCCGCCGGACAGCTCGAAGCGCCCGGGTTGGTGTTCCGCCCACTCCAAGAATTCGGCCACCGTCATTTTCCGGTCTGTGCCGGTTTTCTTCAGCACTGTCATAGGGTCGATATGCCACATTTCCGCACGCCCTGCGAGGTTCAGCGGCGATTTCCTCCAGACGGATATCGCGCCGGTACTTCCATAAGCGCGGCGCTCAGAAAAGATAGCCGTGTTTGTAGCCCCAGCCATCGGTCCAGTGGTCTGGGCGCCACTCGCCGGCCGGGCCGGTGCGGTTGTAGCCGGCACCCTGGTCCTGCCAGTAGCCAAGCGGCATCTTGCGCATGGCGATCTCGCAGGAGAATTCGCAGGCGATCCACTCGCCCGTGGGGAGTTGGACCTCGTCGCAGCAGCCAACATGCCGGACGGGCGCTATAACCTTCCGGTTGCCGTACCACGCTTCGGCGTAGACATGGCGGTACACCTCGCCCTCGGCCGTGCGGCCCTGCCGGTAGTGCGGGGCCTTGCGCGTAACGCCGCTGGGCGGGGCGGCGGCCTCTTGCGCCGCAGCGGAATCCGCCATCGCGGCCAAGCCTGGCAAAAGCGCGCTTATCGCAAGAATGCGAAGGATCATGGCCTGTCCCCCTTTGAAAGCCCTTGAGCCCACCATAGGTCCGGCACTGGCTTTCGCCAAGCGCTCCCGCGCCGCTCCGTAAGAAATCCCGCCCATCGCGCCCAAAAAATGGCGTTCCACTGCCGGCACTGCGCTATGGTGGCGCCGATCCGGTGAACAGACGGGACGAAACGCATGCCGCTTAAGGGTGCCAGCATTTTCGATTATTGCGAGCGGACGGGCGCCGCGTTCTGGGCCGAGCCGCTGAATGCGGTGACGAACGCAGCCTTCATCGTGGCCGCGATTGCAGGCATCGCGACGATCGCCAGGCTCCCGGCCCGCGAACGCTCGTTCTGGCACATGTTCTTCGTGGCGGATTTCATCGCCATCGGCATTGGCAGCTTCCTGTTCCACACCATGCCCGGCAAGGGCACGGAACTGGCGGACACCGGCCCCATCGGCCTGTTCATGCTGACCTATCTGGTTTACGCGCTCAGGCGCTTTGCGGGCGCCCCCCGGTTTATCACGGCCGCCGCCATCGCGGGCTTCATCGGCGCCATGGCGATTGCGTTCAATGT
Organism: Hyphomicrobiales bacterium; assembly: GCA_003153975.1. Classification (GTDB taxonomy): domain Bacteria; phylum Pseudomonadota; class Alphaproteobacteria; order Rhizobiales; family Rhodomicrobiaceae; genus Rhodomicrobium. The sequence goes on from PMBZ01000227.1 coordinate 2,763, forward strand.
GCAGTGCTGGGATGGCCGGGTTGGGTTCCTGCTCGAAAACGTGCCCGCTGGCGCCCGGGCGCGGTGCCTGAACGGCAGCCTTGGCTACGGCCCGGCCTTCGCGGCGATGCTGCTCATAGGCGGCTTCCTCACATACCGGCGCCACAAGGCCGCGCCGCTGATGCTTGCTGCAACGGCGGCCTTTGCCGTCTCGCTTACCTTGCGCTCGCTCGACCAGCAGCTCTGCGGGCACTGGATCGTGCTGGGCCATCGCATGGGGACGCATTTTCTCTGGCACTTGTTCAACTCGCTGACGCTGTTCCTTCTTCTGCTGGCGGGTATCCGGCATGGCGGGCGCCTGGAGGTGCTGCCGCCGCGCCCGAAGGCGAAACCGCCAGTCTATGCGGTCCGATAGCCCTCCAAGGAAGGAGGCGCTCGATTTTGCATAAAGCTAGCACAAGAGTTTTGCTAATTTGTTAATATAGGTAACATATTGATATGTATGAGTGAAAATGCAGGTGCAGCCAGCGCTGTGGCTGGTTTGGAGCCGGGTCGCATGGTTAACCGGCGTCTTTGCGCTATATTTAACGGGATTCTGGAATCGTGGAATCTGGGCTAAAAGCCGGAAAAAATCGCTAAAATGCAGCAGAAATGAATATAGCCCTGGGCCGTTTACCATGCCGCTATTAACGATGCCGCGTCGCGGAGCGATTTTTACCTGCTGTTAACACATTCTAAGGCCGTGCCCAATGGGCTTTGTCGCTTCGATACGTAGTAATGCAAACGCTTGTTAAATGCTTGGGCCGCCTCTCTATCTTGTGACCGGATAGCTGAGCCTTGACACCTCCGCGTGATAGCTGGAACCAAGCTTTGGCCCCGCGTGTTTATTCGAGCATGGGCCTAGAAGGGCTCTTGCAAACGGAGTTAATAACATGTGCAACCGTTCTTTCAAGACGGCAATGGCTGGTGTTATTGCAGCAACGTTCGCTTTCACTGCAGTTCCAGCCCAAATCATCCTCGCTTCTGACGCGAATGCGCAGATGCAGGGCGAGATAATGGTTGTCCTCCAACACGAGACCTATTGGTTTCGGAACCCAGAAAACCCCAATCAGCATTGCAAGGTGAATGTGTGGGGAAATGTGCTCGATTGCTAAGGCATCTTGAACAGCGGGCCGGCATTAAGCCGGCCTGCCCCACTATTATGGACCATCGCCGGGTTTTTCACTATCGCACTGGCACGCACAGGTCTTGGGAAGGGCAGCTTGGAGACAAACGCTGCTTCGAGTCTTGCGTGCGAAATGCGGGCAAAACTCTAGATTTCGACTGTTCGATGAGCCTATCCGGCTTTGATGGAATCAAAAGCGGATAACAGGGCGCAAAACGCCGGGCAAGCAATCGCCCGCGCGTTGGTGCAGGAACGTCCCGCGCAAAAGCGTGTGAAAAAAATGGCGCCCAACAGCACCCAGTTGTCACGGCCCGGCTGGACCGGGCCATCCAAGAAAATCCAACGAATTCAGCATAGCACGGGATGGCCGGATCGAGTCCGGCCATGACAGCGGAGAGCGGCGCCAACTTTTTTACACGCTCCTTCTAGGGGACGACGGCATACAGCTTGGTTTAACGCAGCGAACCACTTATGTGCCCGGACTTGCCCCTGTTACACGGCCACCTTGTTTGCCGCTCACAATGTCCACGATGGAACCGTGGCCGGGCGCTGCCTGCCGAAGTGCACCTGCGGGGAATCCGGAGGTGCCGGCGACGGATCGCCTGCCTTTACTGGATATCAGCTTTTGCGTGCCACGCTACGCCCGTACCACCTGGCATTGCTGGCAAGCCCGGTCTCCAGCAGCGGCTGGAGCGCGGGGCGGGTCAGCGCATCCGCTCACTGCCAAGGGGCCTGCAATCCGGCCTTGGCCCGGCGGAGGCAGCCTTCCCCGCTGGCAATGCAAGGTGAAGGAGCATCGACGCCGTGAGAATGGCTATAACGAAAAGAATGCTGTTCGTTTGGGCGTTTGGCTTAGCTGCCCTCATTTGCCTTCCGTCCATGCCGAAGGAGCGCGACAGGCAGCCTTCCGGTACTCAGCCGCAGCAGAACGTTACGATCAGGACGATCATCGTTCCAGATTTCTACCCATATACATACATGAATAAGTCTGGCCTCCCCGACGGATATAGTGTGGACCTGGCCAGGGCCGTCGCTGGCGTCATGGGGATGGATCTGGAAATTAAGCCCGGTTCACGGGACTTTGCGCAAACCCAGCTTGCGGTGGGGAACATAGATTTTCTGCCCAGGGTTTCGTATTCGAAGGAGCGGGAGGAATACTTCGATTTCTCGCCGCCGTACACGATTGCCTACGATGCACTTTTCGTAAGAATGGATAGCGAGAGGTTAAGCAGCCTGGATGACCTCAAGGGAAAGACGGTCATCGTGATGAAAGGCGACCAAGCTCATAGTTACCTTATTTCATCAGGCGCAGCTACGCCACAACAGCTTATCTTGGTTGACAGCCCCGCAGAAGCCCTCAGGCTTCTGTCTTCGGGTAAAGGCGACACGGCATTGATGCCGAAGCTCGTGGGGCTGATGCTGGTGAAGGAACTGCATCTTACCAACCTCGCGCCATCGCCGGTTATAGTTGAGGCATACGACAGGCCTTTCAGCTTCGCCGTAAGGAAAGGCAATCAGGCGCTGCTGGAACGGCTGAATCAGGGTCTCGTTATTGTCAGGAATACGGGACAATACAAGGAAATATATAACAAATGGTTTGGAACTGCCGAGCCGGCGAGACCGGCATTCGCGGGAATTCTGAGGTATGCGGCGATTGCGGCAATATTTGCAATGTCGGTAATTGGCGGATTTGTGCTTTGGACGTTTTCTCTGAAGCGCCAGGTTAGAATAAGAACGAAGAGCCTCGCGGATGAAATATCCGTACGCAAACAGGCCGAGATGCGTTTCCGCGAAGTAACGGAGGTAATAAACGAGGTATTTTGGCTATCGTCCCCGAAGCTGGATGAGATTTACTATGTGAGCCCGGTTTATGAGCGAATCTTCGGCGGATCGTGCGCGGAGCTTTACCGCAACCCCGCATCCTGGTTCACCTATGTGCTCAGGGAGGACCGCCGGAAAGTGAAGGCCGCCGTACGGGCGGCGGTGGCGGCGGGTCCGTACGAATTTACGTTTCCCGACTTCCGCATCGAGAAAGCCGGTGGCTCCGTTGCCTGGATATCGATCCAGGTCTTCCCGGTGCTTGACGATGCGGGCCGCTTAATCCGGATCGCGGGGATCGCCGAGGATATCACCAAGCGGAAGGAGGCGGTGGAGGCGATCCAGGCCAAGGCCAGCCAATACACTACAATACTTGCAGCGTCCCCGGACGGGTATCTCCTCCTGGGCGGGGACGGGGCGATCATGGACGTCAACGCGGCCTATTGCCGGCTGAGCGGATATTCGCGTGAAGAGCTTCTGAGGCTCCGCGTGGCGGCGCTGGAGGCGAAGGAGAGTGCGGAGGAAACCCTCCAGCATATCGGGAAGGTCGTGGAAACCGGATACGATCATTTCGAATCCGCGCATCGCAGGAAAAACGGTGAGATCTGGCAGGCCGAAATCAGCGCGGCGTACTGGCAGACGACCGGGCAGGTCATCATCTTCATTCACGATATCACGCAGCGCAAGGTAAGCACGATCACGCTGTTTGATG
>PMBZ01000106.1 GCA_003153975.1 Hyphomicrobiales bacterium
TCAACGCGCGCTACCTGCTCGACATCACCGCGCAGATCGATGGAGCCAGGGCGCAGTTCAAGTTCGCCGATGGCTCCTCGCCCACGGTGGTTTCCGACGAGAGCGACAACACCGCGCTTTATGTGCTAATGCCCATGCGGGTTTAGCCGGGCGGTTCGGCAATGAACTAAGGGGTTAACCCCTCACCCCAGCCCTCTCCCCATGGGAGAGGGAGTCCGGGCATGCCCGTTGTTCGGGCGTCCCCTCTTCCGCCCATATCCGCTTGCGGATATGGGCACTTTTTGAGTAGCAAGCTCGCCATGACAAGCTTGCGTGGGAGAGGGACAGGGTGAGGGGTTGTGCCTCCAATTGTGCGGGAATCGGTATGAGTTGGGACAAGCAGCGGGCTTCGATTTTTCTGGCGGGCGCGGGCCGCATGGGCGGGGCGCTGCTGCGCGGCTGGCTGGCGGCGGGTTTTCCGGCGGCATCGCTGGCCGTGGCCGAGCCCGATCCCAGCCCGGAAATCGCGGCACTTCTCAAGAGCCATGCGATCCCCGCAAAGCCCAAGGCCGCGCCGGATCTGATGGTTCTCGCTGTCAAGCCGCAGATCATGAACATAGTCTTAACTGCAATCGCGCCGCTTGCCGGACCGGATACGGCCGTGCTTTCGATTGCCGCCGGCCGCACGGTTGCTTCCATCGCCGCTCATTTCCCGCCCGGCACGGCTATCGTCCGGGCGATGCCCAACCTGCCCGCCGAAATCGGCCGCGGCATCACAGTGGCCTTCGCTAGCGAGCAGGTTACGCCCGAATGCCGCAGCCTTTGCGATGCGCTCTTGCATGCGGCGGGCGAGGTGGCCTGGACCGGCGACGAAGGCCTGCTCGACGCGGTGACGGCCCTCTCTGGATCGGGGCCGGCCTATGTCTTCCATCTCGTCGAATGTCTAGCGGACGCAGGCGTGGCAGCCGGCCTGCCCAAGGATTTGGCCGGGCAGCTTGCGCGTGCGACCGTGACCGGGGCGGGAGAGTTGCTCAACCGCTCGCCGCTATCGCCCGCCACGCTTCGCGAAAATGTGACCTCGCCGGGAGGCACCACCGCGGCGGGCCTTTCCGTTCTTATGGGCGAGCCTTCGCTCAAGGCGTTGGTCCAGGAGACGGTAGCTGCCGCCACGCGCCGCTCCCGCGAGCTTTCGAGCTGACGCGGACGCTCCGCCGGCTTCCAAGGCAGGGATGCGGTAAACAAATCCCTTTCTTGCCGGTTTCCGGTTCACTAAATTGCGGCGCGCGTTAGCTCTTTTTCCTAAACGTGGATTGCACCCGGCCCGTGGATCGTTATTGTCCCGGCCAACGCCGCATCCTTGCAGGGCAAACCGTAAGCAGACCGATCTGGAATTGTGTGAATGGATAAACATGAACTTCGCGCCGTCAGCTCTCTTGCCGCCGTCTTTTCGGTACGGCTGCTAGGGCTGTTCATGATCTATCCGGTGTTCTCCACCTACGCCAGAGAACTCTCGGGCGCCACATCCTACAAAATTGGCCTGGCGCTGGGCATCTACGGCCTGAGCCAGGGCCTCCTGCAGATTCCCTTCGGAATGCTGTCCGACAGGATCGGGCGCAAGGTTCTGATTATCGCGGGGCTTGCCATCTTCGGGATCGGCAGCGCGGTGGCCGCCCTCTCAACCTCGATCAATGGCGTGATCGTAGGGCGCCTGCTCCAAGGGGGCGGAGCGGCCGGCTCGGTGATTCTGGCGCTGGTGGCCGACCTTACTTCCGAGCAGAACCGCACCAAGGCCATGGCCTTGGTTGGCGTCACCATCGGAGCCTCGTTCATAATCGCCGTCGTCGCCGGCCCCATTGTCGCCAGCTTCGCCGGTGTGCAGGGCATCTTCTGGCTGATGGTGTTCCTGGCGGTGCTTGGCATCGCCATTACGCAATTCGTGGTGCCCGACCCGCATGGCATACAGGTGCAACAGGACGCGGAAGCCGTGCCGGCCCTGCTGTCCTCGGTGCTGAAAAATGGGGAGCTGCTGCGCCTCGATTTCGGCACCTTCGTGCAAAACGCGATGCTCACCGCAAGCTTCCTCGTCGTTCCGGGTCTCCTGCACTCGGCGCTGAACGTGACCACCCACGATCAATGGATCGTCTATCTGCCGGTGCTGACGGTCTCGCTCCTGGCGACGGTGCCCGCCATTATCGTGGCCGAGAAGCACCGCCTGATGAAGCCGGTGTTCGTGGGCGCGGTGGCCGCCCTGGCCGCAAGCCAAATCCTGCTCGTCTTCGCGGCGCGGAACCATTACGCGCTACTCGCATCGCTGACGATTTTCTTCTCCGGCTTCAACATAATGTCCGCGACCTTGCCGTCGCTCATCACCAAGGCAGCGCCGCCCGGCGCCAAGGGCACAGCCACGGGTATCTATTCAAGCTCGCAATTTCTCGGGATCTTCGCGGGCGGCATCGTGGGCGGCTGGGCGCATCAACATTTCGGCGATACCGGCGTGTTCATGGCGACCGCCGTCCTTACCCTGCTCTGGCTAGCCGCCGCTGTCACGATGGCGGAGCCAAGCCCCTTCACCACGCGGCTGGTGCGGATTTCCGATGCGCAGGCGGCCCGCGCCGAGAGCCTTGCCGCGAAACTGCGCCAGATGCCGGGCGTTGCCGAGGCGGTGGTGATCGCGGAACAGAAGCTCGCCTACCTCAAGGTCGACGCGAAAGCCTTCGACGAGGCGAAGGCCGAAGCGCTCGCCGCCGCCAGCTAGGATCGAGCCGCAGAGGATGGCTACCGCCAGCCGTCTCGCACCAGTCATATTACGCGATTGCGCAAGTATTGGCTCGCGGAAGTTGTGGATGCCATGTGGCGGGCGTTGCTGTCTCTTATCGAATTCGCTAAAAGACAATTCATGCGATGCTGACGGCACGGAAGGCAGGGGAATGCTCGGGAAACCGGCCCTCATTGCTGCTGCTTTTATGGGAATAGCGGCAACCGATGCCTCCGCCATACGATTGAGCGGGGTGCAGGGCAGTGTGTTTGTCAACAATCAGGCAGTGCGGTTGGATGTCGAGGTGGTTCCGGGCGACCGCGTCAAGGTTGTGTCTGGCGCCGCAAATATCGTCTACGGCGACAACAATGTTGTCCATGTCGCGCCAGGGCAAACCGTGGTCGCGCTTTCCTCTCCACCGGCCGATCCGGCTCAAGATGCAGGTGCAATAGGCAGTATGGGAGCGAGCATTTTCGCGGCCGGAGGCACGGCTGCAGCCGTTGGTTATATCGCCGGCGGCGCCGCTATTGCTGGTGGCGCTGGATTGGCTGTTGCGCTCGCAAATGGAGCCAGCTCGGCCCAGCCGGTCAGCCCGTGACTGCGTCTTCGGCTGTCTCGACGCGCCGCGGCGGGGTGCAAGCGGTGCTCGTCGCCGGAGCAGCGGGCAACGCTCGCGGTACTCCCGCCGGATGCGCGCCGCTCAGCTGCCGCTCCCAAAGGCCCTGAAGTTTTTTGTGGTGGCGGGCGGGCTCAAGCCCCTTCCGGGCTTGGCAACTCGCCGCTATCTGTTATGCCGCCATGAAAGTAGCGGCGCTTTTGCGAAGCGTCCTGGATTGAGGGAAGACAGCGATGGCGGGTGTGCTCAAAGCGGTGGCGGTTATTCTGCCGGTCCTTTTCGCCGGGCTTGAGGCAGCAAGTGCTGATACGCTCCAGAGGATCGGGGAGTCGGGCACGATCGGGATCGGCTATCGCGAAGATGCGGTACCTGTGTCTTATGCCGATGCGCATCGGCCCGTGGGATTTGCGCTGGATCTGTGCGCTGCCGTGGCGGGCAAGGTCAAGGAGAAGCTCGGGCTCGCGGAGTTGAGAATCGAGTACCAAGCCGTGAAGCAAGCCGATGCCCCGCGGCTTCTCGGCTCCGGTGCCATCGCCATCGATTGTGCGCCAGCGCCCGTCAGCGCGGGGCTTGCCCAGCAGGCGGCCTTCTCCACGCCGGTGCTGGTGTCCGAACTCAGGTGGATTGCTCCGCGCCGGCTGCGGGTGGAGCGGGAAGGCAGGCGGGGAACCTGGTACGAAACGATTTCGCCCGCCAACGCAGAGGACTTGAAGGGCAAGCCGGTTGCCTTGACGCAAGGATCCGGCGCGGCTTCGCTTGTGCTTGCGCTGAGCACCGATCGCTCGCTCGGCCTGTCCATTATGGAAGGAAAGGACGACGCGGAGTCCTTCAAGCTCGTGGAAACCGGCAAGGCCGCCGCTTTTCTTGCCAGCGATATGGTCCTGGCCGCCCTCAAGGCCAACGCGAAGAACCCGGACGGATACGGCTTCCTGAGCGACAGCTATCCCGGCATGGCCTATGCGCTGATGCTTGCGAAGGAAGACAGCGAGTTCAAGGAGTTGGTGGACGCAGCCCTTGCGGAGGCCATGCGCTCCGGCGAGTACGCGAGGCTCTACGCGAAGTGGTTCGAAAGCCCGGTTCCGCCCAGGAATGTCAACCTTGCCTATCCAATGCCGGACAAGCTCAAGGAGCTTGTGAAAGCGGCTGGCGATAAGGCTGGGGCTCAATGACCGCTCCGCAATCGTGGCCGGGATGCTCGCGCCCGATAGCGGGAAGCGCGGCATGCGCGATAAACTCGACGGCTATTTCCTCGTGCCCGGGCGGGCCTCGCTACTTGATCTTGAAGCGGTTCTTTACCGCGAGCAGGAACAGGAAGATCAGCGTGGCGCTCACCGGGATTTGCGCGAGCGTTTCCACGAAAGTCACCGTGGGCGGGATGTGCGGCAGCTCGGGCTTGCCGTCGTAGAGGCAGAGATAGGCTTGGTTCACCCGCGCGTCGCGCGTACCGCCGAAAATCACCAGCGCGTTCTTCACCGAGAGAAACAGCGCCTGCACGGCCGCGCCGCCGGCCTCCTCGCAGTGCGCCCCGGCGCCCACCGCCGCTCGCTGCCAATAGAACGCCGCGAATACGAGAATGCTGGCTAGCCAAGTGTTGGCCGGGCGCACGATGGAGCGCCCGCAATCCGCGAACGCGTCGTAGAACAGGCCGATCCAGGTGCCGATCGACCACCATCTGTCCACCGTCCAGCGCCGGGAGCGCAGCTCGCCCTTGTAGGCCATCTGCTCGCGCTCGTAATCCGCCCCCTGGATCGCCATCCGCCGGATCGCCCGGTATTGGGCGGCCAGTTTCGCTTTGCCCGCACGCCAAAAATCCGGAAGCGGAAACCGCACATCGTCAAGATCGGGGGCTTGCTTAAAGTCCGCCTGATTGAACGCCGGCACTTCAAAGAACTCCGCGCCCGTCATATCGAAGGCGCGTTCCACTTTTATGCCTGAAAATTCCGCCTCCATTAGGAATTTAGCCTGAGCGAAGCTTGCGGCCTTTTGAAAGGTGGCGCCATCGAATCGGGCAAGCTTTGGAAAGGTGGCCCTTATGAAGGTTACCGAATCCGAGAAAGTGGTCCCTGCGAAACGAACGTGGCCGGAAAAGATAGCATTTTCGAAAACGGCGTGGCCGGAGAAGGTGGCGTCGGGGAACCAGGCCGTGCCCAAAAACTTGGTGCCCTCAAACTGGGCGGTCATCCCGATATTTTTGAAATAGCCTTCACCAGAAAACGTGGCGCCTCCAAAACTGGCTTCGCCGGAAAACAAGGTGCTTGCGAATGAACAAGCACGAGAAAAGGTGGCGTCACTGAAAACCCCGACGCCCATAAATGCAGTGCCTTCGAACCGGGCAAAGCTAGAGAAGGTGGTGCTACCGAAGTCGGCATCACCGGGAAAGCTGAAGCCGCTGAAATCGATGCTGTCTTCCTCAACTCGAACCTGCGTGATAGCTTTCTTTGGGAGCCATTCCGTTCCCTTTGCTGTAAATTGACAGTAAGAGAAGTCAGCTGCGGTCGCAGTCGTCCAGGTGCGGGTTTCTGCGTTCTTCGGTTTCAGGCTTCCGTAAGGGTCTTTTTCAGCAAACCAATCGCCTGCATCTTCAAGCGCCTTGCGCTCGGCGAGCATCTTCTCCGCCCAGGCGTTCCACGCCTCGCGGCCCTGCAAAAACAGCGCAACCGTCTCGTCCCGCGTCATGCCCGCCTCCGGCAAATGTCCCAGCTTCGCTTATCGCCGGAACTACTTGTTTTGGCAACCGGGGTGGCTTGAGTGAGGGGAGGAGCGTCGAGAGGGGGCAGAGAGACGGCGATCTTGCGCCGCCTGTGGAGAATGCGCGGAAGCGATCCGCGACAAGGCTCATGCAAGTTCCGAATGCGCACAATTGGAGAACGAACGGCTGGTTCCCGCCCTTCCCGGGTATTGTGTATTGCTTGTGTTTTGTGAATGGTGGAGGCAGGATAGTGTTATGAGCGACAAGGACAACGTCGAAAGTCATACCATCCGGCTGCTGCAAGAAATGCGCGGCGAAATGTCGGAGTTCCGTCAGGAGATGACCGGGTTCCGCCAGGATACGGAACGGCGTTTCAACGTGCTCGAACCGGCCGCGGTCAATCTCATAGGCACGGTGACGGCTATCGCCAAGACGCAGGAGCAGCACACCGCTCTGCTCCTGGCGCACAACGAAAAGCTCGTCGAAATCCAGCGCGCCCAAAACGTCATGGAAAAGGATATGCGCGGCATTCGCGGGCGCGTGGAGCGCATCGAGGATCATATCGGCTTGGTCAAGGCCTGAGCTTCCTTCCGGAAAATCGGTGATCTAGGATTTTGCGCCGGTTTTCGAGCCGAGAAACTCCACGCGGGCGAGCGGACCGGCGCTTTCAGGTTCGGCGAAAATCGCGGTCAGGCACCCGGCGATGATCCCGGCCCATTCGCGCTGGCCCTTGGCCTCGCGGATCTGGTCCTGGCGGATCTCGATGAGAGCGTTGGGCAGGCCGCGAAGCGTCGCGTGCCGGTGGACGCTGTCGTTCTTCAAATGGCCCGCATAGGGCTCGTTGTCACCGATGGTCAGCCCCGTGCGCTCGCGCAGTTCCCGCAGCACCGGCACGGCAAGGCGCGGGTCCTGGTCCCAGAGGATGGCGGCATTCCACTTGCGCGGCACGCCCCGCCAGCACTCGGTGAAGCTGTGGACGGGCACGAACGCCGGCACCAGCCCGCGCGCGAGCATGGCGTCGAGTTCGCCCGCGATGGCCCGGTGATAGGGCGCATGGTATGCCGCAATCCGCCGCGCGCGCTCGTCCGCATCGAGGCACGCATTGCCGGGCACGATGGCGCCGTCCGAAAGCTGCATGATGAGCGTGGGATCGTCCTCGCCGCGATTGGGGTCGATGAGCAGCCGCGAGAAGCGCGACCAGATCACCGGGGCGCCAAGCAACCGGCCAAGCTCCTGCGCCACTTCCAGCGCGCCGATGTCGTAGCCGATATGCCGGTTGAGCTGGATATCGTCCAGGCCCAGCATGCCGTATTCCGGCGGCACGAGGTTTGTGGCATGGTCGCAGGTAATGAGAATACGGCTGCTGGCCGCGCCCTGCTGGATACCGAAGCTCGTCCAGGCCTGGGCGCGGAGTGGCGGGCTTAGGTCCCGGCTATCTTCCATGTCTGTTGCGTTTGTCGAATAATGCAGGCCGAAGCCTCCGTTTACAGGCAAAACGGTTGTATGGCTGCCAGCGATTTCGAGGCACCCCCCTGCGACTATAACCTAAGCGCTGGCCTCAGCCTTTTGAACCTTGGTGTTACGTCCCACCGTCCCGTGTTTGCTTCGCGCTGCACCACGCTCTGGCCGGCCGGACGAGCCTAAATATCCAGGTTCGCCACCGAGAGCGCATTCTCCTGGATGAACTCGCGGCGGGGCTCGACCACGTCGCCCATGAGCTTGGAGAAAATCTCGTCGGCATCGTTCAACTCGCCGAGCTTCACCTGCATGAGCGTGCGCACGTTCGGATCGAGCGTCGTCTCGTGGAGCTGCGAGGGGTTCATCTCGCCCAAGCCTTTGTAGCGCTGCATGGTAAGGCCGGCGCGGCCGGCGGCGAAGATGGCGTCCACGAGGCTGCGCGGGCCGAACACCGGCGTCTGCAAGGCCTTGCGCTCCATCCTGGCTGTGTCCGTGAAAAGCGAGGAGAATTCCGCGTGGTAGGAGTGCAGCTTGCGTGCGTCGGCCGACTGGATCAGCGCCCACTCAAGCTGGTGCGAGTCCTTTACGCCGCGAACCTCGCGCTCGAACGCAAAGCCGCCGTCGGGGAGCCTGCTCCAGGTCCAGCCGCGCTCTGTCTCCTCGGAAAGGGCGGCCAGGCGCTCAACCACCACGGAGGCGAGGCGCTCCGCTTCGATTTCGTCGTCGCCGAGCTTCGGATTGAGCAGGCCCGCAATAGCGGCTTGCTCCACCACCGTGCGATTGTAGCGCTGATGCAGCAGATCGAGAACATGCGCGAAAGACCGCGAGCGTTCCACCGCGCTGCGCAAGTCGCGCCCCGTCCGCCGCTCGCCATTGGCCAGGATGAGCACGGCTCCCTCGACGCCGCCATCGATAAGGAAGTCCTCGAAGGCGCGTTCGTCCTTGAGATAGTTCTCCGAGCCTCCGCGCTTGACCTTATAGAGCGGCGGCTG
>PMBZ01000197.1 GCA_003153975.1 Hyphomicrobiales bacterium
GGTTTTGGCGTGAACTGGGTATAGTTACTCCCGTTGCGAATCTCATTACCATTTTTGGAAACACCGGAGACCCGCCATGCAGGAAGACATTACGTTGAGCGCCGAACGGGCGCTGATCGAGAAGGCCCGCGCGCGCGCCCAAGCTTGGGGCACGACGCTTGAAGACGAGTTGCAGCGCTGGCTGGAGAGCTATGCGAGCGAGGAGACCGAGGCTGGCGCCTGGATGGCGCAACAGATGGAGACGATGGAAAAGCTCCGGCATATGAGCAACTGAGGCCGGAAACTTGCTGGAGAAGAGATGAATGGGCGCTTATCGGCCTTCAGGTGGCGCTGACGGCCGCAATGTTGCTGCGAGCGAAGCAAAGAGCAATCAGGAACCAACGGCCACTACCCTTTGCCCTGGACGCCTGCAGCGGCCCAAGCCACGGCACGGAAAACACATTCAGCACTCTCTCCATCTGATGATGCTCGCGCGCACGCGAACCAATGCATGCAGATGCGTCCCCAATAAGAAAAACCGCTGGCATGGCTAGCGGTTTTTCTTATTGGTATTGTTGAGCTACTTTAGAGACTTAGGTAGAGGTTCAGGCATGCTGTCAAGCTTGTAGGAGCCTTGGACGAGAAGACCATAGCGCTCGGTCGATATCCGCTCGCGATGCCCGGCTGTGGTTACAGGGCTTTGGCTGTAGTCCGTGTCGGTGAAGGTGCCATCGCCCCACATCGCCCAATAGCGGCCGCCAAGACCAAGATTAAGCCTGTTGGAGAAATCGTAAGATAGGATCGCTTCAAGCTCCACCCCCTGCCCATTATCTACCTTCTGATCGGAATAGGTGGTGTGGGTGCGGAGCAGATGGTTGTCACGCCCCTTGAACGACGCGGTTGGAAGCCAAGCGGCATCGGTGGTCAGCCTGAAACCATAGCCCAAGCTGTAATCCGCGGAAGCACCGAGCCGCACGGCATTCCATTCCCCGGTCTGCGATCCCACCAGCACTGACGTTGGCTCGGGCGGGACGCAGCCCCCAACGGCGATTTGCACGCAGCCGCGCGAGTCGAACCCTTGCGTCAAATAGCTGTAGCCAACGAACGGGCCAACCCTGTAGTCTGTTCCCCGCAGGTAGGTGAAGCCCACATCCGCGGTGGCGTAGCCAAGCGTTCCGTTTCCTTCGTTCGACACAGTATTCGAATAGGGAATGTACGGATCGGAAAGGGTTCCGGAACCGATAGCCCAATCCTCGTCGTGTTCCTTGCCGCTATTGATCGCGCCAAGGCCCACAGTGCCTTTGACATATACATTATAAGGCGTGTCCACACGGGCAAAGAGTTCACCGGAGTTCCCGTCCAGGCCGCTATACGTTAGACGCGATATGTTGGTTTTGTTTTCCTGCTTGACGTCCCATACGAATTTGCCGGTGCTCGCCCAGTAGCGTGCGCCGAAGTCAAAGCTCCATCCTGGGCTTGCCGGTGCGGCATCTTTGGTGGAAGCCGCTCCCCCAAACAAATCGAACGGAGAGGTGTATGCGCCGCCCCAATCGGGTCCTACCGCGCCGACGTGGTAGTTCACACCGACCTTGAAGACATGCTCCTGCTCGCCGATCTTGGTTGTGCCGGCTGGCACGGTCGTAAGCGTTAGCGGGGTGGGGGTGCCAAGCGTGCTCGCCGGATATGCGATCGTGTTATCTCCGAAATCGAGATAGTTGTACTCAGCCTTGACGGACCAGCGAGGGGTTAGCGCATGCTCGACGCCGCCGCCAACCATCCAGCCCCACGCGTTGAAGTTGGTTGTATTCGTAACTTCCCCACCTTCAAACTGGTGATTGTTGACCACGGACACACGGTTCGAAGTCCAGGCCCCGCCCCCTTTGGCGAAGACCAGCGTGCGGCCTTCCGGGCCGGCGGCGTAGCCAAGACGGCCCGCCAGGGTCCCCAGGGCGTTCGTTTTGACGCGGCAATCCGCCGAGACATAGTCGCCCGAACGAGCCAGGCATGTATTGCGGCCGTCGGACCCCGCCCAATCGGCATCGGCTTCGACGCCCACCACCCATTTGTTCATTTGACGGTTGTAGCCAATCTGGCCGCCGAACATAGAACTCGGGGAAGTGACGTTGTCGCCATAGATCGAGGGTCCGAAGGGATCGGTGACCTTTCCGGTTCCAACGACGCCGCCGCTGTTTGTACCGGCATAAAACCCTGTCCAGTCGTAGGAAACGAAAGCTGGGCCATCTTTAAGACTGCCACTGCTGTATATATCCGCGGCTTCTGCCGCCGTTAGTGAAACGCCACTGACGCCAACAAGAAACAGCGCGCGCAGTCCGCACGCGGAAAGTTTCCGATACATGATCGTTCTCCAGATAAACAGTCTATTTCGACAAAATTTACTTGCTACAAAACGCAATTAGTCTGCCCCCAAACGTGCCGCATTTTTGCACATTTCGATTCGCGCACAAGCGGAATAGTTGTGGATTAAGCTTGTTTACCACCTAAGGTGGCACTTGTGCAACACGCCCTCACGCCGGAACGGGCGGAGCACGCGGATTGTGAGGCGACGCCGCGCATGGGATGAAGCGGCTGGGCCCGTGGGCCTTCTTGCACCACGTACCAAGTGTGAAAAGTAACCCGCTGCGGCGAGTGCCCGCCGGCATAAGCGTTGCGCCACGGTTCCGCGTCCCGCGACGACGTTGTGCGACATGCCAGCGGCCGGAGGTTCTGACGGCGGCTTGCGATTGTACCCTTCACGCCGGCCATGCACTCTAAAAATCGGGGTCCAGGGGGCCGGCCCCCTGGCCTTCCCTTTTCCCGCTCTCTGGCCTTCCCCGTCCCTCCTCCTCCCTTCTTTGAGTCTCGGGCGGGCGCCCACGCACCAGTCAAGCCCCCCGCTTTGCCGTTAACGATTATTCCAATGGAATCATCCGCCTGTGCATGCGCGTTCAATCGCAACCTGGGGCTTGTTCGGCGAATCGCGCGAATCGGCTCTAAGTCCGGCTTATGAGACACGCCCGCGCACTTTCCCCCTTCCCCGCCCAGCCTTCTCTTGAGGAAAGCCTGGACAGCCTGCCCTTCCGGCAAGCCCCGCACAACATCGAAGCCGAGCAGGCTTTGCTTGGCGCGATTTTGATCAACAACGAATCGTTCGACCGGGTTTCGAGCTTTCTGCAGGCGAGCCATTTCTTCGAACCCTTGCATGCCAAGCTGTTCGAGGTCATGGGCAAGCTGATCGGCATGGGCAAGCATGCGTCGCCGGTTACGCTCAAGACCTTTTTCGATTCCGAACCGCCGATTGGCGAACTGACGGTAGCGCAGTATCTGGGCCGGCTGGCGGCGGCGGCAACGACGATCATCAACGCGGTGGCCTATGGCCGGGTGATTTACGATCTGGCGGTTCGGCGCGAGCTGATCGCGATCGGCGGGGATCTGGTGAACGTGGCCTACGATTCGCCGGTGGATGCGCCGCCGGAGACGCAGATCGAGGAGGCGGAGCAGCGGCTGTACGACCTGGCCGACAAGGGCAAGTATGGCTCGGGCTTCATGTCCTTCGGCGACGCGACGGCCGACGCCATCGAGATGGCGGCAAAGGCCTATGAGCGCGATGGCGGGCTGTCGGGCATCTCCACGGGGCTTCAGGATCTCGACCGCATGATGGGCGGCTTGCAGCCTTCGGACCTTCTGGTGCTTGCGGGCCGGCCCTCGATGGGCAAGACGGCGCTGGCGACGAACATCGCTTTCAACGTCGCCAAGGCCTACAAGACGCAAAAGCGCGACGACGGCACGGACGAGGTGCTGGATGGCGCGATCGTGGGCTTTTTCAGCCTCGAAATGTCGTCCGAGCAGCTTGCTACCCGTATTCTCGCCGAGCAGGCGCAGCTCCCGTCGGAAAAGATCCGGCGCGGCAACATCACGGACGAAGAGTTCAACCGCCTTCAGGCCGCGGCCATGCAACTCCAGACGCTGCCGCTCTATATCGACCATACGGGCGGCATCTCCATCGCGCAGCTCGCCGCGCGCGCCCGCCGGCTCAAGCGCCAGAAGGGCCTTGGGCTTCTGGTGGTGGACTACCTGCAACTGCTCTCGGGCTCCGCGAAGCGTTCGTCGGAGGGCCGCGTGCAGGAAGTCTCCGAGATCACCGTGGGGCTCAAGGCGCTGGCCAAGGAGTTGTGCGTGCCCGTCATCGCGCTATCGCAGCTCTCGCGCCAAGTCGAGAACCGGGACGACAAGCGGCCGCAATTGTCGGACTTGCGCGAGTCGGGCTCCATCGAGCAGGATGCGGACGTGGTGATGTTCGTGTTCCGCGAGGAGTATTACGTCTCCAGGCGCGAGCCCACGCTCACCAAGGTGGAAGAGCATCAGAAATGGCAGGACGAGATGGATCAGGTCCAGGGTCTCGCCGAAGTGGTGATCGGCAAGCAGCGCCACGGCCCCACGGGCTCGGTGCGGCTGCAATTCCAGTCCGATATCACGCGCTTCGGGGACCTTGCCGAAGACCGCCGCCTGCCGGAACGGTATGAGTAATGCCTGACGCGTGGCAGCCAGCACTTGAGCGCACGACCCCCCATCCTGTCCTTCTCCCTATGGGAGAAGGGACCTTCGGACTACCCGCGGCGGATGTGTTGACGTCCCCTCTCCCATGGGGAGAGGGACAGGGTGAGGGGAGATTCCCCCGGTATGACCCTCATGGCTGAACCTTTCCCTGCGCGCATTACCCAGT
Source organism: Hyphomicrobiales bacterium (assembly GCA_003153975.1). Classification (GTDB taxonomy): domain Bacteria; phylum Pseudomonadota; class Alphaproteobacteria; order Rhizobiales; family Rhodomicrobiaceae; genus Rhodomicrobium. The sequence continues at coordinate 4,700 of PMBZ01000197.1, forward strand.
CCCTTGCTGAGACCCCCGCGCAAGCCACAGGCGTCGCCCTCATCCGCCTCGGCGCCCTCCGCCGCAACTACCGCAAGCTACGCGATCTGGCAGCACCCGCGGAAACAGCAGCGGTCGTGAAGGCCAACGCCTATGGCCTGGGCGCGGCCGGGGCGTTCCGGGTGTTGCAGGCGGAAGGCTGCCGCACCGCATTCGTGGCGACGCCCAGCGAGGCGCAAGAGCTGCGCGGCATCTTTCCGCAGCCCGCGATCTATGCGCTTAGCGGCCTGCTGCCGGGCACGGCGCCGCTGTTCGAGGAAGCCGCCGCGCGCCCCGTGCTGAGCAGCCTGGACGAGGTGGCGGAATGGGCGGCGTACTGCAAAGGGCGGGGCAAGCCGCTGCCCGCCGCGGTTCATATCGACACTGGAATGTCCCGGCTCGGCCTGCCGGAGGCGCAGACGCGCCAGCTAGCGCGCATGCCGGAGCTTTTGTCCGCGTTCAGCCTGTGCCTCATCGTCAGCCATCTGGTCTGCGGCGACGAGGCAGACAACTCCAAAAACGAAGAGCAGCTCGCGCTGTTCGCGGCACTGACGTCGCTGTTTCCGGGCGTGCCCCGCAGCCTCGCCAATTCGGCAGGCATCCTGCTCGGGCCGCGTTTTCATTTCGACCTGACGCGGCCCGGCATCGGGCTTTACGGCGGGCGCCCGAATGCCGGGGGGACCAATCCCATGGAGCCGGTGCTCTGGCTGTTCGGGCGTGCCGTGGAGGTGGCCTGGGCGGAGGCCGGGCAGACGGTAGGCTATAGCGCCACGCAGGCGCTCAAACGGCGCACCAGGATCGCTACCGTGGCGGCGGGCTATGCCGACGGCTATTTCCGCGCGGCATCTTCGAGCGACGGGCGTGAGGGCGCGGCCGCATATGCGGGAGAGTACCGGCTGCCACTGCTTGGCCGCGTCTCCATGGACCTGCTTACCTTCGATGCGACGGATGCGCCGGAAGAAGCCGTGCGGCGCGGCGGCTTTATCGAGCTTCTGGGCGCGCGTGTGACGGTGGACGATCTCGCGGAGCGCGCAGGCACCATCGGCTACGAGGTGCTGACTTCGCTCGGCCGCCGCTATCACCGGGTTTATGTGGATGAATAAATATTTTCGGGCAGCACCCGTCCGCATTCTGGCTACAAGCGAATGCCTCCGCCTGCCGCGGGCGTATCGCGGCCGGAACGGCAACTCCAGCTTCTTCCAACTGCTTCAGGCGCCCCGCTGCGGCACGCGGTGGTTCACGACCGGCGCCTCCAGCGCTTGGCGCGGCCTTCCTGGCAAGGCGCAAGGAGTATTCAAGTGACCTCCCAGGATTGGCTTACCAGCGAACCGATTGCGCATAGAGGTTTGTTCGATAACAAGGAAATTGCCGAAAACACGATCGGGGCATTCGAGCTGGCCATCGCTCGCGGCCATCCCATCGAGTTCGATGTCCGCCTGACAAAGGATGGCAAGCTCGCCGTTTTTCACGACATGTCCCTACTTCATATGGCGGGACTGGACAAAGCTGTCGAAGCCGCCTCTTGGGATGAAATCCGTCAATTAACATTACTCGGCACAAACCAGACGATACCGACGCTCCGGTCCGTTCTTGAGGCCGTAAATGGGCGGGTGCCGATTCTCCTTGAGATAAAGAAGGAAAACCTCAAGCCGGGCATGGAGGCGGAGGTGGCAAAATCCTTGGATAACTACAATGGCCCCTTCGCGGTTCAATCCTTCAACCCCTTTTCAGTTCTCTGGTTCAAGAGATACCGGCCGGCATTCCGCCGCGGACAGCTGGCTGGCGACTTTGGGGGCCAACCCGGGATGAAGCCTGTAGCAAATTTCCTTCTCAGGAAAATGTACTTTAATTACATTTCACGTCCCCACTTCGTTGCCTACGACATCCAGGCGGGAGATTACGGCTTCTTCGAAAGGATGAAGAAGCGCTTGGATATCCCGCTTATCTTGTGGACGATCGATACAGCCTCGAAGCGGGAATTGTGCTGGAAGCTCGGTGTAAATTACATCTTTGAGAAACCCGGCCGGGGATAGGCGGCATCGGCGCCGCCAGCTTGAGAAGATTGCAAGATTGCTGTCTCCGGATTGACAGCCGGTCTGGCGTCTCTGCTTCCGTTGCGGAAGATAGATGGGATGAGGGGTACCTGGAATGGTGAAGGGCTCTCAGGATTATGTCTGCCAGTCCTGCGGCGCGGTTTCGTCGAAATGGCAGGGCAAGTGCCCGGCTTGCGGCGCCTGGAACAGCTTGAGCCAGGAAGGCAGCGCGATCAGTCTTGCAGGGCCCGCGGGTCTCAAGGCGCGGCGCAAGGCCAAGGCGGCACAGATCGAGACCCTGGCCCATGAGGAAAAGCCGCTGAGCCGCATCGTCTCCGGTATCGGCGAGTTGGACCGCGCGGCGGGCAACGGCTTTGCGCAAGGCTCCGCGGTGCTTCTCTCCGGCGAGCCGGGCATCGGCAAGTCCACGCTGCTCCTCCAGGCGGCAGCCGCCATCGCGAGCCAAGGCCACAGCGCGCTCTATTTCTCGGGGGAGGAGGCAACCGGCCAGATCCGTATGCGCGCGGCGCGGCTTGGCCTGACGCAGGCGCCGCTCGGCCTCGCCGCCGAGACTTGCGTCGAGCGCATTCTCGCCACCGTGGAGCAGACGGGCGCGCCGGACTTCATCGTGGTCGATTCGATCCAAACCCTTTGGACGGAAACCATCGAATCCGCCCCCGGCACGGTGAGCCAGGTCCGCTCCAGCATGCAGGCTCTGATCGCGCTTGCGAAATCGCGCGGCCCCGTGCTCGTGGTCGTGGGCCACGTCACCAAGGACGGCCAGATCGCAGGCCCCAAGGTGATCGAGCACATGGTCGATACAGTCCTCACCTTCGAGGGCGAGAGCCACCACAACCTGCGGCTTTTGCGCGCAACCAAGAACCGCTTCGGCCCGGCCAACGAGATCGGCGTCTTCGACATGCACGGCGATGGCCTGCGCGAGGTGCCCAATCCGTCGCAGCTCTTCATGACCCAGGATGGCGAAGGCACCGCGGGCAGTGCGATCTTCGCTGGAATCGAGGGCACCCGGCCGATCCTGGTCGAGATCCAGGCGCTGCTGGCCCCCTCGCCCTACGCCGCCCCGCGCCGCTCCGTGGTCGGCTGGGACCAGAACCGGCTCGCCATGATTCTCGCGGTGCTCGAAGCCCGCTGCGGCGTCAAGCTCGGCGTGCAGGACGTTTACCTTAACGTGGCGGGAGGCTTGCGCATCGCGGAACCAGCCGCGGATCTAGCTGTTGCGGCAGCTCTGCTTTCGGCGCTCACGGGCATTGCGCTCCCGCGCAATTGCGTCTATTTCGGTGAGGCTGGATTGTCAGGGGCGCTGAGGCCGGTTCAGCAAATGGCAGTACGGTTGAAGGAAGCCCAGAAGTTGGGGTTCAGCACCGCTTTTTTACCGGCGGCAGGCGAGGATTTGAGGAGCGGCTTTTCAGGCAAGCTCACGCGCCTCGCCCAGTTGAAGGATTTGGCCGCGCTCTTTGGCTAAGCCCGCAAGGGAACGCCGGAGGTGCCGGCTGAGTCGCGCGATCCGCAGGGAAAGGGTAAGCAAATGCCGATTCAGGCGCTCGACATTATACTTGTGGCCATCATGATTTTCTCGGGGCTCCTCGCCATGCTGCGGGGGCTGACGCGGGAGATGCTGTCCATCATGTCCTGGGCCCTGGCGGCGCTGGTCACGCTGCTCGCCTACTCGCATTTCAAGGGCGATGTACGGTCGATCATCGACACGCCCATGCTGGCGGACGCGACCCTGATCGCAGTCGTCTTCCTGACAAGTCTCATCGTCTTCAGCCTTCTGACCGCGAATGTGTCGGAGCGCGTGCTCGATAGCCGCGTCGGCGCCATCGACCGCACGCTGGGCTTCGTCTACGGGCTGGTACGCGGGCTGATCCTCGTCGTCATCGCCTATCTGATCGTAGGCCAGATCGTGGAGCGGCAGAACATGCCGAAGTGGGTAACCCAGGCACGCTCGCTTTATCTGATTGAAAGCGCCGGGGATACCATTAAATCCTTTGTACCGGACAATCCGGACTGGCTGTTCAACAAGCGCGAGCGGCAGCCTTCTTCGCCTGCAGGCTAATTTGAAAACGTGCCGCGGCGTGCTATCGGCGGGATGCCCTGCGCCAAGTGTCAATCGCCAAGGGCGCCGTTTGACGGCTTCTGAATCGTAGCGCGGCAAGTATCGAGCGCCTCGCGACGAAGTGGTGCACAATACCTGCTCCTGCCTGCAAGGCAGGGCAAGACTGGTGGAGAACGGAAAGGTTGGACGCGATTCCTGGTATGAACGCCCCTGAGGCCGGGATTCTGGACCTCGGCGGCGATAAGCTGCACGAAGAATGCGGCGTTTTCGGCGTCTTCAATCACCCCGATGCGGCGGCGCTTACCGCTTTGGGCCTGCACGCCCTCCAGCACAGGGGGCAGGAGGCAGCCGGCATCGTTACCTTCGACGGCGAGCAGTTCCACTCCGAGAAGCGCCTGGGCTTGGTTGGCGACCATTTCAACAAGAAATCCGTCATCGAACGCCTGCCGGGCTCCGCGGCCGTGGGCCATGTGCGCTATGCAACAGTCGGCGAAACCGCGCTCAGGAACGTGCAGCCGCTGTTCGCCGACCTCGATACAGGCGGCCTGGCCCTTGCCCATAATGGCAACCTGACCAACGCGCTGACGCTCAGGCGCGAACTCGTCTCCTCCGGCGCGATCTTCCAATCGACCTCCGATACGGAGGCGATCGTCCATCTGATCGCGCGCAGCGCCGAGCGCAAGCGCGGTTTCACCATGCGCCTGATCGACGCGCTGATGCGGATGGAGGGAGCCTACGCGCTAGGCCTGCTGACGATGAAAAAGCTCATCGGCATCCGCGATCCGCTGGGAATCCGGCCGCTGGTCCTGGGCAAGCTCGGCGATGCCACCATACTGGCCTCGGAAACCTGCGCACTCGACATCATTGGCGCCCGCTTCCTAAGGGAGGTCGAGAACGGCGAGATCGTCGTGATCTCGGAAGAGGGAATCGAGAGCCTGAGACCTTTCCCGCCCTGCCCTCCCCGTCCCTGCATCTTCGAATATATCTATTTCGCCCGCCCCGATTCCATCATGGGCGGGCGTTGCGTTTACGATGTGCGCAAGGCGTTTGGCCGCGAGCTTGCCATCGAGTCTCCCGCGAACGCCGATGTGGTCATCCCAGTGCCCGACTCGGGTGTGCCGGCCGCCCTTGGCTATGCGACCCAGTCCGGTTTGCCCTTCGAGCTTGGCATCATCCGCAACCACTATGTCGGNNACGACAGCATCGTGCGCGGCACCACCTCGACCAAGATCGTCAACATGATGCGCGAGAACGGGGCGCGTGAGGTACACATGCGCATCGCCTGCCCGCCGATCAGACATCCCGACTACTACGGCATCGACACGCCCGACACTGGCGCTCTGCTGGCGGCCAATCACGATCTTGAGGGCATGCGCAGAATCCTTGGCTGCGACAGCCTCGCCTTCCTTTCGGTCGAGGGCACCTACCGGGCGCTCGGCCAGCCGGAGCGCAACGCGGCCTTCCCGCAATTCACCGATCACTGCTTCACCGGAGATTACCCGACGCGCCTGCAGGACTGGGACGGACCCGAGCCCGGCCAGCAGCACCGCCTCTCGCTCATGGCGGTTTAAGACGCGCCATCGGAAAGGGGAACAAGCCCCCCTCTTCCTGCCCTTCTCCCCGCAAGCTCGCCTCATTAGGTGGCCGCATATATAAGCGATGCGGCTGGGAGAAGGGACGCTCGAAGCGGCTGCGGCGTCAATTCCAGGGTCCTCTCTCCCCTCGGGGAGAGAGACAGAGTGAGGGGGGACCTCAGGAAGTCCTCAATCGAATTAGATATTCCACGCTTCTGGACGGAACTCAGATGTCAGACACGCTTCCCAGGTTCGACGGCAAGGTGGCGCTTGTAACTGGCGCCTCGCGGGGCATTGGCCGCGCTGTCGCCAAGGCGCTGGCGCTTCAGGGCGCGCATGTGATTGCGCTGGCACGCACCAAGGGCGGCCTCGAAGAACTCGACGACGAACTCAAGGCGCTGGGCGCGAATATCTCGCTGGTGCGGCTCGATTTGCGCGAAGGCGCGCAGATCGACAATCTGGGCCCCACGCTTTACGAGCGCTGGCAGCGGCTCGACATTTTCGTGGGCAACGCAGGGATATTGGGGCCGCTCTCGCCGCTGGGCCATATCAGCGAGGCGGACTGGACGCAAACGCTCAATATTAACGTCACCGCAAACTGGCGGCTTTTGCGCACGCTTGACCCGGTCTTGCGGCTATCGCCGGCCGGGCGTGTTCTGTTCATGACCTCGAATGCCGCCCAGAATTGCCGCGCCTATTGGGGGCCTTACTCGGTCACGAAGGCGGCCCTTGAGGCGCTCGCCAAGACCTATGCGCATGAGGTGCAGTCCACCGCCGTGCGGGTGAACCTCCTGAACCCCGGGCGGATCAGAACGCGGATGCGTGCCAAGGCCTATCCGGGCGAGGACGAGAATACCGTGCCCCCCGCCGAGGCGATCGTGCCGCTGGCACTCTCGCTGCTGACCCAAGAAACCACCGCCAACGGCGAGTGTTTCGACTTCGAGCCAAGCCAAGGCTAATGCCCGGCGCTGGCCCGCAGCCAAACTTAAGGCGCCTGCTGAATCGCAGCGGTCCAAGGCTCAGCGACCGTGCCCACCGGCCGCGCGATGCCGTCACTCAGGTCTTTGCCGATTTGCCATATGAGGCATGAATTCCGTATTGTGACATCATCCAGCCTGCTTTCGTTCCCAGGACATTCGGACGGGCTGCCAATGCTTTTTTTGATCCTGTCTTTCGATGCCTCCGATAGCAACCACCCCAGCGGAAGGGGCTGCCTGCTATCCGAAACCAGCACCGAAATGCGCATGCGCTTGGCGTAGAAGCAAGTGGGATCGGCGGGGTCTTGCGGGTCGCTGTTGCGCTTGTCCCGGCAAACCGTATTATTGAGCGCAAGGGAGGCTTGGTCCACGGCGAGCCTTCCACGCGCGGCGCGCGTATTATTGAGTGTCCGCAGCGGTGTCATGATTTCGTGAAATCCATGCGGCGGCTCCACCTCCGGGTTTTCGCTGCCGCCGAGTTTGACCGAAATGAGAATCAACTCGATGCGCTGCAGATATTCCCCGCTCAGCGACTTTTCGAGCGACTTCAGCAAATCGAAGGCGGTGGCAACCCCTGAGTTTTCGAAATATCCCCCGTCGACGAGCCTGCGCTTGAAGGCATCCTCCTCCTTTGAATCCTTGATGCGATACCATCCAGGGGCCATCAAGCCGGGAAAGCGCGCGCTCAAACCCGATGCCGTGCTGAGCTTGATATCCAGCCCCTTGTCCCGGTCGATGAGGGAGGCGAGCGTGTGAATGTCCGGCTGCAGCAGAAATGGGGCGAGCACAACCCGCTCCCCAGTCTCGACCTCGGTCGTATTGAGCAGTAGCGCGGGTACGCTGCTCTCCGGGGTCCACAATTGCGTAAGCCTTTGCCGGAAGGGATTGTCCCCTTTTTCCAGCCGGTAGTCTCGCGCCAAGTCATCCCATGCCCCTTCCAGCGCCAGCTCGAAATCGCGGGCGCGATCCAGGTTCAGCGTCGTGCACAGTTGGGGGCGGTCGTCGAGACAGGGGATGACCCTCGCGATCGTGTCATGGAACAGCGTCCCCGCAATGGCCGGCGTGAGTAAATCCTTATTCAAAAGACTGGACGCCGCGCTGGAATACCATCCCATGTCTCTCACCCTACCCACGCTTGCACGCACCAGGGAAGCGAACACCGCGCCTCCGACGCTACCGCCGGAGACCCCGCTTATGGCGAACACGTGATCGGCGAAGTCTGGAAATTCGTCCTGAACCTTGGCAAGGAAGAGTGCTGCGTGACGGGCGGCATAGGCGCCGCCGCCCTGTGCCGCGACGATGTAAACCGGATGCTTGTTGCCGGCCTTACCGGCAGGCCGCGCGGCTTCCCATCGCTGCATATGGTCCTCAAGCCACCCGTAAAACGCCGCGGTCACGTTCTGAGCCGGTACAGGCTTCTGCTGTGCCTCCCTGGGAATGGCGTGGTTGTCGTTGAGGTCGAAGGCGGAAAGCAGCGCTATCGCCCCAAAGAACAGGGCGATCAAGGAGCGCCTGCGCGAGGCTAGTTGTAGCAGCGCGAAGAAACCAAGGCTGGCGACGATGAAGACGTTTATCACAACCAGCGTCTGGCCGGGTGGCGAGAAGCTGCGAACGTCCACAAAAGGCGCGATGAAAAACACCGCCGGCAGGATCGCCAGGATCACATAGACGAGCGTTGGAAGGATTGGCAGGAATATCAGGAAAGCTGGAGCGATTAAGAGATAGGCATTATCGCTGAAAGCCGCCCCTGGCCACAGGTGGTGAGCCCCAAGAAGGACCGCCGCGCCAAGAACGATGGATATTCCGAAGAGGTCTATCATTCCCCAAAGGTCTGCCCGGTGTTCCATCGGACCGAGGTTTTCTCGCAGACTCCGGTTCGCGGCTTCGCTGGGGGCATTTTCCAATCGTCCGCCCCCGTACCCTTCGCGCCGCCAGACCGCCAACTTTTCCGGGATCGGCTCTTTAGCGAAATAGGAGACCCACAGCGTGCGATCCGGCTGGTACCGTTTTCTCGCCTTGACCAGAGCCAGCACCAGAACAACGTTGACAAGCAGGTTTGCTGCCGCAACGGCGCCAAGCCGGAATCTGGAAGCAAACGAGACAAGTGCCAACCCTGAGAATAAAATCAGCTCAAGCAAGTGCGCAACGGCCGGCTGCGGCTCATCGGGCGCCCCTTTCAGAGCACGGCGCACCGCACCCAAGACGCTGTCGCCGCTGGGGCCTAGCTTTGCCCGGACTGAAGCATCCTGCCGGCGGAAAGACCTCACAAAGAGGTCGTCGATGAGGAAGCCCACGCCGAACAGCACGGCAAACGCGCCGAAGGCCATCTGAAGCTTATCGATGCCGTCCCAATCGAGGTAGATGCGCGGCAGCACATTGTATAGCGTCGCAGCACCCAGCAGGCTCGGAAGCGCCACGGGAAAGAGCCGCAGCAGGATGAGACGGACTTTAAGCTCGTAAGAAAGCGGCTTCAGGGTTCTCGGCAGATTGTTCGTCAGGGGCAGATGCCTGTTGAAAATGCAAGTAAAGTATACCCACGAGACGAAGCTTATTGATGTAATTGCTTTGGCGATATATCCAGCAATGCTGGTAATATCGTAAAGTGTGGTTCCCGCAATCACCTTATCCAGTACGCTATATACCAATACATGCAGCGCAATCAATCCGGCAAATATTGCACCGATCGAGAGCATTTGCCGCCAGGATGCGCCGCCTTCCGCACCGGACGGTTCAAATGCTGGCTCCGCCGTTTCATGTCCGTCTGCCTTGGGCGCGCTGTCCTGCGGTTTCGGTTCGAACAAAGAAAAGAACCGCGCCCAAAGCCAAAGCGCCATGGCTGTTACGACGAACGATAGTACAGGGAGAACCTCCACGCGCCCGGACTGGCCCACATAGGGCTTCGCAAGCACTTCGAGAATTTGGTCGTTGGTGTAGATCGCAAAGGCCAGCAGGGCTGCGATTACAGGGACACGCATCCTGTAGACGGCCAATCCTAATTGCCGGCACTCGTGCCAGCTATTGGCATGGAACGCTGCGAAAACCAGCAGAGCGAACGGCAGAATGCCCGCGTCATGATATTGCCAGGCAACGGCGAATGAGACCATCCAGACTATAAGAAACATAGCTAACCCTGCGCTTTTGACGCGGTTTTCCCAGCGATTCGAATTAGCTTTCTATATGTGTGCCCGCCTGCCCAAGCAAGTGCTGGTTGTGGACATCTGCGGATTTCTCCGGCTCCTGCCGCTGGCTTGCAAACACGTCGATCCTCTCGCCTGGACCCAGGCACAGTGTCTGCGGCAAATTCATCACATTTGAGTAGCTTTCTTCTCAAATCCCAATTGGCGGCCCTTCGCAAACCTTACCTGGGCGTATATGCTCGCTTAGGTTGTGTTACTTAATCACCTCGCGTGTAAGTATGAGGTGGCTGCGTCCGGTGAGTAGAATGTCTGCGTTCCTATCTCCTTCGCGCGCGCTAAGTGCCTGCGCCGCCGTAATTTTAGGCTTTCACCTCGCTGGTTGCCAGACACTCGACAAGGTGTCTTACGAGCCCCGCTCCTACCAGGTCAATCTCGGAACGCAAAACCTTCGCGAGGAGCTGATCCTTCTCAACGTCGTGCGCGCTAGCCGTTTCGAGCCGTTGAACTTCACAACGCTCTCGAAATACACCGCGTCAGGCACGCTTGGCGCTGGCGGCAACATGCAGAGGAATATCGGCGTCGATTTTCAAATATTCAGGAATGGCCTGGGGGCACAGCCCAACTCTACTCTTGTCGGGTCGAGCCCCGCCAACGCCCTGACCGCAACAGGCTCGCTGTCGATGGGCAACAGTTTCGACGTGGCTCCCCTCGACAACAGCGACTTTTACGAAAACTTCCTCGCGACCCTCACGCCAGAGTTGATCAACACGCTGGTCAATGCGGGTCTTTCCCGGGAAGCGGTATTCCATTCGCTGATCGGGTCCATCGACATCAATCTTACAGCTTCCGGCCAGAGCCTGGTTACGCCGGCAAGCATTAAGCACAGCGGCCTCTTCACCACGTTGCGCTTCGAGAACGATCCTTCCAACAACACTTGGCCCGGCATGGCCTACAAGCAGGCATCGGAAGAATGCGAACGCCAAGCCACGAAAGATCACGACGCGGCGATCCGGCTAAATCACGGGCGTTGGGCACCGTTTTATACAAATTTTTGGCATGGAGCCCACCTGAAGGACTGCCACTATCGCAAATTTCTGTCGCTCATCGAGGCGGCCTTCGAATACGGCGTCACAACCACCGCGGTGCCCAAGCCTCAAGGTCAAAAGAACGCCACTTCAAGCGCCGCTTCGAATTCCGGCCTTGCCGCAAAATCCAATCAGCAACGGGATATTATACTATGTTTCGACCCGGCGATTGCCGCCAATAACCGGCATCCGGTCTCCAGCAAATCGAGTTGTGCCAAACATCAAGGAAAGGAGGCGCCGGGGACCCAGGCGGCGAGCGAGACACTGTTATCGCAACCGCTCAGCACGGGGCTTGGGGCGTACGACCGGAGCATGCAACCTGTCCTGCGCTCGCCATATGGCGTATTCCAGTATTACGGCAAGCTCCTTAGAACAAAGACCGACGTGAAATTGCCGCCTGAATCCCAAAGAGAGACGGGAGACGGCCAACTCTTCAAAGTGACGCCCGGTGCGGCCGGCTGCTTCGTCCATGTCGGCTATGGCGGCCACAACTTCTGCGTTCCCGAGGACGGCGCCGCCACAACGAAGGAAGTGCTGACACTTCTGATCGCCCTGGTCAATTTGAGCACCGTGCGCGGCTCGCTGCCATATACGAGCAGCGTGATCTCGCAGCGGCAGTAGCGCCGGCCGGCATAGCTCACTGTTCGCAAACACTCGGGTTGTCTGCCTCATGCGAACAGGCTCGAGTCTTCGCTGAAAGAAGAGCTTCGCCATGCGCTCAAGCATAGGAGGAGGTCTTTCGGGAGAACGTTTAGGCGATCAAGAAAAGGCTGAGCCCGTACCAGGGGGGGCGATCCGAAGGCTTCTCCAGATGCCGGAGGGTTACTGGGAGCGCGGACACTGGTTACCGTATTTGTTAGAATTTTTCGCACTGCTGAAAACTCTGGTATCATGGGATAAAGCGAATAAAACAAACACTTTCAGCACGATGGCAGACGAAGAAACGTTCGAGCGATGGGAGCCCCTTGAGGGCTTGACGCCCAAGATGTTTCTTGACGCCATGCTCGACGACCGCGAGGGCTTCCGGCTTATTTTAACGTCGCCGGACCCCAAGTTCAGGGAGCTTCGCATTTTCTTCGAAGCGCCGCTCTGCTACCGCGGCACGCAGGAGAAATACCTGCTGCGCACCATCTACGAGGGCAGCAGCATCTATCCCTGGCCGATTTTCATCGTGCGCAATTCGCGCTATGCGAGGTGGTTCCACGCCCAGGCCGGCGATGCGGCGGACGAGGAAGGGCACCATTATCACATCGCCGCAGTGGATCAGATGGTGGACGTGCTGTCGGCACGCCCACCCATTGTGAGCTGGCTCAACGGCGTTTGATAGTTAAGACTGCCAGAAGCGCCCCGCCACGGTCCCTCGCAATGACGCGAAAGCGATTAGCAGAATGCCGAAGCGGATATCATCCCTAACAGCCTGCCGCACTTAAGGACATAAGCGGAACGTGGCGCTATTGTTTTAAACATTTGCCTCGCATTTCGCATGAGCTTCGAATTTTGGGGCGAGGCGCGCTCACATAATCGCGCAATGACCCTCAGGTCCGGCAGGCTGCTAGCGAGGTACAACGCAAAACGATGCCGCTCAGCACAGCTTCCCGTTCGCCTCGATAACGTTGCCCGCCTCCGCGGAAAGCAGCCAAACCAAGCCGGAAGGGGCGAACTGCAGAATGACTTTCGCGCCGAGTGCGCGTTTGGCCAATCTCACAAGCACAGTGCGGCCGAAACCCGTGCGCTCCGGGTCTTTGACCTCCGGTCCGCCTTCCTCGGCCCATCTCATTCTGAAATACCGCCCCTCCTCGCATTGCGCGATGGCCCATGCGACGCGGACCCTGCCTTCCGTGCCAGACAAGGCGCCGTATTTGGCGGCATTGGTTGCCAACTCGTGCAGCGCCATGCCGAGCGATTGCGCGGCGGCGGGGGTTAGCGGCGCGGGCGGGCCTTCGACAAAAACGCGGGTGCCGATCAGGTCTTTGAAATGCCCGAGCTGCGAAAGGACCAGATCCCGCATGTCCACGCCGCGCCACTCGCTCTTCACCAGGAGATCGTAACTCTGAGAGAGTGCAGCGAGCCGCTCGCCAAGGCGGCGCGCGAAAATCTTCGCCTCGTCCCCGGTTCCCATTTGCCTGGTCACAGCCTGCACCACCGCGAACAGGTTCTTGGAGCGGTGGTTAACCTCGTGCATGAGCAGCCGGATCTGCTCCTCGGCTTCCCTCGCCTCGGTGATGTCGCGGGCGGTGGCCACGAGCTTGCGGATGCGGCCCTCGCTGTCCCGGACCGGAGCGAGGAACACGTCCACGCATTTCGGCGTACCCTTGGCGGCCGGAAGACGGGCGGAGAACCGGCTGGTTTTACCCGTATTGGCCTTGGCGATGGCATCCTCCACCGCATGCCGCTCGCTCTCGGGCCACATGTCCGCCCAGCGCCCGCCCTTAACCTCAGCCGGGGAGCCGCTTCCAAGAAGCCGCAAGCCTTGGCCGTTCACGTATTCGACCTGTCCGCTGCAATCCAGGACCTCGATGCAATCGGCGCTCGATTCTAGCACGGTGCGCGAAAATTCCTCGCTCGCCCGCAGCGCCTGCTCCGCACTCACCCGCTCCGTTATGTCGCGAACGATGCCCACGAACCGATGTTTGCCGCCGAAGCACACATCGCTGACGCCGCAGTCCATGGGGAACACCGAGCCGTCCTTGCGGCGGCCTTCCACTTGCCGCCTGCGGACGGCCGTCTCCACCTTGCTGGATTTCACATGCTCGGCAATGTAGCGGTCGTGCGCCTCGCGGCAGAATTCCGGCATAAGCATATCGACGCTGCGGCCCACCACTTCCTCCGGCTCGTAGCCGAAAATCGCGGTTGTCGCGGAGTTGACGGATATGATTATCCCGTGCTCGTCGATGGTGATGATCCCGTCGGCCACTCCGCCAAGCACGGCGTTGAGCCATGCCTCGCGCTCGGCAGCCACCGTCGCCATGCGCCGCGATTCGACATTTTCAAAGGCTGCGGCGAAGGCTTGCCTGCGCACGCGATGCAGTGCCTCGGCCATAAATATCACGGCAGCGTATGCGGCCAGGAACGGTATCGCACCAACCAAGCCCGCCCCCCCCTGAACAGGTGCGGTCCAGATGCCGGCAGCCAGAATGGAAAGCGCCGCAGCGAAAAGCCCCCCCGCCAGACGCCCAAAAAGCGCCGCCGCGAGCACCGCCGGGAAGAATATGAAAAAGGCAAGGCCCCGATCCATTCCGCTCATGAAAGGTGCGGCCAGCGCCGCGGCCGTGCCCGTGGCGGCAGCGCCTGCCAGGAGCTGATAGGCGATGGGACGTTCAGGCCAAAGCAGCCGGTCCAGCAAGAGCTGCGGCGTGAGCCTTATGGTGAAACGCTCCACCCGTCCGCCGTTCTGCGGCGCAACCGTGGGTAAAAACTGCGTCGTTTCGCTCATAACCTGAACCGGCTCGCTGGCTTATTCCAGTTCATAGAAACTGCATCAGACAAATGCGCCATTTTTATGAAGTTTGTCACGGTTGAACTAAGGCCTGTTTACATTCCCCGGC
>PMBZ01000043.1 GCA_003153975.1 Hyphomicrobiales bacterium
GTGGAGGCCGAGATCGCTATATTAACCATAATAAGCACCTACAGAAAAAGATCTTTTGTTAACACCCACCCTGGAACTGCCACTAAACCCGTTGCGCCGCCGGGAAGCACCACAAGCGGCCGCGCTTGCATCGTCTCCCACCCAGGCCAAGCGAAATACCCTGGCCGGGTTTCCTGCTACTCCTTGGCAGGCCGCAGACTTGCCAAGCAATCCGGCAGGTCGAGCAAATGGTCTATGACGGCGGCCGCGCCAAGCTCGTCCGGACTCACGCGGGCGTAGCCGTAGCGAACAGCGACCGGCACCGCGCCCGCCGCCTTCGCACATTCCACATCGGCGCTGCTGTCCCCAACCATTACCGCGTTTTCCGGACGCACCCCGAGCGCGTGCAGCACACTCAAAAGCGGCGCCGGCGCCGGCTTGCGCGCCTGATCCTCGCGCTCACCGTTTATGGCGCCGAAATATTTCGCGATACCCAATTGCTCCGCGATCTCGACCGTAAACTGATGCTGCTTGTTCGTGCAAAGCCCGAGCCGCCGCCCCTCGCACTTCAGCGTTTCCAGAAGCTCCGCCGCGCCATCATAAAGGGTCGTGCGCCGGACAAGGTTGTCACGGTAATAATTCAGAAAATCGGCTGCCAGCGGCAAAAGCTCCACTTCCGGCACGCCGTGCGCGCGAAGCGCCCGCTCGACAAGCTTGGGGATGCCGCCGCCCACCATCTCCTTCACCTGGGGTACCGGAAAAGGCGCGTGCCCTCGCAAGCTCATGGTGTAGTTCAGCGCATCCGCGAGGTCGTGGGCGCTATCGATCAGCGTTCCATCGAGATCGAATACCACGGCAAGCGGCCAATCCTGCGGCTCGCGTTTCATCCCGCCTCCTTCTTGACTTTGGGCAGCATGCGCTCCCAGCCTTGCCGGACCCTTTCGCTTCCGCCCGGCGCAATGAACAAAGGGCGTTACCCCTCATCCTGTCCTTCTCCCACAGGGAGAAGGGACCCCTGAACTTCCCGCAGCGGCCATTCTGGCGTTCCCTCTCCCATAGGGAGAGGGACAGCGTGAGGGGTTGAACCCTCATTCATTGTACGCTGGGCCAGAGGCCCGCACGCCGTCAGAAACGGACTACCGGCCCGCGATCTTCGGATCGAGTTCGCCCTTGGCATAGCGCTTGGCCATATCCGCCGCCGGAACAACCTTGATCTTCGACGCATTGCCGGCCGTGCCGAACTGCTCGTAGCGGTCCTTGCAGACCTGCTGCATGGCGGCGATGGCGGGCTTGAGATATTTGCGCGGATCGAATTCCTTCCTCGAAGTAGCAAGGATCTTGCGGATGGCGCCGGTCGCGGCGAGCCGGAGGTCGGTGTCGATGTTGACCTTGCGGACGCCATGCTTGATGCCGCGCTGCAGCTCTTCCACCGGCACGCCGAAGGTCGTTGGCATCTCGCCGCCGAACTCGTTGATGATGTCGATCAGTTCCTTCGGCACGGACGAGGAGCCGTGCATCACGAGATGGGTGTTGGGAATGCGCTTGTGGATCGCCTCGATCACGTTCATCGCGAGCACGTCGCCGGTGGGCTTGTGCGTGAACTTGTAGGCGCCGTGCGAGGTGCCGATGGCCACGGCCAGCGCGTCCACCTTGGTTGCCGCCACGAATTCGGCCGCCTGATCCGGATCGGTCAGGAGCTGCTCGCGGGAAAGCTTGCCCTCGGCGCCGTGCCCGTCCTCTTTCTCGCCATGGCCGGTCTCAAGGCTGCCGAGGCAGCCAAGCTCGCCTTCCACCGAGACGCCGACCCAATGCGCCATCTCTACCACCTTGGAGGTGATGCCGGCGTTATAGCCGTAATCGGCAGGCGTCGCGCCGTCCGCCTTGAGCGAGCCGTCCATCATCACGCTGTCGAAGCCGATGCGGATGGCGCTGGCGCAGGTGGCGTCGCTATTGCCGTGGTCCTGGTGCATGCAGATCGGCAGATGCGGATATTGCGCCTCTAGCCCCTCGATGAGCTTCGAGAGCAGGAGGTCGCCGGCATAGGCGCGCGCACCGCGGCTCGCCTGGATGATGACCGGGCTGTCCGTGGCCTTCGCCGCCTCCATGATGGCGATGCCCTGCTCCATGTTGTTGATGTTGAACGCAGGCACGCCGTAGCCGTGCTCGGCGGCGTGGTCGAGAAGTTGCCTAAGCGTAATACGGGCCATTCTATTCTCCCATAGGTGCTAATGTATCGATTTGTTACGGACGGGCCAGCACCGCAACCCCCGGAAGGGTGCGGCCTTCGAGCCATTCGAGAAACGCGCCGCCGGCCGTGGACACGTAGGTGAACTTGTCCGTGACCCCTGCCGCGTTCAACGCCGCGACGGTATCGCCGCCGCCGGCGATGGTGCTTAGCTTGCCTTCTTCAGTGAGCCTCGCCGCCTCGCGCGCGAGTTTGAAGGTGCCTTCCCCAAACGGCTCGGTCTCGAACGCGCCGATCGGGCCGTTCCAAAGCACGGTTTTGCATTGCTCCAGGCACCGGGTGAACTCCTCCACCGAGCGCGGGCCGGCATCGAGTATCATCGCGTCCTCCGGCACGTTGCTCACAGGTACGGTTTGCGTCGCGGCATGCACCTTGAACTCCGTGGCTACAACAGCGTCGGAGGGCAAAACGATCCGGCAGCCGGATTCGGCGGCCTGCGACAGAATGGCGCCGACGGTCTCCGTCAGGCCGGGCTCGCAGAGCGACTTGCCCACGCCAATCCCTTTCGCATGGAGGAAGGTGTTGGCCATGCCGCCGCCGACGATGAGATAGTCCATCTTCTTCACGAGATTGACCAGCACGTCGATTTTGGTTGAGATTTTCGAGCCGCCGATCACCGCGGCCACCGGCCGCTCGGGGCGGTCGAGCGCTGCCTTGAGCGCGTTGACTTCGGCCATCATGGACGGCCCGGCGTAGGCGGGCAGGAGGCGCGCAACGCCCTCGGTTGAAGCGTGCGCCCGGTGCGAGACGGAAAACCCATCGTTCACGTAAATGTCACCGAGCTTGGCCAGCGCGGCCACGAAACCCGGCTCGTTTTTTTCTTCTTCCTCGTGGAAGCGCAGGTTCTCAAGAAAAGCGACCTGCCCAGGCTGGAGCTGGGCCACGGCGGCTTCGGCCTGCGGGCCGATGCAGTCCTCCCCGAAAACGACTGTGGTTCCCGGCATCGAGGAGGCCAGCTTGGCCGCCACCGGGCGCAGCGAATATTTCGGCTCGTGCTTGCCCTTGGGGCGGCCCAGATGAGAGAGAATGACGACCTTCGCACCACGGCTTGCGAGATCGCGCACCGTTGGGATGAAACGCTCGATCCGTGTCGCGTCGGAGACCTCGCTTCCAGCCATCGGAACGTTCAGGTCGGCGCGGACGAGAACGCGTTTGCCACGGACATCCGCGGACGCGATGCTCTTAAGATTGTCGAGTGACATGGCTGTGCTCATGCTATCTCCCTTGATGCAAGCTTTACGCGAGGCCTTGCGGCTTGTTTTTGCGCTATGCCAGTGGCCCGCCCTGCCGGTGCCCGGGCCTCGCCCCGAGCCCTGATAAGACGATTTGCAGGGGCAGCGTTGCGGTTGATTGACGCTGGCCGCGAACGTGACATTTTCGCACAACACCCACAAGTCAGGTTTATTTAACGGTGAATTTACTCAATGTGGCTGCAAAAACTTATTGCAACTGCATGTTGGCAATTGCAAGGACAAGTCCATCTCCTAACGCGCCTACATTGCGCCAAACTAACGGCCTTTGTGGAACACGCGCCCCAACCCGCCCAGCCAATGACCCGAAAAGCGACCCAGCGCCCCCGCAGCACCATGAACGGATGCCCCATTTCGGGCGCGCCCCCGCGTCATGTGTCATATTGCTTTACGACGGCACGCGCATTCTGCCGCACGGACCTTCGATACGGGGCTAAGGGTGGACCTTCCTGCGACATCAAATTATAAGGCGTCTGTGAAATACCGCGCCCTCTTCATATCCGATATCCATCTGGCTGCCCGTGCCTGCAGGTCCGAGGACCTCGTGAGCTTTTTGCAGGCGCACGATGCCGCCACGATCTATCTCGTCGGCGACATAATCGACTTCTGGCGATTGCGGCGGGGGCCGAGCTGGCGCGCGTCGCAAACCGAGGCGATCAAGGAGCTGGTGGCCAAGGCGCACGGCGGCACGCGCGTCGTTTATATTCCCGGCAACCACGACACCGAGATCCGCGCCTTCGCCGGCACCACGCTTGGACCGTTCGAAATTTGCCTTCAAGCGATCCACACCGCGGCCAACGGCAGCCGGTATCTCGTCATTCATGGCGACGAGTTCGACGGGGTGATACACAATGCGTACTGGCTGGCCGTGCTGGGGGACATCGCCTACGACATCGCGGCGGCGGCGAACACGCTTCTCAACTGGGTGCGGCGCGGGCTCGGGCTTCGCTACTGGTCGCTGTCGGCTTATCTCAAATACCGCGTGAAGCGCGCGGTCACTTTCGCGGGCAATTACGAGAACAAGCTCGCGGCGGCCGCGCGCGAGGCGGGCGCGGTGGGCGTCATCTGCGGCCATATCCATCACGCGGCAATCCACGAGGTCGACGGCATCGGCTACATGAACACCGGCGACTGGGTGGAAAGCGGCACGGCGATCGCCGAGCACATCGACGGCCGCTTCGAAATCATCCGCTGGACCGACCGGCTCCGCGAGGCCCAATCCGGCACGCCCAGCACTCCACCCGTAACTCCGGCATCCTGATGCGCATCCTTGTTGCCACCGACGCCTGGAGGCCCCAGGTGAACGGCGTTGTGAATACCTATGTGAACCTTGAGCGCGAGGCGGCAAGCGCGGGATTCTCGCTCGCGTTCATGACGCCCCAGGAATTCAGAACCGTGCCGATGCCCAGCTATGGCGAGATCCGGCTGGCGCTCGCTTTCGCCCATCACGCGGCCCGCGCGGTGAAGCGGGAGCGCCCCGACTGCATCCATATCGCCACCGAAGGCCCCATCGGACTGGCCATGCGCGCCTATTGCCGGCGTAAGGGCCGCCGCTTCACCACAAGCTATCACACCCGCTTTCCGGAATACCTTGCGGCCCGCGCGCCGGTCCCGCTTTCCTGGGGCTACCGCTTCGAGCGCTGGTTTCATAATGCGGGCGCGGGCGTCATGGCCGCGACACGCTCGCTTTGCGAGGAGCTTACCGGCCAGGGCATCGCAAACGTTCAACTCTGGTCGCGCGGCGTCGACCTTGAGCTGTTCCGCCCGCGCGTTGTGGACCGCTTCGGCCTGCCCCGCCCGCTGTTCCTTTATGCCGGCCGCGTCTCGGTCGAAAAAAACCTCGACGCATTTCTGAGCCTCGACCTGCCGGGCAGCAAGGCCGTCGTCGGCGGGGGGCCGCAGCTTGAGGAACTGAAGGCCCGCTACCCCAAGGTAACTTTCACCGGCCCTAAGTTCGGCGTGGACCTCGCCGAGCATTACGCTTCGGCCGACGTTTTCGTTTTCCCCAGCCTCACCGACACGTTCGGCAACGTGCTGCTCGAAGCGCTGGCCTGCGGCGTGCCCGCGGCCGCCTACAACGTAACGGGACCGAAGGACGTTGTGGCGCACGGAACGGCTGGCATCCTGGGCAGCGATCTTGGGGCGGCGGCTCTGGGCGCGCTTTCGATCGATCGCGCCGCCTGCCGGCAATATGCGGAGCGCTTCAGCTGGCACGCCTGCGCGCTGCGCTTCCGCCACATCGTCGCCGAAGCCAACGGATTGCGCGTTTAGCCCCTGGCCGGCAAACACCTGGCCGGCGGGTGACAAAACCAGGCAATTTCCGCTATCATGGCAGCCTGCGCGGAGGCTTCATTCGCGGCACCTGCCGATAGGCGAAGCGAAGCAATCCTGCGGCAAGCTCGAATGCCTTATAAACCTCCTGGATCGCCTGGCGGCACGAAGCCGCCTTATGGCGGCGCAGGACGCGGGGTCCGCTATGAAGCTGCCGGCGATTGAGGATATCAGAGAGGCGAACCTTCGGATCAGGCCATATGCGGTGGAGACGCCGTTGCTCGAATGGGCGTGCTTGAACGAAAAGGCTGGCGGCAGGATTCTGCTGAAAGCGGAGACGCTGCAGCGGACCGGCAGCTTTAAGTTCCGCGGCGCCTATAATCGCGTCTCAAGGGTGGACCATGCGGCGTTCCCAGGCGGCGTTGTCGCATGCTCTTCCGGCAATCACGCGCAAGGGGTGGCCGAAGCCGCGCGGCTTTGCGGACTGGACGCGGTAATCGTGATGCCCTCCGACGCGCCCGTGTTCAAGATCGCGCGCACCAGCGCAAGCGGAGCCGAGACCGTCTTTTACAACCGCGAGACCGAGGACCGCGAGGCCATCGCCCGCGACCTCTGCGCGAAGCTGAACGCTGATTTGGTCCTGCCGTTCGACGATCCCTATGTGATCGCGGGCCAGGGTACCGTTGGGCTGGAAATCGTTCGGCAGGCCAAGGCCATGAGTGCGGGCGTCGACGCCGTTCTCGCGCCCGCCAGCGGCGGCGGCCTGACGGCGGGCGTGGCCCTTGCCGTCCTGGACAGCTTCCCGGACGCGGAGATTTACACGGTGGAGCCCAAAGGTTTCGACGATCACAAGCGCTCGCTGGCCGCAGGGATACGCCAGGAGAACGAGGCGCTGTCGGGCTCGATCTGCGATGCCCTGCTCATGCCCCAACCGGGCGAACTGACCTTCGCCGTCAACAAGGACCGGCTGGCGGGAGGCATCGCGGTAAGCGACGAGGATGTGAGCGAGGCCATCGCTTACGCCTTCGGCGAGTTGAAACTCGTCATCGAGCCGGGCGGCGCCACCGCGCTGGCCGCGATCCTTTCGGGTGCATTCCAGGCCAAGGGCCGCACCGTGGTTGCGATCCTGTCCGGCGGGAACATTGGCCCGGAGCTTTTCGCCGCAATAATTCGCGAGGGCCAGGAAACGGCGCTTTCCGGCCAATAAACGGTTAAAATCTCTCCGCTACTGATAGAATATGATTTCACGAAGACAATTCCTGACGTTGAGCGCGGTTGCCGCCGGTTCCGGCGTGCTTGGCGCGGCGGACGCGTTCGCCATCGAGCCGGGCTACAGCCTTGTCGTCAAGCGCTGGTCCATCGCCCACCCCGATTGGCCAGGGTCCGCCCGGCCTCTCAAGATCGGCATATTGACCGATATTCACGCCGTCGAACCCTGGATGCCTGCGTCCCGCATCGCCACCATCGCCCAGCGCCTCAATGCGCTGAAGCCGGATCTTATCGTGCTGCTCGGCGACTATGTCTGTGCGCTCGGGCGGCGCTACCGCTCCGCCATCGTTCCCGTCCCCTCATGGGTGGGCGCGCTGAAAGGGCTTCATGCTCCCCTCGGCGTCTACGCGGTGCTTGGTAATCACGACCACTGGACGGATGAGGCTCAGCTCATCCGCCACGAGTTCAAGGAGGCTGGCATCCACCTGCTTGAGAACGCCGCCATCCCGCTGAAACGGGGTGGAAGCCGTATCTGGCTCGCAGGCCTTGGCGACCAGCTCGAAGAGTTGGACGATCTGCCGGGGACGCTGCGCCAGATCGGCGGCGATGAGCCCGCGATCCTTCTCGCCCATGAGCCGCATATTTTTAAGAACGTGCCCAAACGGATAACGCTGACGCTTGCCGGCCATACACACGGCGGACAGGTCTACGTGCCCTTCGTCGGCCGGCCGGCCATCCCACCCGAGCATGCCCGCCACGCATACGGCCATATCCAGGAGAACGGCCGGCACATGGTGGTGTCGAGCGGCCTTGGGGTCACCGCTTTTCCAGTGCGCTTCCTGGTGCCGCCGGAGATCGCGCTTGTCACGCTCCGGCATCGGGAAGCCTGAAAGTAACCTAAAATGCTTCTTTAATTTTCCCTGTACCCGGAGATCGTGTAAAGGAAATTTCCAACAACTTTTTGGTATGTCTCTTCAGGTTGCAAGGCTCGATCATGCGTAAAACGCTTTTAGTTGCCATAGGCCTCCTGGCCGTGGGCGCGAGTGCCTCCGGCGCCGGCGCGGATGTGGTTGTGCGCGTCAGCAAGGCGCGGCAGACGATGTATGTTTATGTGGACGGCTATCTGGAGCACGAATGGCCGGTTTCCACCGCGCGCGGCGGCTACAGCACGCCATCCGGCACTTACCGCCCGACCGGCTTCGACCCTTACCACCGCTCGCAAGCTTATCATAACTCCCCCATGCCCCACTCCATCTTCTTCCACGGCGGCTACGCGATCCACGGCTCCTACGACATAGACCGTCTTGGCACACCGGCCTCGCACGGCTGCATCCGCCTGCACCCGGAGGATGCCGCCGAGCTTTACGGTCTCGTGCGGGAATCGGAAGACACGCGCATTATTATTTCACGATAAAATACCACATTCGCGCCACATGTTTGTCATGCCTGGGGCAACTTCCAGCATCACATGGAGCTTTCCCGGCGGCACCCTTGCCAAGGAGGCTTACATGAACTGGCAACCGACAGCGGTGGCACTGATCGCCATCGTCATTTTCGTTCTGCTCGCCTTCAGCGTCCGCATTGCGAACGAATACGAGCGCGGCGTGGTGTTCCGCCTGGGCCGCCTCGCGGGCACGCGCGGACCGGGGCTTTACCTGCTGCTCCCCTTCATCGAATGGCAGATCATGATCGATCTGCGCATCGTCACCGCCGCCGTCGAGCAGCAGGTCGCCATCACCAAGGATAACGTCCCCGTCAAGGTCGATGCCGTCGTCTGGTACTGCGTCGTCGATCCCGCCAGGGCCGTCGTGCGCGTCAAGGAGGTTTACACCGCCGTTACGCAAATCTCGCTGACGACACTGCGCAACATTATCGGCCGTCACACGCTCGACGACGTGCTGAAGGAGAAAGACAAGCTTTCCGAGGAAATGCGCAAGACGATAGACGATGTAACCGAGCCCTGGGGCGTGCAGGTGCAGATGGTCGAGATGAAGGACGTGGTCATCCCCGAGTCCATGCAGCGCGCCATGGCGCAGGAGGCCGAGGCGCTGCGCGAGAAGCGGGCGCGCATCATCAAGGCCGAGGCCGAGATGGAGGCGGCGGAGCGCTTGCGGGACGCGTCGCAGATCATCATGGACAGCCCTGCCGGCCTTGAGCTGCGCCGCATGCAGATGATTACCGAGGTCGGCGCCGAGCAGAACAGCATGACGGTGGTGATGATGCCGTCGGAATTCGTCTCGATGGCGCGCGCCATCTCGGAGATGAAGCCCAAGGATGGTAAGAAAGAGTAGGTTGAGCGATTGGCGGCCTGATCGGGTGGCATTACCCTGTCCCTCTCCCCATGGGAGAGGGAACGCCCTAACAACGGNNAAGCCCGGATTTTGCTGTGGAACCTTTGCCGGAACGGCGCGTACCTCTGGCTCACGGGACGCCAGGCGCTAAAGTGACCGGAAACAGGAAAGGAATGCCATGATAAGAGAGCAGCTGACTTCGGCCATGAAGGACGCCATGCGCGCCAAGGCCGAGCCCGCGACCACCACGATCCGCATGATTAATGCCGCCATCAAGCAGAAGGACATCGACGTGGCCAGGCCCCGTGGCGATCAGCAGATCGGCGACGACGAGATCCTGAACCTGCTGCAAAGTCTTATCAAGTCCCGGCGGGAATCCGTCGAGATGTACAAGCAGGGCGGCCGGCAGGAACTCGCCGATAAAGAGGAAGCCGAAATAGCCATCATCACGCAGTTCCTGCCCAAGCAGATGACCGAAGAGGAAACCAAGGCGGTTGTGCGGGAGCTGGCAGCCTCGCTCGGCGCCAGCAGCGTGAAGGACATGGGAAAAGTAATGGCGGCGTTGAAAACGAAATATGCCGGCCAGCTCGATATGACCAAAGCCAGCGCAATCGTGAAACAGGTCCTGGCAGGCAGCTGAGGAATAGGTACTCCGGCCGGCGGAATTTCCCGCCGGCTGCCTCGCCTCCCGCGGCCAGGGCTCGCCTAATGGATGTGCGCGAGCGCCGGCGTCCCAAGCTTGTTGCGGTTCTGATGCAACACATCCGGCATCTTCGAGACGATCTCCATCAATACGATCAACTCTTGCCGGAGATTGCCGTCCCGTATCTTGTCGAACGCAAGCAGAAGCTGCCGCGATTGGTCGTAGCGGAGCTGCACGTCGTCCGCCGGCGCGCGCACCCCAGCCAGCAAGCAACGGAACAGCTCGTCAAGCTCCTCGCCATTTATCATGCCCCAACTCCAACTCCCAACGCCACTCTACCGATTACGGTTGTATAAGGTAATTGTTACAAGTCCAAGGCGGTTTCCACATCCAATTCAGGATTGCCGGCAACTTTCTTCCGATACCGGGAAACGCTCGCACTGTTTATTATTGCCTCGATGGTATGCGTTTGTTCCGGATATGGAAGATGGCGTATTGAAACAACCGCGTTTTCCACAGGTTATGCTGTATTGTTGTCACACTGCCGCGGGGCCAGCGCGGTTTTGGCAGCAGCCGCCCCAGATGGCTAAGAATATCCAAGGCTTGGAACGATGCTTGGAACCGCGCTCAGGGCATTTGCAACATTTTTCGCGACCATCGGACCAGTGGAAGCGGCGGTGCTGTTTGCCGGCTTCTGTCCGCACTTCAGCCGCGCGGAGCGTATCGCGATCTCCCTCAAAGCCACAGGCATCGCCACGGCCATCATCCTGTTCTTCGCCCTGTTCGGCACGCCCATCCTTTCGGCGCTTGGCGTTACCTTTCCGGCGCTTCAGACCGCGGGCGGCATCATCCTGGCCTTTATCGCCCTCGATATGATCTTCCAGGCGCGGATCGGCGGCAGCACGATCTCGCAGCCGGAAAGTGCGGAAGCGCACTCGAAAGAGGACGACATTGCTGTGTTTCCGCTTGCCACGCCGATCCTTGCGGGGCCGGGCGCCATGTCCGCCGCCATGCTGCTCATGGCGGGCACGAAGGGGAGTTTCACCGGCAAGCTTTCGGTTATCGCGGCGCTCCTGACCGTCATGGCGGTGACGCTTGTCTTCCTGCTCGCGGCCCAGGAACTGCGCGAATGGATCGGTATTACGGCCCAACGCGTTATCATGCGCGTGCTGGGCATCCTTCTGGCCGCGATTGCGGTACAGTCGATGTTCAACGGCATCGCCGGGAGCGGCATCTTTACGGGCGCGCTTTGACAGGGCGAGCCACTTCGAGGGAGCGAGCATGGGCGGTTTTGGTGAGTACGATCGATACGATGCGTTGGGCCTGGCCCGCTTGGTGCAGAGAAAAGAGGTCAGCCCGCGCGAGCTTCTTGAGGAGGCTTCAGCGCGCCTGGCCCGCGTCAATCCGAAGCTCAACGCCGTCATCTGCGAGACCGCCGCCATCGCGGAAGAGGCGGCGGCGGCAGCAACTCCGGCCCAGCCTTTCGCCGGCGTGCCCTTTCTCATCAAGGACATCGGCCCCGCGCTGGCGGACGCGCCGCTTACCTCCGGCAGCCGCCTTTTCGCGCGCTACGTTCCGACGGTGGACGGGGAAATGATCCAGCGCTTCAAGCGCGCCGGCCTCGTCATTTTCGGCAAGACCAACGTCCCGGAGTTCGGCCTCTTGCCCGTTACCGAGCCCGAGTTGTTCGGGCCATGCCGCAATCCATGGGACTTGAGCCGCACGCCGGGCGGTTCGAGCGGCGGGGCGGCGGCCGCGGTCGCCGCTGGGATCGTGCCCATGGCGCATGGCAACGACGGCGGCGGCTCGATCCGCATCCCGTCGAGCTGCTGCGGACTTTTCGGCCTCAAGCCCTCGCGCGGGCTCAATCCTCCCCTCCCCCTGGCGGCAACCATCACCAGCGATTTCGGCCTCGATCATGTGCTGAGCCGCAGCGTCAGGGATTCCGCGGCCGCGCTCGACGCCGTTTGCAACCGCCCGGACGCCGGCTTCCTGTCCGGCCTCGAAGCCGGTCCCGGACGCTTGCGCATAGGCGTCATCCGTAGCGCCATGCTGGGCTCCACGGTTTCGCCCGAGGTAAAAACTGCGCTGGACCGGGCTGTGAAGCTCTTGGGCAGCCTCGGCCACGATATCGAGGACGCCGAGCCCGGCGTGGACTATGGCGCACTGGGGCTGGCCTTCCTCGTCTACTGGGCGATCGGCATGACGCAAACGCTCGACGATGCCGCGCGGGTTCTCCGCCGCGTGCCAGTCCGCGCCGATGTCGAGTCCGGAACCTGGGCGCTGGCGCAGGTTGGCCGCGCGATGATGGCCGGCGATGAGGAGGAGCGCGCCAGACGCGTAATGTGGCAAGCGACGAAGGCTCTCACCTCCTACTTCGACCGCTTCGACATCATGCTAAGCCCAGTCGTGGCCGCGCCGCCGTTGAGGATCGGGCAGACGAAAATCACAGGCATGGAGGAAATAATTTTGCGCTTCGTGGAGACGGTGAAGCTGCCCTGGCTCATGAAGGCAACACTGAAAGCCGTTGCCGCGAAAAGCTTTGCCTTCGCAGCGTTCACAGCGCCGTTCAACGTCTCCGGTCAGCCCGCCATGTCGGTGCCACTCCACTGGACGCCGGACGGTTTGCCCATCGGTATCCAGTTCGCGGCAAAGCTCGGCGCGGACGGCCTGCTCCTGCGCCTCGCGCGCCAGCTTGAAATCGCGCAAGCCTGGGGCATGCGCCGCCCGCCAATTTGGGCCGGCGAGCCGGTGCACGAGCCCGCTTGATCCTTGCGGCGCCCGTAACTTCCGTTAAAAGGGATGCAAAATGGGAACCCGGCGCTTGCGCGGATGCATTGAAACCGCCCGCAATGTTTCCGCAACGTCATTCCCGCGAAGGCGGGAATCCATTTCCGGCGCGGGAACAAGCTCTTGGATGGATGCCCGCTTGCGCGGGGACGGCGCTGCGGTGAAATCGAGCCCTGCGGTCCATTGGCGGCGGAAACAACGAAGGAATCAAGAAGGGAAAGCCGATGGAAAAATTCACTTCGCTGACCAGCGTGGCAGCTCCCCTGCCGTTAATCAATGTCGATACCGACATGATCATCCCGAAGCAGTTCCTGAAGACGATTCTGCGCACGGGGCTTGGCAAATCCCTGTTCTACGAGATGCGCTTCGACGAGAAGGGCGCCGAAAATCCCGATTTCGTGCTGAACAGGCCCGCCTACCGCAACGCCAAGATCCTGGTCGCGGGCGAGAATTTCGGCTGCGGGTCGAGCCGCGAGCACGCGCCCTGGGCTCTCCTCGATTTCGGCATACGCTGCGTGATCTCCACCTCCTTCGCCGATATTTTCTACAACAACTGCTTCAAGAACGGCATCCTGCCTGTGATCGTCTCGCCGGAAGACCTGGAAAAGCTGATGGACGACGCTGAGCGCGGCTCGAACGCGACGCTGACCGTCGACCTTGACGCTCAGGAAATTCGCGGGCCGGATGGCGGCGTGGTCCGCTTCGACATGGACCCGTTCCGCAAGAAGTGCCTCATGGAAGGGCTCGACGACATCGGGCTGACCATGCAGAAGGCCGGCAAGATCGAAGCCTTCGAGGAACAGGCAGCGCTCGCCCGCCCCTGGGCCTGATCCCAGCGCCGCCTGAACGCTTCGCCGCCCCTGCACGAGTGCCCAGCCGGTACGGCGCAGGGGAGCCCCTTCCGATCCTACCGTACAGCTTGAGAACAGGTTTGACGCGCATGTTGGCTCGGGAGCCACAGGAGCGCTTATGGACCAGCAAGCCGAAAACCTCGCGCCCGACGCCGGTATTTCCAAAATCGGCGTTATCGGCGCCGGCGAGATGGGCGGCGGTATTGCCCAAGTCCTTGCGGTTGCAGGCTACAAAGTCCGGCTGCAGGACATTTCGGCGGAGCGCGTGCAAAACGGCCTGATGGGGATCAAGGCGCGTCTTGGCCGTCTTGTCAATAAACAGAAAATGCTGGCAGCCGGCTGCGCCGAGGCAATCGGCAGGATTAGCACGAGTACGGCTACGGAGCCTTTCGCCGATTGCGATCTGGTGATCGAATCTGCCATCGAGGACCCGCGGGTCAAATGCGAGATCTTCGAGAAAGTTTGCCCTGTCTTGCCGGAAGAGGCGATCATCTGCACCAATACCTCCTCGATTTCCGTAACCATGCTGGCGTCGCACACAGACCGGCCTGACAGGTTCATGGGCATGCACTTCATGAACCCCGTACCGCTGATGAAGCTTGTCGAACTGATCCGCGCCCTCACCACCAGCAACGAGACCGAGGCCGCGGTGAAGGGCGTCGTAGCGAAGCTGGGAAAAACCGCGATTCCCTCCCTGGACTATCCCGCCTTTATCGTGAACCGCATTCTGCTGCCCATGATCAACGAGGCGATATTTGCCCTGTACGAGGGCATCGGGAACGTTGAGTCCATCGATGCCGCGATGAAGCTCGGCGCCAACCTGCCCATGGGTCCGCTTGAACTGGGCGACTTCATCGGCCTCGACATATGCCTGAGCATTATGCGCGTGCTCTACGAAGGCACCGCCGACTCCAAGTACCGCCCCTGCCCGCTCCTGGTGAAATATGTCGAGGCTGGCTGGCTTGGCCGCAAGTCCGGCTGCGGCTTTTACAACTATAATACCCACCCGCCGGTGGTAAACTACCGCATGTTCCGGGCAGAATGAGAATTACCGGCGCCAATGCGGCACGCCGCCAGCAGCGGGAAGCCACCAAGCGGCCGCGCGCTATTCGACAAGGCTCTGCCCTGGGAACTTTTCGCCAAGAGCGTAACCCGCGCCGCGCACGGTGCGGATAGGGTCTTTCTCCTTGCCGCGATTGATCGCCTTGCGCAGACGCCCGATGTGCACGTCGACAGTGCGCTCGTCGACATAGACATCGCGCCCCCACACGCCGTCGAGAAGCTGCGTGCGCGTGAACACCCGGCCGGGGCTCTCCATCATGAATTCGAGCAGTTTGAACTCGGTTGGCCCGAGCCGCACCTCACGGCCGTTGCGCCGGACGCGGTAGGCCTCGCGATCAAGCTCGATATCTTCCACCTCAAGCATATTGGCCAGCCGCTCCGGGCTCGCACGGCGCAGGATCGCCCTCACCCGCGCCATCAGCTCCGGCACCGAAAAGGGCTTCACCACATAATCGTCGGCGCCGGTGGTAAGCCCCCGGATGCGGTCCTGCTCCCCGCCGCGCGCGGTCAGCATCAGGATCGGGATGCTGCACGACGCCTTGCCGACGCGTAAGCGCCGGCACAGTTCGATGCCCGAAAGGCCCGGCAGCATCCAGTCCAGAATGATGAGATCCGGCGGCTCCTCCCGGATCGCCACCTCGGCGTCGTCGCCGCGGTTCGCGAGCGCGACGCGGAAGCCCTCTGCCTCCAGATTGTACTGGAGCAGGAGCGCCAGCGGCTCCTCGTCCTCGACAACGAGCACCTTCGCGGTCATCGCTTAT
>PMBZ01000241.1 GCA_003153975.1 Hyphomicrobiales bacterium
CCCACATCGTCATAGGCAAGTACGGTCGCCACCTGGTCGAGCAGCGTCGGCCCCATGCCGTTGAAATGCGCGACGCTGCCATCGCCCAGCCGCAGGAAGCGCAGCATTGGGTGCATGCGGCCAATTGCGGTGTAAAGCGCATCCGGCGGCTCAAGCTGGCGCGCCACGAAACATTGCTTGAGCGGCAATAGCTCCAGAAGCAGGTCGATCAGGTCGCCAGGGGCGCGCGAGATGTGGCCGCCATCCTCCAGGATTTGCCTCTCCAGCTCCGAGCAGAAGACGGACTGATAGGCGGTGAGATAGGTTTCCTGCTCGGCCACGCAGAGGCCGGCAAGCAGGATCGCTGTCAGCGCGCGTAGTTTGGAAACGCCCGAGGCATCGCCATAGATCACGGTGAGGTCGTGCGTGTCGCGGCTCAGGAGGCGCATCGCGGCGTCGTAGAACTCGGGATCGGCGCCGTCGAGCAGGAAGGCCGCGTGCGATAAGAGCGCGATGACGCGCCGCGCGACCGTGTCCGGATCGTTAGCGATGGGCGGTGCGCTACGGGCGGCCGCGACCCATTCGAGCACGAGCTTGCGCGCCTTCTCGCGTGCGATCTGATCGTCGGCCGCGTGCAAATGACGCAGCCAGCCGAAGCCATACAGCTCCTTCTGCCAGGGCACGGATGGCGGCAGGATGGCGAACGGCGATTCGGAGCCCACGGGTGCGGCGGCGCCCGCCAGGCCGAAATAGCCGTCGTAAAGCTCGACCGCGAAGCTCGGATCGCCGGTGCGGAGATCCTGCGGGAGGATAAGCAGGTGGTAGGCAGCCGGAACGCCCGCCATCCAGCGCGAGAACGGAGCTTTCAGCGCGAGTTTCAGGGCGGAACGGCCAACCCGGTTCACGGCGAGCGCGGCAAGGCGCGCCTGATCTGCAATCTGAGCGGACATTAGTCTCTGCTGTTTATGATGGCTGAGCCCAAATTTCCAAGGGAATCATGCAAGCATCACGGCTAACGCTGTCAACTTTGAGGCAGCCTGACGCGCGGCCGCGATTCGCGCAAGCGAAGGTTGCGGATATGTGGAAAGACCCACCGGCTTTTTAACTACCTTCGATGCGCGTTTTTTGGCATAAGCCTTGGCAAAGTTGGCGTTGGGGGGCGTTCGTGGCGCACTATGAAGGCACCGGGAAGGGCGAGGCCGCAGGGGTAGCCGGCACGCCGCAGTGGCTAGTGGACTTGAAGGCGAGATCGGCAGGCATGCGCGGGCGCCGGGAGCGGCCCGCCGGGCGCGGCTTCGGCCGCTGGCTTGGCGACTTTCTGGACCTGGATACGCCAAGCGGCCTTCTGCCAGCGGAGGAGAAGCTTCTCTTCGCGGCGGCGAATGGCGAGCCTTGTGCTATTCAAAGCCGGGCGGCCCGGCTGTGGACCGAGTTCGAAAGCTGGCGCAAGCGGCACAGCGCGAGGGAAACACCGGATGTACATTCGGACGCGGGCTTTGCCGAGGCGCTGACCAAATTCCTGGCGGGCGCGCCGGAGTCCGTGCAGGAGGTCGTGCACGAGGCGACCATGCGGGCGGTGGCCGGAATCGGGCTGCCAGCCGATTGGGAGCCCAAGAACGCGGAAGAGACGGCGAAGCTCGCCTTGTTCCAGCATGAATATTTCCGGCAGCTTGAGGCCGAGGCCTATCCCGCCCGCACGGCCGCCGCGGGCCGCGCCAGCGAGAGCTTCTTCATGCTGGCGGCCGAAACGGTGAGCCACGCCTTCGCAGCCCCGCCGCCCGATTCCATCAAGCTGCAGGACAAGTGGTTTGCGCCGCTGCTTCGCAACGATCCGCTGAACCTGCCGCGGGAGACGCGCGCGAGGATCGAGGAGCAGCCGCGCGTGATGCAGGGCTTCTTCGGCGAGCTTATCGTGCATTTGCGCCGTGTACCCGTGGCCGACGAGGCCTGGGCCGCTAGGCTCAAGACGGAGCCAGCGGCGCTACGTCCGCATTTCGACGCCGTTTTCGCCCGCTTTGAGCGCGAGGCCTGGCGCTGGGTGGACCCAGAAGACCCGGAGGCCGAGGTTCGCGCGGGCTTCCTGCGCTTCCTGGCGCAAGGTGGCGACGATGCCGCGCCGGTGCACGAGCGCCGCCTTGAGCTGCATGGCGCCTACGTCGCCGGCGATCTCGACCTTTCCGGTTGCACCGTTCCGCAGCCGCTGCTGCTTCAGGGCTGCTACTTCGCGGGGCAAATCCTGCTGACGGAAGCGGTGGCCAAATCGCTCGATTTCCAGGACAGCCGCGTCAGGGCCATTGCCGGCAAATATGCGAAGGTTTCGGGCGGCGTTTCCCTTGGCGGGGCCTCGCGCGCATGCGGCGTAGCCTTTCCCCACGCGGCTATCGGGGGCAGTTTGTCATTCGGCGGCGGTACGTTCCTTTCGGGGAACGGCCTTGCCATGGATTGCGGCGGCGCCCGCATCGCCGGAGACGCCAGCCTCAACGATGGTTTCTTCAGCGAAGGCGGCGTGTCTTTCGCCGGTGCCGCAATTGGCGGAAACCTGAATTGCGCTGGCGGTACATTCCGCAACCGTGCCGGAAATGGGACGGGAGTTGCGCTCGACTGCGCGAATGCCCAGATTTCGGGCAGCGCGGTGCTGGCGAACGGCTTCCTCGCCGAAGGCATGGTTTCGTTCCCCGAGGCGAAAATCGGCGGCACGCTGAATTGCCGGAAGGGCACCTTCGCCAATCATACCGCAGATGGGAAGAGCAAGGCGCTTAGCTTCGAATACGCGCAAATAGAGCACGGGGTTTTTCTTCGCGACGGTTTTTTGGCCGAGGGCGAAGTCAGGTTCTATGGCGCCCGCATCAAGGCCAATTTCGAATGCACCGGGGGACGCTTCAACAATCCGGTTTCGCTTGAGGCGGGTTCCAAGATGGCGTGGAACAACGCGCTGAGCCTCGTAAGGGCTACCATCGACGGCGTGCTTTGGCTGGGGCCGCAGGCGGGCGATCCTCATGCGAAGGTGGACTTCGTGGGCTCGGTGAACCTGGCGGGATGCCACGCGCACGAAATCGTCGATCATCCAAGCTCCTGGCCGCACAAGGGCGCGGGCAATGCCACGCATACCTATATCCATCTGAACGGGTTCACCTACGGCCGCATGGTGGGCCAAGACGCCTACGATGCGGACACCCGCAAGCGCTGGCTCGACCGCCAGCCGCCCGCCGACCGGGGCGGCGGCTTCAAGCCCCAGCCTTACGAGCAGCTTATCCAGGTCTATCGCGCGATGGGCCACGACGACCGCGCCCGCGAGACCGGCAAGCTCAAGGCCCAGCGCTGGCGGCGCGCGAACTTCATCAACCTGTGGCGCGGCTGGCGGGCTATGCCGCGGTTCTGGCAGGGCATTTCCGGCAGCAATGCCTTCTCCTCCGCGCTGAACGGGTTCAGCTGGCCTTTCGCGCTCCTGGCGAGGGTTTTCGCCCGTGCGATCTGGTCGGCGGTGCTGGCGCTCGAATGGATCGTGGTGGGTTTCGGCGCGGCTTACGGCTACGGCTATTTCCGGCTCGGCGCTTTTCTGCTCGCGCTTTGGTTCGCGGGTGGCATCATCTACGGCGGCGCGGCCGGCCAGGGCGGCTTCGCGCCTTCGAGCCCCTCGATCTACCTCAACAAGGAACTCGCGGAGAAGTGCGGCCAGAACTGGACGGAATGCCATAACGGGCCGCCCGAGCTGCCGGGCTTCAGCCCGTTCATCTACTCGCTCGACCTGATGCTGCCGGGGCTCGATCTCGGCCAGAAGCACGAATGGCAGCCGGTAAGCCGTCCCGTCCGCCGCGTGCGGATGGACTTGCCGAAGCTCACCACTAAGCCGGAAGGCGATGCGGATTACGCCATGGCGCCGCGGCTCTCGTTCGAACGGGAGACGCTCAGCGAGGGGGGGCTCGGCGATATTGTGGTTGCGCAGACGCTCCTGAGCTGGGTGGCGCTGGGCCTCCTCCTCGCGATCCTGTCCGGGGCCATCAAGAAGGATTGAGGCGGGGTCCAGGCCGATGCTTCTGCAACCGCCGGCCCTGCGTGAGCGGGGACCGTAACGGGGGCGAAAGGTTGGGCACGCATTCCACGGCGTTATACCGGCTCCGCTCGAATGCTTCCCCCATCGTTATCGCGAGGCGGCAAAGCCGCCGTGGCGATCCCGGCAGCATCAGCGGCTTAAACCTGAATTGCTTCGCTTCGCTCGCAACGATGCTGGGAAGGTACTCAACCGGGTTTGGCATTATCTGTCAGTAATCGCCTGTTTACCTCAACTCCGTGGTATCCGGCGCCAATTCGATGCGATTGCCATGCTTCTCATTAGGTAAGACGATGCCCGCGCGCCTTCATTCCCCGTTAACCGGGGCACGGCGCAAATGCCGCACGCGCCGCAATGCGATCCGCTCCGAATGGGACGATGAAAAGTCAGCGCATCGTGGCTAGCTGCCCGGCATGCTGGGCGCGGTGACATTCACATGGCAGGGTGATACAATCCGCGTCATTAGTTTTCGGCCCGCATCCAAGGCTGAGCAGCGAATACATGCCAAAAAACCTGGCAGAATCTCTCAAGAAGATTGGGAAGCGGTCGATTTTCCGGAGATTCCGGAAGCGAAGCTGAGGGCGACGATGCCGCAGCGCGAAAAGCCGGAGTTGCTCGAAGTGCGAAGGCCCGGCATGGGTTGAAGAGCGGAGAACAAGCCGCGAGGTAGATTATGAACCACCCCCGCATCAAACGCGATCCTAAGATTATGGAAGGCAAGCCCGTTATCGTGGGCACCCGGATACCGGTTGAGCATATCTTGCGCTGCCTTGCGGCTGGTGAAACCGAGGCTGAAATCGTCGCGGATTATGCTCCGCTCACGATTGATGACATTCGCGCGGCGCAAGCTTACGCGGCGGATGAAAGCATGATTGCTGCCGCTCTCATCGAAGGTGGGCGGCCGGAGCCTCAACCCCTTTCAATTTCGACGAATTCCTCGCAAGCAAGCGCGGTACGACTATATAATAGCGCAC
Organism: Hyphomicrobiales bacterium; assembly: GCA_003153975.1. GTDB lineage: Bacteria > Pseudomonadota > Alphaproteobacteria > Rhizobiales > Rhodomicrobiaceae > Rhodomicrobium. The sequence continues at coordinate 5,002 of PMBZ01000241.1, forward strand.
AAGGCAGCAGGATATGAAGCCATGAAGGAATTCGACAGGATAACGCAAAACCCAGCCGTCATGGGCGGCAAGCCGTGCCTTCGCGGCATGCGCGTAACCGTTGGGATGATCGTTGGGCAAATCGGGGCCGGGGAGACCATCGACTCCCTCCTGGAAGCATACCCCTATCTTGAGCGCGAGGACATTATGCAAGCTCTCCGCTATGCGGCTTGGCGGGCTCAAGAGCGTGAGATCGTGCTCGCGGACGCATGAAGCTGCTGATCGATATGAATTTGCGGCTTGGCTGGGTGAGGTTTCTCGCTCAGTTTGGGATAGAAGCAATCCATTGGTCTTCCATCGGCCAAGCCAACGCCCCGGACACGGACATCGCCGCATACGCCAAAACAAGCGATTATGTCATCCTCACCAGCGACCTTGACTTCGCTGCCATGTTGGCGGCGACGCGGGGCGATAAGCCGAGCGTGATTATTATTCGAGCTGTTGACGCACGGCCCGATAAGATTGGCGAGAAAGTGGTGTTTGCTTTGCGGGCGGCGGCCGCCGGCCTGGAAGAGGGCGCTTTGATTATCATCGAGCCGCATCGCTCACGGGTCCGGCTGCTCCCGCTTGTGTGACATTGTTCCGACTGCCGCCCGCACGCCTTCCATCATCTCCTCAGCCTCAAGCTCTTGGCTCGCCTGCGCCAGGATCTCCTCCACGCCGGCCCCCCGCACCTGCTCGACGCGTACATCCGTCAGCACGGGGATCGAGAACGGCGAGGGCCGGTCCAGCGGCATGAACAGCACGCGGTCCCGGAAGCGCGTGAGCAGCTCCGACAGGCGCTTCAGGTCGAGCAGCTCGCGCTCGGCATCGCGCCGCGTCACCGCCAAGAGGATGTGGTCCGGCTCGTGCCGCCTGAGCACATCGTAAATCAGATCGGTCGAGACCGTCATCTGCCGCATGGACTTGCGCGCGGCGTTGTTCTGTTGCTCTACGAGCCCGGTAATGGTCGCGACGTGGCGGAACGAGCGCTTCAGCATCCGGCTGTCGAGTATCCATTCCTCAAGCTCGCCGCCTAGAATATCCGGGTCCAGAAAGCGCTCGATGTGGCCGGGCTCGATGGCGCTGAGCCCCGTAATCACGAGCCCGTAATCGGTGATCTGGAAACTCAGCGGCTTGAGCCCCAGATGCTCCATGCGGCGCGTGATCAGCATGCCGAGCGTCTGGTTCGCCTTGCGGCCGGCGAAGGTGTAGAACAGCGTGTGGTGGCGGCGCTCGCGGAAATGCTCGACCAGGAGCCGGTCTGGGCTCGGGATGGCGGAGAAGCGCGCCTGCAAGCCGAGCCAGCCGCGCACGTCGTCCGGCAGACGCCGCCATTCATCCGGGGCCGCCAGCAGCGCGCGGACGCCATCGGCGAGGAAGGTCGAAAGCGGCATCTGCCCGCCGGAATAGGCCGGAACGCGCGGCTCGCCGCCCGGTGCGGGCCGCGCCTCCAGCACCATGTCGCGTAGCCCTACGAAGGAGAGCACCTCGCCCGCGAAGAAGAATGTGTCGCCAGCCGTCAGCCCTTGTGCGAAATATTCCTCGATCTCGCCCAGGATGCGGCCGCCCGGTCCCCGGCCGCCGATGCGCTTCACCTTGAGCCGCGCGGCTTCGACGATGACGCCGATATTCTGCCGGTGGCGGCGCACCGTGGCCGGGTTGGCGATGCGGTAGCTGCCGTCCGCCAGCGGCATGAGGCGGCGGTAGCGGTCGTAGCCGCGCAGCACGTAGCCGCCATCGATGGCGAACTGGAACAGGCGCTCGAATGTGTCGCGATCCAGGGCGGCGTAGGGCAGGGCGGTGCGGATTTCCTCGAACAGTGCATCGGGGTGCACCGGCCCGGCGCAGGCGCAGCTCAGGATGTGCTGGGCCACCACGTCGAGCGAGCCGGAGCTTGGCGGCTCGCCGTCGAGCTGGCCTTGCTCGATTGCTGTGAGCGCCGCTTGGCATTCCAGCGCCTCGAAGCGGTTCGCGGGCACCAGAAACGCGCGGCTCGGAATATCCAGCCGGTGGTTCGAGCGGCCGACCCGCTGCAACAGCCGGCTGACGCCCTTCGGCGCCGCCACCTGGATCACGAGGTCCACGTCGCCCCAGTCGATGCCAAGCTCCAGCGCGGCGGTCGCCACGACGCTGCGGATCTTCCCTGCCGCCATCATGGCCTCGGTGCGCCGGCGCAGTTCCCGGTCGAGCGAGCCGTGATAGATGGCGATGGGCAGGTTGTCCTCGTTCGCGTCCCACAGCATTTGCAGCATCAGCTCGGCCTGCGCGCGCGTGTTCACGAACACGATGGAGGTGCCGGCGGCACGGATCGCCTCGTAGATCGCGGGCACGGCGTAGCGCGCCATGTAGCCGCCATAGGGGATGCTGGCGTTATCGGGCACGAGGATGCGGATATCGGGCTTCGATGGCAGGCCGGATTGCAGCACGCCTGCCGGCGCGCCGGTTGGACCGAGCCAGGCGGCGAGTGCGGCCGGATCGGCGACCGTGGCGGAAAGCCCGATGCGCAAGGCTTGCGGGGCGAGCGCGCTAAGCCTTGAAAGCGTCAGCGCCGTGAAATCGCCGCGCTTGGCTGTAGCGAAGCTGTGCACCTCGTCCACGATCACCGCGCGCAAACCTCCGAACAGGCGCGGCGCGTCCGCGGCCGAGAGCATCAGCATCAGGCTTTCCGGCGTGGTGAGGAACACGTTGGGGGGGTCGCGGCGCTGGCGGGCGCGCTTGGGCGCCGGCGTGTCGCCCGTGCGGCTTTCGACCGTCACGGCGAGCCCCATCTCCGCGATGGGCCGCATCAGGTTGCGCTCGATGTCGTTGGTGAGCGCCTTCAGCGGCGAGACGTAGAGCGTGTGGATGCCTTGCGCGCGCGTGTCGTGGATGTCGATGAGCGAGGGCAGGAAGCCCGAGAGCGTCTTGCCGCCGCCAGTGGGTGCGATCAGCAGCGTGGATTGCCCCGCCCGGAACGCCGCCGCCATCGCCCGCTGATAGGGATGCGCCTGCCAGCCGCGCGCGGCGAACCATGCCTCTACATAGGGCGGCAGGCTGTGTTGCATTTCTTTGCGCGGGCGCGGCTTAGCCATAATAGCGGCCGATGTAGGCGATTGCGGTGCGCCGCACCAGTTGCGGCGGGCGGGCTACTCGGGCATTTCCTCGAAAGCGGCGCAGCCCTGATGCTCGAAGGTCAGGAGGCCGCACCTGTGCGACTTCGGATTGGTGCACGCCCCCCAATCCAGGTAAATGGGCTGCCCGTCTCTCGCCTCAAGCAGGTAGAAGTGGATGCAGCCGCAGGAGCAATCCCCCGAGTTTCGCTCGGCCTGGCCATAAGTCTCGTAGTCCGCGGGCAGGGTCTTGCACGCTTTCCAGAGAATATCGTGGTGCTTAGGGGCATCCATTCTGCTTGCCTCTCCGGTTCAGGGGCTTTGCTGTGGGCTGGCGGATTATAATTCGCGTCTGCTGTCTGTGTCAGCCCTTTGCCGCACCCTTTGCCGCGCCGTCTCCCCCTGCCGGCCGCCAGGCATTATCTAAGGCGCATGATACACCCGCGCGAATGGATGGAAGTGCGTCCTGGAGGGCTCCACTGCAAGCCAGCGGGCACCATCCGCGCTATACGCCGCCGCCTGCTCGCATTTATCGAGTGATTCAGTGCGCGAGCTAAAAAATCTTACTTCATCCATTCAGGTGCGCGCCTCTTTGTGCAGCTAGTGCGCACTTATTCCGTACGCGGCAATTGTTTGGTAGTCTTGCCGTTTCCTTAATAGAGCACTTACAGTTTTTAATAATTTTCACAATACCTCTAACTACATGTAGTTTATTTGCGACAGTGGTCAAAGAGAATATGGAGCCAACTGTGTATCACTGAGTGCGCCGTGGACAAAAGACAAATCCACGTTCAAATAATGCTCGATTTTAAAGTGCTAAATAGCCTGAATGGATATCGCAATGTTTCCAGCTCTGCCCAACCGAACCGATCGCTGTAAACGTGTGCGTCCTCTTCTTATGTCGTTGATGCTTGGAGGCGCCTCCTCTGTGGCTGTCGTGACGAACGCCAATGCGGCTTGCCCTGCTTCGCCCAATTCCGGCACAGTTCCCGAAATCCAGATAGCCGCAGGCGACAATTGCGTCTCATTTCAGAATAGCGCATCAGGTGTTGTCGAGCGCCAGAACCCCGCTGGGGGTGCCGCTTTCAATGTTGAGGGGAGTATTGGCACCGTAATAAACTATGGAACGTTTCAAAATATGGTGACTAACAATCCAACTATGAGAGTGCGAAGCGGTGGCTCCATCGGAAGTTTTTATAATTACGGATCGGTCATAGGAAAGGTCGGATCAAACCGATATGGCCTGGAAGTATACGGCCCTGGCAGCACGGTGCAACTACTATATAATGCAGGTACTATTGCTGGGTCATACGGTATTGTAGTGGATACAGGGGGTGCTATTACAGCAATTACTAACGTCGGTACAATAACTGGAACAAATGCCGGAATACTTGTAGACCCTATTAGCATAATTGGGACACTGAATAATGCGCAAGGCACCGGAAATGCATCCGGACCATTAATTATTGGGGGCTCTAATGTTCCAAGCTTTTATAATATAATTATTACCCCAAATGGGTACGGCCAACTTGGTCATTCCGGTTCAGCCGCGACAGGCTCAATGACATTCGGCATTTCAACACTATCCGATCCATCGGCACTTAGGCCTGGTATATATTCGTCTGTGCTTCAGGGGTTTGGCTTGATTAATTTAAATAATACTACAGGTACATTTAGCACACGTGGCGTATTTCGCCTCATAGAAGGGTCATCCAATAATTTTGATTTGGTCCTCTCTGGCCTTTGGAACCCATATATAGGCTTTGGCGATGCGGATGCAGGGAATACCTACGCGGCATTGACTTTCAACCGCGATGCCGTCCTCAACGCTCTGCATCAGCGTTACGCGGCTCTGAATGCGGCCATGGAATATGACTGCAATCGCTTCGACAAGCATGGCCTTTGTCTTTCATTCCAGGCCAGGGCGACTGGTTGGGGCAATCAATCGAGCGATGCGGGCGTCCTCAACGCCGCCTATCGGGTAACGGACAAGGTCCGCGCTGGCGTGTATCTCGACTATCAAGCAGCCCAGGCCACGCCACTCGCGAGCAATACTCTCACGGGCGGTGTCAAGTGGAACCACGATAATCCGACTTTCGGCGCTTACATAGGATGGAGCGATAGTCCAGATGGCACAGGCGTTCAGGCCCGCGTTTCCGGAGGATATAGCAGTGGGGAACTCACAATTACCAGAGGCGCGCTAAACCTTACCGAGCCTGGCTCCGGTGCCGCGGGACTTAACGGCTTTTATGCCTATGGTTTGGCTGGATACGGCGTTCCGGTGGGACATGGAATTGTCGTTACGCCTTACGGCGGACTGCGGTTCACCGATGTAACCCGGGATGCCTATTCGGAGAACTTCAATCCTTCCGCAACGATCTATCCGATCTCCTACGACGCTTACTATGAGCAATTGATTACCGGCCTGTCCGGAGTCAAAATCCAAGCGATGTTGGGAGAGCGGCTCGGTTGCCAAGCCGGGCTTGGCGGAGAGTTCGACTTCAGCCGTAACGCCAGCGGCTATAACGGTTCGAGCCAGATCCCCGGCATGGCGGCTTGGGCCATCGCTCACGGCGGGACATGGAACGGCGTCCGCCCCGCGGGTTCTGCCGGCGTATTTTATAATTTCAGCGAGAAGGACCGGCTTTCCCTGAACGGGTACATGGGCGAACAGGCATGGACGTCTCGTTCCTACGAGACGCTGCTGGCGGAATACCGTATGGCGTTCTGAAACTCATTGAGGTGACAAGAGTTAAGCCGGGCTGAATGCGCGGGTCTTTCTATTATCTATTTAATTGCACCGGAATCCTGCTTCCTTTTGGTGCTTCTGAATTCCTGACGCCGGACCTGAGCCCGGATGATATGCCGGCAGCCCAGCGGAGTTGCATGCACTAGGTGGCGCCTCCGCGCAACCGATGCGCCGGCTGGATCATCGCAAGCGTCTGGTGAAGATGCACGATGGGTTAAGAGATGCACAGCCGTCCGCTGCGGGCTCGCAAGCGCCTAACCAAATCCCACGTCTTAAGGAATGGTATAGTTCCTGTGGCATCCAATCATGGTTAATTCGATCATGGTAAACGCGCAAAGCGCATGCGTTTTTCATGCGTATTTTTGCGGAATTTTACCTATTTTTGCCTGTTTTTTGCGATTCAAAATATCCGTTAAATATAACCGAATATTGGATATTAACCAAACCCGATCGCACGGTTGGCGTGTTTCCTGTGTATTTGCAATGTGCTATGACTATTTACACTTATTCGAGGCATCTCTGCTATATTGTATCGAAATCGAATATCGCCCTTCCGGCCTTCAAAACAGGTCCATTTGCGCCCCAGGAGCGTTAATATGCCGCCATAGCGGAGCACACAGCCGGCCGGCCGTGGAGCCAACCGGCAAGGGGGCATCCATGATACACCCGCGCGAATGGATGGAAGTGCGCCCCGGCGGCCTCTACTGCAAGCCGGGCGGCTTCTTCATCGACCCAACCCGGCGGGTGCCGCTGGCCGTGGTGACGCACGGCCATTCGGATCACGCGCGCGGCGGTCATGCGGAGGTCGTCGCGACGCCGGACACGCTTGCGATCATGGCCTGCCGCCTGGGCGAGAGGTTCACGGGGGAGCAGGCGGGGCTGCCATACGGCCAGGCCGTTCATCTGGGCGACGCGCGGGTGACGCTCTACCCGGCGGGCCATATCCTCGGCTCGGCGCAGGTGCTGATCGAATATGGCGGGGCGCGCGTCGCCGTTTCCGGCGATTACAAGCGCACGCCCGATCCAACCGCGCTGGCGTTCGAGCCGGTAGCCTGCGACGTGTTCGTCACCGAGGCCACCTTCGCGCTGCCGGTGTTCTGCTTCCCCGAGCCAGCGCACGAGACGGCCAAGCTCCTGGCCTCGCTCGCGGTCTTCCCTGGAAGCTGCCACACGGTGGGCTGCTACGCGCTCGGCAAAACCCAGCGGCTGATCGCGGAGCTGCGCCGCGCGGGCTACGACAGGACCATCTACCTGCATGGCGCGCTGATGCCGCTGACGAGGCTTTACGAGGAACGCGGCGTGGCGCTCGGCCCCTATGCCGCCCTGCCCGAGGACAACCCCAAAGCCCTCGCCGGCGAGATCGTGCTGTGCCCGCCTTCCGCGCTGGCGGAGCGCTTTGCGCGCGCGCTGCCCGACGCGATCGCCGCCGCCGCTTCCGGCTGGCTGCAAATCCGCGCCCGCGCCAAGCAGCAGGGCGTGGAGCTGCCGCTCGTCATCTCCGACCATTGCGATTGGCCGCAGCTTGTTGAAACCATTCATGAAACCGGCGCGGGCGAGGTCTGGGTCACGCATGGCCGCGAGGATGCGCTCGTCCATTATTGCCGCAAGGCGGGGCTCACCGCCCACGCACTTTCGCTGCTTGGCCGCGAAGACGGCGAGGCCCGGTAATTAAGAGCTGATTTGCTTTTTGTTGCAGGCAGGCAACATCGATCCAGCCCCAAGAGAGTTTCTGCGCAATTTGCCGCCGCGCTTTACTGGCCGAGTAAGGGTATCGACCTAAGGTTGCGCTCATGTCGAGTTGGTTCGCTTGTTCTGCGTCTTCACTCTCAGTCGAATTTACCCATTGGAGATTAAAATGAAAAGTGAGTTTAGCGCAGTTCGCATTCCGCTCGTTGCAGCGTTTGCTTTGGTGGCCCTTTCCGCACAGGCGGCGGACATGTACGCGCCCTCGCCCAGGGGCGGCATGAAGGATATGCCCGAAGTGGGTCCGGTCTGGACCGGCTTCTACCTCGGCGGCGGCGGCGGCGGCGGCGCTACGAAGAGCAATCTGACGGGCCAGGACGTTGCGATCCCTTCCGGAGTTGTTGTTGAAACGGCCAACGTTAACGGACTCGGCGGCATGGGAGGCTTCGCCACGGCCCAGGTTGGCTATGACTTGCAATTCGCCCAGCGCATCGTTGCCGGCGCCTTTTTCGACTACGATTTCGCCGGGCTCAACAGCTCGTATAGCGGCCTCGCCACCATGGCCGGCTATCCTGGCGTCGTAGGCACCACAATTCACCTAAACTTGACCGGTAGCTGGACCGTTGGCGGCCGTCTTGGCTATCTCGTCAACCCCAGCACCCTTGTGTACGGGCTCGGAGGCTACACCGAGGCGCACTTCTCCTTCCCTGAAGGTATGGTGCATCCCAATTTCTCGGGTTGGACGGCTGGCGCGGGCATCGAGACGAACGTGGGCGGCTCCTGGTTTCTGAAAGGCGAATACCGCTTCACCGGGCTTAACCGTGGGACGGTTCTTGCGGCTTCAGACCCCCTCACCGGCACCAGCTTTAATATCACGGATCAGCCGGACGTTCAGACTGGCCGCGTGGTGCTTAGCTACAAGATGAACCCGTTTGGCTCCAGGCCGCTGGAGTTCTGATCGCTAACGCCGCCAGTGCGAGCGCTGCCCGCTGCCCGATGCAATCCCGGCCGCAATTTCCGGCTGGATGCCGAGGTCCGGTGGGCAGCGCCCATCGTTTCCGGCCATCGCAATTGGCCGTACCTCGTCAGAACCGTCCACAAGACTGGCGCGGGCGAAGTCTGGGTCGCGCATGGCCGCGAGGGTGCGCTTGTCTCTTATTGCCGCTAGGCGGGACTTAGCGCCCGCGCTCTTACGCTGCTTGGCTATGAAGAGGGGGGAAGCCGACCATAGGTGCTAACATAACGGAAATTTGCCTGCGATTTGGCGTCATTCCCGCGAATGCGGGAGCCCATGGCAGCCCCAAAAGCCCATGGTGGCAAGAGGTTACCATAGGTCCCCGCCTTCGCGGGGACGACGGTCGCGACGTTATGTTAGAAGCGCGCATGCGCCTTCGCGGGGACGACGGTTGCGACGCTATAGGGAAGCCAACCAAGGCCATAAACCATTACCTCCCGCAGCAAGCCGCAGGCGGCGCATTGTGGCAGTTGAGTCACGGGTCCGGCTGAGAACGTACCGCGCGGGCGAATCACCTGCAATTAGAAGTTGCGGCTAACATGCCGTGATCGTAAATACAACCCCGGATGGGTATTATGTGGTGTCTATTTGTATTGCGTCCCCAAGTTCCTGGCAATTTCCTCGATTGGAGACCGATATGAATAGCGTGTTTGTCAACTCCCTCAGGCTGTCCGCGCTGACAGCCGTCACCTTCGCGGCGCTATCCGCGCAGGCCGCTGACATGTATGCCCCGAAGGTCAGCATGAAAGATATGCCCGTACCTGAATTCTCTTGGTCCGGATTCTATCTCGGTGTCAACAGCGGTTATGGCTGGGGCGCATCGCACAGCACAGTATACTCAACTGCCACCGACGAAACCAATCTTACGGGGGGCTTGCCCACGACGACGGCGAACACGGCGAGTCTCTGGACACAGGGCGGCTTCGGCGGCGGCCAACTGGGCTATAACGTGCAGCGGGACCGCTTCGTGTTCGGTGTCGAAACCGATATCCAGGCCTCTGCCATCAAGGGCGCCGCCATGGCGGAAGCTATAGTCCTTCCCCCTTCTGGTACGTTCGGGTCTGGCGTGGTGAACGAGGCTCTTACGAAAAGCAACCTCGACTGGTTCGGCACCGTGCGCGGCCGGCTCGGTTATTCGCTCGGAAACACATTGTTTTTCGGAAACACATTGGTTTACGCGACGGGCGGCTTCGCATACGGCGGCGTGAAGGACTCGCTTCTCGCCGAGCTTACGTCAACGAACGTCATCTCTAGCACCACGACCCCTGGGGGCGTGCCCGTCAATTGGGATAGCCAGAACAAGAATCTGACCGGCTGGGTGGTTGGCGGCGGTGTCGAGGTCGCCCTTTCGCCGTCCTGGTCGGCCAAGGCCGAGTATCAGTACATCGACCTGGGCAGCACCAATCTCACAGCACCTACTAGCCTCACGTACACCGGCGGGGGGGGGGCTCCGGTTGCCCTCACCGATTCCGGCACTGCCAATGTGAAAATCGACCACACCTATAACACGGTGCGCCTCGGCCTTAACTACAGGATCAATCAGGCTCCTGAGCCCCTGCCTCTGAAGTAGAGCCTGCTTTCACGCAAGCATGATGGCCGCCCTGCGGGCCATCGCAAGAACGCCCCGGCGAGACCACTTGCCGGGGCGTTTTGCGTATGCTCAGCGGAAGTGCGGAGAGTCAGACGAGATCCGGCCGATTGCTTCAGCAAAGGCCCCCTCACTCTGTCTCTCTCCCCGCAAGCTCGCCTTGGCGAGCTTGCGTTCCTCGGTTTCCGCATCCGCAAGCGGATGCGGATGGGAGAGAGGACCCTGGAATTCACGCTGCGGGTAGTTCTGGCGCTCCCTCTCCCCTCGGGGAGTGGGCTGGGGTGAGGGGGGGACTCCGCGAAGCAATCGGCCGGATCCGGTGTCAGACGAAAAGCTTGCCGCGCGCGACGAGGCAGGCATAGCCGCCGATGCGCACGCGCTTCAGGCACCGATTGGCCACCTCGACCTCAAGCTTGATCTCGCCCGGCCGGCCCATCTCGATCCCTTGCTCGATGGTGAAGTCGGACGTGCCCTCGGGCAGTATGTCGAAGCGGTGCAGCACCGCGGCGAAGGCGGCGGCCGCCGATCCGGTGACGGGGTCCTCGGGCACGCCCACGCCAGGCGCGAACATGCGGGCGTGGAACGTGGCGCTGTGCTGGATGGTCTCCCGGCAATAGAGGAAAACCTTGCCTGCCGTGCCCTGAAAGGCTTGGTCCCACTGCGCGGTCACGATTTGCGCGCGGGCGATCGCATCGAGGCCGCGCACGGGCACGAAGACGAAAGGCGTGCCGGCGTCGTATTGCGACGGCCGGTGGTTCGCAAAGCCGATGTCTTGCGGGGAAAGGCCAAGCGCCGCCGCGATGCGGTCGTCATGGGCGGGCGCGCCGGCAAGCTCGGGCAGCTTCGGCAGGTCGAATTCGGCATAGGGCGCTTGCCCGCTCCGCCCCACCACGCCGACGCGGACGCTGCCCACGCCCTCTTCCAGAACGATAAGGGCGTCGCAATCGGCGGCGGCGCCCGAGATCCTGTCTTCCGCGAGCTGAATGGCGGCGCCTACGGTTGGGTGGCCCGCGAATTGAAGCTCCGTGAACGGCGTGAAAATGCGGATGTGAGCCGTATGGGCCGGCAGGCGCGGCGGCAGCACGAACACGGTCTCGGACAGATTGAACTCCCGCGCGATGGCCTGCATCTGCTCAGGCGTCAGCCCGTCCGAGTCGAGAACGACGGCCAGCGGGTTGCCCGCGAGGGGCCGGGTGGTGAACACGTCCCAGATCGCATATCGCCTTTCCATGGCCGTCCTTGCAGTTTTCGCGCCGCCCCAGTTGAACGCACAATAGTCTATTCGCGGCGGTTGCGCACCGGAATTAGCGCGCACGCAAGCATAAGTAGCAGCAATAAGTTAAGGTCGACGAACGGTAGTGCAATTATAGATAAGTGGTTGACGCTTCAGTGAAACATGTTGCAATTCTGCAAACACCGGAATTTTCGGCAAATGGCGCGGCATCCGTTGCCAAGGCATTGTAGTGAAGGGGTTTTGCCGCGCGCAATGTCTACTGGACGCATCGTCTTGGGCCGATCCGCAAGCTGTTGTGCTTGCCGGCGAAACTGAGTAGCATCCGGCTCCATTACACCGGCGCTGTCCAGCCTAGCGGCGCGGTTGGGGGCTATAGGCTGCCGGCTAACACAATCAGATTGGGTTGATGGATGAAGTTTACCTCCATGATTCTAGGCTTGTCTCTGGCAAGCACTTTAGCGCTCGCGTCCGCGAACGCCGCGGATATGTACCGGCCGCCGGAGGGCGTCAGCTACAAGGACGCGCCCTCTCCCATGGCGCTTTGGACTGGCCCCTATGTGGGCATCGACGGCGGCTACGCTTGGGGCCGGGACTCGGTCGCCGGCATCGAAGGGCTTCGGCTTTTGGCTCCCCCAGCTCCGGTAAGCTTTGCATCCAATGGCGGGTTTGGGGGCGGCCAGATTGGCTATAACTGGCAGCACGATCATTTGGTAGTGGGCGTCGAGGCGGACATCCAAGGGGCTGACATTGCCGGTTCGGGCACTTTGAAGAGCGCGGCGGTAGACAACAAGCTCGATTGGTTTGGAACGGTGCGGGGCCGCTTGGGCTACAGCATCGGCGCAGCTCTTCTCTATGGTACCGGCGGCTTAGCCTTTGGCGGGGTACAGGACAAGCTGACCTTCGGCGGGAAAACCAACACCCACAATGCGACTGCTACCGGCTATGCTGCTGGAGGCGGTTTGGAATATGCCTTAAATCCCGCATGGTCCGCCAAAGCAGAGTATCAATATATCAATCTTGGCGGCGACACCCTAACGGCAGCCGATCAGTTGCAGACCACGGTAACGGCAAAGTTCGAACACGAGTACAACACCGTCCGGCTCGGATTGAACTATCATATTCATCCCGGTTATGAGCCGTTGAAGTAGGCTTCTGCATTTGGGCTTTGGGACGGCGCCTCCGGGCGCCGTTTTCGTACGCGCGGAGAGCGAGAGGACGCCAGGAACGCTGCGGCAACGACGCTAGCCGCCGAACCGGGCATACCCTGGGTCTTCCTCTTCCCGCTCCGCCAGGCCGTGAGCCACGAGCGCTATGGCAAGGACATCCACCCGCGCCGCGCCGGCATCGAGAAGCGCCGTTGCGCAGGCGTTTGCCGTGGAGCCTGTGGTAAGCACGTCGTCGATCAGCACGATCCGCTTGCCGGCCAGGGATTTCCGGTAGCGCGGATGCACGCTGAAGGCCTTCGCCACGTTCGCCTGCCGCGCCTCCTGCGTGAGCCCGACCTGCGCCTCCGTCCGCCGCACGCGCCGCAATGCCATCGCCTCGACCGGCACGCCGCAGAGCCGGCCGATCCCCCTGGCCAGCAGCACGGACTGATTGAAACGCCGCTGCAGGAGGCGCAGCCGGTGCAGTGGCACCGGCACCATGAGATCGGCCTCGCTCAAAAGCTCGCGCCCCGCCTGGCGCATCAGCCGGACGAACAGCGGCAGGGGCTCGTGCTTGTCCTCGAACTTGAAGCGCACGATGAGGCGGCGCATGATGCCGCTGTAATGGGCGGCAGCCCGCGCGCGCGAAAATACCGGGGGGTTTGCCACCGCCTGCACCGATATATGCGGGCTCTCGCCGTCATATCCGGGGAGCGGGATGCCGAGCCTGTCGCAAACTGGCGGCGAAATGAGGTAAAGGCTGCTCCAGCATTGCGGGCAGAGCATATTATGATGTGTAATCAGCGTGGCGCAAGAGACGCAGACGGGGGGCAGGATAAGATCGGCGGAATAGCGCAGGCCCGATGCGGCAAGGCGGGTTATGCCATGGAACATGATACGGATACCGGACAAAAACCTTCGAATGGCCCGGCCGCCGTCGCGAGGCGTGCGAGCGCCACGGCGATCCAGGAACCTCACCGCAAACGCCAATTTGCCGCTCCTGGATTGCTTCAGGGCTAGCGCCCCTCGTAATGACGGTAGAGGCAGGCCATTCAATGCAATTTAAATTAGAACCTAAACCAAGGCGGAAGCGTTGACCAGCCCCGAAATCTTCGACCGCGTGCATATCCGCCGCAATTTGGAACGTGCGGCGCCGGGAGCGGAAGCCGCCGGCTTTCTCGTCCGGCATGCGGCGGAGGAACTGGCGGACCGGCTTTCCGGGATCAAGCGCGGCTTCAAGCTGGCCGTGGATTTAGGCGCGCATCACGGCGTGATGGCGCGGCTTTTGAACGAGCGCGTGGAAGGGCTGGCCGCCATCTCGCTGAGCGGCGCTTTTGGCCTCGCGCAGGCGTGCCCGGCGCCGCGGGCGGTGGCAAGCGAAGAGGCGCTGCCGCTCAAGGAGGGCGCCATCGGCCTCATCACCTCGGTGCTGTCGCTGCAACTCGTCAACGACTTGCCCGGCGCGCTCATCCAGATCCGCCGCGCGCTCGTCCCCGACGGCCTTTTCCTCGGCGCGCTACTCGGCGGCGATAGCCTCGTCGAACTGCGCCAGGCCTTCATGCTGGCGGAAATGGAGACGGCGGGCGGCGTTACTCCGCGAGTCTTCCCATCGGCGGATGTGCGCGAGATGGGCGGGCTGCTTCAGCGCGCGGGCTTTGCGCTGCCGGTTGCCGATTCGGAGACGCTGACCGCGACCTATGCGAGTCCGCTCTCGCTGATGCGGGAGCTGAAGGCGATGGGCGCGGCCAATCCGCTTGCCGCGCGCTCAAGAAAGCCGCTGCGCCGCGACACGCTCGCCCGCGCCGCCGCCATCTACGCGGAGCGCTTCGGCGAGCCCGGTGGCAGGGTACGCGCGACCTTCGAAATACTCTACCTGTGTGGATGGGCGCCGCACGAAAGCCAGCAGAAGCCCTTGAGGCCGGGCCAAGCCGTGGCGCGCCTCGCCGATGCGCTGGGCACGAAGGAGATTTCCGCCGGCGATCGGGCAGGTTTCTCCCGAGGCGGCCGGGAAGGCTCGTAGCCGGAGGAATCCCGGCGCGAATTCATCGGCTCGCTTACCTTGCCTTGCGCGGCTGCCTGAGGCATCGGATGCCCTCTCGCGCACGCCTTACGCAACGCAACTGTGGGTGGCTGTGTATATCGGTGCAACCGGATGCGGCGGAGGAGGCCGGTCCGCTGTATGCTGCCAGGCGAATCACGGGGGTGCGAAGACTGCCCTGGCGTGTTTCTGAACCTAGCGTGACAACGAGCACACGATCCGGGAACAACCATGTCAACGCCGGCCATTAGCGGCAGAGCGGGCCTGATAGCTCTCCAGCGCCGCGATTACCAGCAGAATATCGGCAATAGCGGCGGTCAGATACCGGACGCCAGCCAAACCGGCGAAACCAGCCCGCAAACGGGGGGGGACCGCACCCAGGTGGCGAGCGTAAGCAGCCCGGCGCAGAACTCCTTTTCCGCCATGCTGGGCAGCATGGCAGCCGGCGGGGCATCGCCAGGCGGCGCAAGCCCGTCGCAGCGCGCCGGCATGGAGCCCTCGCCACCGGCGCCGGACAGTGCCGGGGCAAGCACCTTTGGAAGCGGCCTCAAGAGCCTGTTGCAGGCGGTGCTGTCCGGGGATATGGCCGGCGCCCAGACTGCGGCGGCGGCGATCCAACGCTCGCTCGCCGGCCCGGACACCCAGCCCAGCACCCCGTGGCCGGTTTCCTCCACCGCATCCGAATCGGACACGGCGCCAGCTTCCACAGCGGGCACGATGCCCAAGGCTCCCGACCCGGACGATGCCCAGTCGGCGTTCAAGGCCGATCTGAAAAGCCTGCTGACCGCCGTGCAAGCGGGCGATACCGCAGCCTCGAAAACCGCAGCCAGCACCCTGGTCTTCTATATGATGAGCCGGCAGGAGGGAGTTGGAGCGCTTCCGCCGCCGCAATGGGGCGGCCAGGACGGCAACCTCAGGGGCAACCTTGCGAGCCTGCTGCAATCGGTGCAGGCCGGGGATATGAACGGCGCCCGGAAGGCGGCAACCGCGATCCAGGGTGCGCTGGATGCCGCGGATTCGCCGCAGTCCGCCAGCGCCGCCCCCGCAGACATGTCCGCGCCCCCGGCGGTCTCCGCCTTCGCCACGGCTTCGGTATCGTCAACCGGCGACCCGGATCGGGACGCCACCCAGTCCACGTTCATGACCCACCTGAAGGGCCTGCTGGCCGCCGTGCAATCGGGCGATGCGGAGGCCTCCAAGAGCGCCGCCGCAGCCTTGCTCGACGGCCTGAAGACCCAGGCGGGAGAGATTCAGAACCAACTCGCCAGCCTGGCGGCGCCGCCATCGCCGGGCGGCCAGGGCGCGGGGGTGGGGAACGTGCTTTCTTCGTATTTCCAGTGGTCCTAGACAGCTTATCCGAGGCAAGTTCGCACCCATTGGCGGCGCGCTCGCGGCAAACGGGTCAGGATTTCCCGCAGGGCGTACTTGTGGCCCGAGTCAGTCAAAATGAATAGTTCTGACTTGGTCTTCTTCGCCGTGGCAAAGCCGAACGGCTCGGCTGTGCGTCCAGTACAGCCTGCGCCATCGGAGACGATCACCGTGCCGTCCAAGAGCCCCTGCTCCGCAATAGAGCCCCAAAGTGCGCCTTCCGCCGCAATCTGGACCGGATCGGGCTTGACCTTAAGCCCGGTGAGGCTCAGCCTTTTCAGACAGGCCAGGAAGGCTTTGCGGCTAGCAAAGCGCCGTTTCGCGCTCCCGAAGCGGGCGATGGTAGCTTGGGGCAGCATGTGCTTGCGCATGTAGGCGAGGGCTGCCCCGTTGATGACGTACTCGCCGGACCCGGCCCTGAGCAGTTTCAGGAAGTTGATCCGGCTCTTCGAGCCGGTGTTTTGCTCCTATTACCCTGCAACCAACTAACGTCATGCAACACCGTATAATTCCGTGTTTCGATCCGGCCGCGATCGCCATCCACGGTTTAATGGCGGCAGATTTTTGTGTCTTTGAAATCATTTGCTTTTTGCTCGGTGGCGATGAGTTCCACATCCTCGCGCAAGGTGCCCTGATTGCCTTTAAGCGCCAGCACGCAATCGGCCTCTTTGCCGATAAGTTTCCAAGCGATTTCCCGCTTGCAGCCCATCGCATCGGAGAAGTTAGCGCTTGCCGCTCACGATAAGCGTCCGCTCCTAAATGCTAGTTTTAGAATTGCCGATCCTTGTTTGAAAGTTGACAATCCGCGCCGTTTCTCCGATAAACCAAAATCAGGCCGAATACCGGTTATTCGCGCTACCCCAGGCTATTTCTCCGGATCCGAGAAAGCAAAGTCCGCCACCGCGGCGCCGATGGGTGCGCTTTAGAAAACGATAGAGGACTCCATGTACGCGGTCATTCGCACGGGGGGCAAGCAATATAAGGTTGCTCCGGAAGATGTGCTCCAGATTGAGAAGATCGAAGGTGCTGCGGGCGACGCCGTGCAGTTTCCCGATGTGCTGATGATTGCCGGCGAAGGCGAGCCAACCGTCGGCGCGCCGCTGATCGCGGGTGCTGCCGTCTCGGCCGAGGTGGTCGAGCAGGGCCGGGGCCCCAAGGTTATCATCTTCAAGAAGCGCCGCCGCCAGAACTACCGCCGCAAGCGCGGCCATCGCCAGGACCTGACCACGGTGCGCATCCTGGACATCCTCACGGACGTGAAGATTGCTGCGCCCGCCGCGGACGAGGCCAAGCGCGCCAAGAAGGCCGAAGCGGAAGTAGCGGCGCCGGCAGCGGAAGCCGAGGTCAAGAAGCCCAAGGCCGCCAAGCCGGCAGCCGAGGAAGGCGCCGAGGCCACGCCCGCCGCCCCCAAGAAGCCGCGCGCCAAGAAGGCCGAGTAGCACTTAAGTTTCAAGGATTTAAAGGCGAACGATTATGGCACATAAAAAGGCAGGCGGCTCATCCCGCAATGGACGCGACACCGCTGGAAGGCGGCTCGGGCTCAAGAAATCGGGCGGCCAGCAGGTCGCTCCGGGCAACATCATCCTGCGCCAGCGCGGCACGCAGTGGCACCCTGGCACCGGCGTCGACATGGGCAAGGACCACACGATTTTCGCCGTGCGCGATGGCGTGGTGGAGTTCAAGGCCAAGACCGGCGGCAGGACGTTCGTCTCCGTCATCGGCGGCGACACGTCCAACTGACGCTATCCGCTAAGGGTGAGGACTGGCCATAGGGAATCTCCCCTCACCCTGTCCCTCTCCCCCTGGGAGAGGGGACGCCCTCTCGACGGGCACAGCCGGACTCCTTCTCCCGTCCATATCCGCTTGCGGATNNGCAAGCTCGCCAAGGCGAGCTTGCTTGGGAGAGGGCTGGGGTGAGGGGAGCGGCGCCCGTTCGTTACTCCAGCCCCGCAACCCATCACGCAGGGGCGGGATTGGGTGCTCTGCTGCTGGTCTTGAGAAGCGCATCCGTCCGCCAAGCGTACTCTTCCTTCAACCGGCGGCAGAGATCGAGATACATCCTTATCACGGTCTCCTCGCAGAAATTGGCCTGGAAGTGCGCCTTGCCGGCCAAGGCGAGGCGGCCGGCCAAGTCCCTGCTGGCGATCAGCGTATTCAGGGCTTGGGCCAGGGCGGCGGGTTCGTCCTTCTCGACCAGGAGGCCGGTCTCGCCATTGGCGATCACGCGGGCAGCATCGACCGACCGCGCCGAAATCACCGGGACGCCGTTGGAAAGGGCTTCCAGCACATAGCCGATGCCCTCGCTGCGGGAGGTGCGGACGAACAGGTCGGCGGCCTTCAGAAGCGCATGAACGTCGTCGCGCCACCCCAGGAAGCGGATGCGCGCGGACAGGCCCATTTGCGCCGCGAGTTCCTTGACAGCGTCCTCGTAAGGCCCGCCGCCCGCAATCCAGAGATAGGCCTGCGGCACCGAGGCAAGGGCGCGGACGGCGATATCCGGTCCCTTGTCGCGCGTCATCCGGCCGAGCCACACGATAAGCGGCGCGTCCTCCGGCGTGTTGAATGCGGCGCGGCGCGCGGGCGTGGCGATATTGTCGGGGACGAAATTCGGGATCAGGCTCAGGCGGCTCTGCGGCCAGCCCTGCTCCTCGATATAGGCGGCGATCCGGGGCGAGTTCGCGATCAGGTGGTCGCAGGAGGCGAATGTGCCGGGCGGATAGCACTTGCCGATTCGCGCAACCTTCACCCAGGGGCCTTGCGGGCAGGCGGCAACGGCGTGCGGCATCCAGTTGATCGCAACCGTGGCGTGCAGCGCGCCGAGGGTCCGGCGATACTTGGCGCGCGTGATAATGTCAAACCGGCCGGCGAACCACGCCGTTTGAACCGGGATGCCCGCATTCTCCAGGTACTCCGCGGCCCATGCCTTCCGGCGCATCAGGAGCGCCTGGGGGATGTTGCGGGCATGGAAGGCCTTCGCCAAGCGGATGAAAAACCGCTCTGCTCCCCCTCGGCCTGAACTGCCAAGCGCTTGGACGATGCGCATCGAGTGCCGGTTCCAGATGTTTGCGTTAACGCCAGTGTTCCGCGATCCAGGGCGCGGGCCGCACGCGCCTGGAGAGCCTCCGGTACCGATGCTCGCGGGGCAACCGGCTGTGCTTGAAGCTTTGGCGGCAATCGTCCGGGCGGGTTTCCATGTCCGGGATGAAGGTCTGGCTGTTGCCGTGGCGGCCGGAGACACCGTGCCAGCCGGCCGTAAACCCGCGAACGGAATCGTTGCCGATTCGCCGCCGGTTCACATGGTCCGGCCCATGGCGGCCCCCCCGCTTCATACAAATGACAGTTTGCATCGTCGCTTGCCCAGGCGCTGTGAATGCTTGCCAATTTCCCGCTGGCGCTGCTTATAACCACAGCCGGGGAAACTGTCACGCGAGGAACGCATCTTGTGAAGCGGCTCCGCCTGCGATAAAGACGCTAGTAGCCCGCGCCGGAAGTTCTCCCCGATGTTGCTGCCCTCTTCGAGAACTTCCGGCGCGATAAGGTTACCAGCAGCTGTGAGAAACTCGTGCGGCTTACCGGCCGGAAGTTCGCTTGCGAGCCAGCGGCAAACGGGTACGAACTTCCGGCGGGCTGTACTAGCGTTAACGGTCGAAGGATAGCGCGGAATTTTATGAAGTTCTGGGGCCGGTATAGCGCTCTTGGCGCGAGTGTGGCGCTGGCCGCGGGGGGCGCGGACCAGCTTTTCAAGGCCTGGGCGGTCGGGGTGTTCCAGGCGAGCCCTGTGCAAAAGATCGTGCTTGCGCCGTTTTTCGATATGGTGATGGCGTGGAATCGCGGCATCTCCTATGGGCTTTTGAAGCAGGATAGCGATACTGGCCGCTGGATACTTGTCGCGGTGTCGCTCGGTGCGGTGGTAGCGCTCACGGTTTGGCTCGCGCAGCTTACGAGCCGTCTGCCGGCGCTGAGCTTGGGGCTCGTCATCGGCGGGGCCGTTGGAAATGCTATCGATCGCATCAGGTTTGGTGCCGTCGCTGACTTTTTCTCTTTTCACATCGGCTCATTCCATTGGTACATTTTCAACTTGGCGGATGTTGCGATTGTGGCGGGCGTGGCGGGGCTGCTGTTCGATCAGCTCGCGGCCAGTCATAAAAGTGCCGGAAAACAGGCTTAACAGGCAAAGCTCTAAGGTTAGGGGCCTTAACATGTCTGCATCGCGCAAATTCTTGTACGGCTTGGCGGCCGTCCTATCGCTGGGCGTGGCGGTTTCCGGTTGCGGCGGCGATCTCGGTTTGAGCGGCGCCCAGCATGCGGTTCTTGGGCAGAAGGTTGCGGCCCAATCGCCCGATATGCCGGAAAGGCCCAAGCTTGCGATGCCGGCGCCCGGCACACCGCTGCCTGTGCCAGGCGAGGGCGCGCCCTCGCCCGCGCGGACGCAATGGACCGCCACAGTCCAGCAGCCGAACCAGCAGGCCGCTGCCACCACCGCCGCGCCGAAGCAGGAAGGCTCCGGCAGCTGGTATTCCGGCATCACCGGCGCCTTCACGCGCTAGCGCTGCCCGCCCCGCGCCCAGGAGACTTGCTGGCGGAGAGCATGCCCGCGCATACGCATGGGCCATCGGAATATTCCGGCGCGGGCGGCCCAGGCGTTCGCCGTCAAAATTTCTCCACGAAGAACCTGATAACCAGGGAGTTATAAAAGAACTTGAGCTGGGGCGCGCCCTGCCCATGCCAACCACCGTTATCGCGTGAGGCCGGATGATCCGCCGCCATAGTATCGCCCGCTGGCTCGTGCACTGCGCCGATCCGCTTGGCCCCAAAGATCCGCCGCCTCCGGTTCTGTCGCCCTCCGGAACAAGCCAACTCGTGGCTGAAGCCTACGATCACGGCATTCTGCCCTCACTGCTGCGCCATTATCCCTTTCCCGGCGCGGAGGACTACGCGGCGGCCAAGGCTGAAGCCGCGTCGAGGCGGGCGGTGGCTTCCACATTCGTGATGATGCTCCGCCACTTCGGGGATCGGATCAGGGAAGCTTGCGATGGACAGCCCTTCACCGTGGTGAAAGGCTGGACCTTCGCCTCGGCAATCTATCCAGACCCGGCGCTCCGCCCTTTCACAGATGTCGACATTCTCGCGGCACCCGAGGCGCACGCCCGCATAAATCAGGTGCTGGAAGAGCTTGGCTTCAAGTTCGCCGATTTCGCCTACGTGCCTGGACGGGAGGAGGCGAAGTGGGTGCACAACGAAAACGATGCGCTGATCGTTGAGGTGCACGGCAACATGGTGCACGCGCCGAGCCTGCGCAAAACCATGTCGCTGACCTATGAAGACTTGCGCGAGGACGCGGAAAGCCCGGCAGGGTTCCTGTGCGTCGCGGCCTTGCACGGAGGCCTCCATCACTTCGAACGGCTCCGGCATGTGGTGGACATCCTGCAAGCGGCCCGGGCGCTGACAAGTGCTGGGGATGAGCGAAGGCTTGGCGTGCTCCTCGAAAAGTCCGGCGCGCGGCTTTCCGCGATCACCGGCCTGCGCCTGGCTCACCGGCTTTTCGGCGAGCCACGCTGCCTTGAGATTGTCCGCGCGCTCGGCCCCGAGAGGCACGCGCATCTGGCAGGCTGGCTGATCGGGCCATCCCTGGCGACCTCGACCATGAGCGGCAACCGCTACATCCACTCCTGGCGCCGCCAGGGGTTCCGTGAATTGCTGAAGCGCGGGCGGCCAAGAGCGTAAAGCGCCGCATGCCGGGGGAACGATACGATTTGCGCTCCAGTAGCGCGAAGCGCGGTAGCGCTGCTAATCACCGCGCTCAAGTAGCGCGAAGCGCGATAGCGCGGCTAATCGATTACCGCAGGCACCGGACGGACCTCCGGTGTTTTGCTCAACTGAGGGGGATTTGCGTATGAGTGACCGGGATACCAATGCCGATGCCGATGCCATTCTGAGCTTGGTATTGAACCATGCCACCAATTACATCTGGGAGGAGATGGACGGACAAGTGCTGCTGTACCGGGTTGGCGCGCACAAGGCCGTGCATCTGAACGATACCGCCGCGCTCATCTGGAAGCTATGCGACGGAAGCCGGTCCCTCAAGGACGTTATCGGCGTGCTCGGCGAGGCCTATCCCGATATGCAGGACAGCATCGCCGCCGACGTGCGTAGCGGCGCGCAGATGCTATTGAAGGAAGGCGCGCTGGTCAGGACCGCGATGGCGTGAGCTTTCCGCAAGCTCAAGCCTGACACCTTCGAGGATCGAATTGGCGACGGTCTCTCCCAAGAGTTCCCGGAAGTGCGTCTCCATTTCGGTTGTTGGGATGCCAAGCTCCTCGAAGCCGATGAGATAGTTCCGGATACGGTCTTCCCAGGAGTTGCGATAGGGAACTCCGAGCGGGCGCTGGAAACGGTGAACCCAGCGCAGAAACGGAAGGCAAAGCGTACGCCCGCCATTCTGCCGGAATTTCTCGTGGATGTATCCCTCTTCGCCGCCGAAACCACGGAAGAGCGGGTTGAATCCCGGCCATGCGGCACGGCGGCAGGCGAACAACCCTGCCCCCTGCATCGGGATGTCGAACGGCGGTGCGTCTGGATCTCTCCCCCTGTCGTCGAGCCCCCAATAGCCGTACATCCCGCTGCGCCACGCCGGAGAGAAATGCGTCGAGACCGATTCCAGATCGTCATAGAGCAACGGTCCCTGAAGCAGGTCATTCGTGTCCGGATGCTCACCCAAATAGTCGAAAAGGCGCTTGAGGGCCCCAGGTACAATGAAAACGTGGCTATCGATGCACAGCACGAACTCTCCGGCAGCCTCCTCGAAGATCAGGTGCCTTACCATTGTGCCTTGCCAACGGTCGTGCGGAACGTATCGGTAGTTTGGAATAGCCCCTTCCAGGTCCTTCAAGGCGGCCGAGCAAGGCCCGTCGGGATGATTGTCGATGACGAGAAACTCGGTATCGGCAAGAATTTCGGGGTGATAAAGCCGAAGCGCCTGCAGCGAAAAGTAAGCGCCGTCGTAATCGTCGTAGGTGGCCATGCCTATGGTCAGCTTTTTGGGCGGCCCTTTCGGCGTCGGCGCCGGAATAGCAAAGGATTGGGCCGCGGGCAGCTCGGTCTGTGCGGCCGGTGCCTGGGCCGAAAGGCTCGACAGAAAGCGCCGGCACTCCTCCGGTCCAAGGCCGCTGTCCAGCACAATGCGCGCAAGAACATCGGCTGCGCCGTCCAGGTCCTCGAAGCTGCCAAAGGTTAGCGCCACCGCCGGCGTGTTCCGCGAAAGCGCCGTGATTGCCCTGAACCCCCCGTCGGGAAGGTTGCGAGCATTGAGGTTGCATTCCACGAGCTTCATCGCCGCTTGCGCTGCCGTCAACGGCGTAACGCTCATGGTGGCCGAGCTATCGAAGGTTGGAAAAATGATGAGCCCGCACGGGCTGCTGCCCGTGCCGAACTTGGCAGTCGCGGGCCTCAGGATCGCATGAGAGCCGGATTGAATGCTTAAAGCCCCCGCAAAGGCCGGAAGGCATACAATTTTTTCCGCCGCACCGGGCTTTACCACGAGGCCGCGGGGCATACAATCCAGCATGCCGCCGCTGTCGAGTGCGGCCACTTCGTCGGTGAGATACTCGAAACCGCGATCCATAAGCCAGGCGATCATCGAAGATTTGCCGGAGCCAGACGGGCCGGCCACAAGCACCGCCTTCCCGTTCCAGCGCACGGCGCCTGCGTGCAGTGCCACGCCTGTAACGATATCCTCGATTAGTGCGCGGATCACGGCTTCCATGACAAAAGTTGCCAAGTCGCCGCGAGCCAAGCCGTTCACAACCTCGCCTGCACCATCGTCAACGGAATAGAGGTCATCTTTCCCACCTATGATGATGGAGCGCTTTGGCTTTGCCGAACACGACAGGCAGTCGCGGAATACCGTCTCCATATCGGAAGCAACGCATGAAGGACAACGCAACTCAACGCTTTGATCGTGAAATGCGAGAACAAAACGCTTCACGGCAGTATTGCTCCAAGCTGGGTAATTCATACGATATGCGTATTACGCTATCCATGCAAAGCACCGCCGAAAACTAAGTGCGGTCCCGCACTTAGTCTCCTCGATGTCGCGGCTAACAGTCCGGTACGGCACATTATCCATACCGGACCGTCTCTGTCAGTTAGCGGCGCAGTTCGGTTTGCCCGGCTTGCACCCCGGTTCCGGTGGATCTGGCCTTTCAGTCGTTGTTTTCGGCGGTTTTACCGTTGTTCCAGGCGATCCCGTCGTGCCAGGTGCTCCCGTCGTGCCAGGCGCAGAGGCAGCTGCGTGTGCTGGCGGGATCACCGCGTTCACCACAGGCTTCATCCACTTGCTTGGCAGCATAAGGGTGGTCGCAATGCCGCCTATCGTGACAATCTTCAAGACTTGGCGGCGATCGACCCCCGGTCTCTTATCTTCCATTTCCCCCTCCGTAAAAGGCAAGCATGGTCCCCTGTCATTTGACAGAGGGTCGTGTACTCGCGGATGCAAGTGCCACGATGGCGACCCGTAGCAGCATTCTTGGGCTCTATGCTTGGACTCCAGCGAAGTTATTGCGTCCTGAAGCGAAGTCTGCATGAGTTTTACAGGGGTGGTGCGCGATTGCCTCGCCTAGTTGCTGCGCGGCACGCGTATATAATGCGGATGACGCCTTTGGGTTGAGCGCCCCTCACGCGTGCGAACCTGGCCGGAGGCAGTATTATCGCAGCATAACAATGTTTTAGCCAAAAACCGGGCAGGAGTCCTGCGATGGCCAAGAGCTGTTCAGGTTGTTTAGTTTCAGAGGCGCAATGATTGATTGAAAGAATAACATAGTATTACCATGATCGAGACCAGGCTTACGCCACAATCGTATATAGTTTCTTAGAAGCCACAGCGCGCTTGGGGGGTCGGGCGGGCGCGATGGCCTTTAACGGATTATCTACTGTTCGAGGTCGTAATGCGCCCATTACCGGCCAGNNCGCCGAACTCACCCCCGTACCCGGCGTGCCGTTCGCCTGTTCCGCCGCGGTTTGGAGACTGCCAGGCATTTCGCTACTGGTGGCCCAGTCCGATGGTATCCAGGTTGCCCGCACGCCCCGGCTCCTCGCCGATGGCAACGACGATCTGCTTCTGAACGTCAACGCCAAGGGCCGCGTACACACGTCGCACATGGGCCGCGAAGCCTTGCGCAGGCCCGGAGGTGCGATCCTCATATCGGCTTCGGATGCCGCCGTTTCGCTATTTCCCGAGCCGGTGAAATACATCAGCGTCTCGCTGCCGCGGGCGGCACTAAGGGCCATGATTCGCGATCCCGAAGCGGCCATCATGAAGCCCATTCCCGAGGACAGCGAACCCCTCCGGCTTCTCAAAGCGTATGTTTCGGTGCTCGAATCGCAAATGGAGACCTTCCCGGAGGCTGCGGTGGCTCACGCAATTGCGGAACACATCCTCGACCTTGCGGTGCTGACGCTCGGCGCAACAAAGGATAGCGCGGGATTGGCAAAAGACCGGGGCTTGCGTGCTGCCCGCCTGTGCGCAATCAAGACGGACATCGTGCGCAATTTGTGCCGGAATGATCTGTCCGTTAGCACGATAGCCGGCCGCCACGGCGTTACGGCCCGCCATGTTCAAAGCCTCTTTGAGACCGAAGGCACCACCTTTTCCGAATTCGTCCTCGCCCAACGGCTTGCGCGCGTACATCGCAGGCTGGTGGACGGCCGTTTCGCGGACCAGACGATCGGAGATATCGTTGGCGAGGCCGGGCTCACCGGCTCCTCCTATTTCAACCGGGTTTTCCGCCGGCGGTACGGAGCCGCGCCGTCCGGTATCCGGGCAGCGGTGTTGAATGGCGCCAGCGAGCTGGTATGAATGGATAGGCGGAGAGAATTGGGGGAAGTGCGCAGCTCTCGAACGCCGCAACATCCTGCAAGCCATGCCGGTGCTTCATCCTGGTCCCCCGCGGACGCCGCGGCGGCTGTACCGGCGGTTGCCGCGTACAGGTTTGCGAGTGGAACGGAGCCCGGAGGAGACAGTCTCGCAAGGCTGCGGGAGACGTTCGGACGCGGCTTCGTCAGGGTGGAGTTCCGGGTTCTCGCGGCTGCACACTTTTCCTTCAGCGCCGCGCTGAAAATCTTGCCCGGCCTTGCGATCGCCTCGGGCTCGTGCACGGGCGCCCTCGTGCGCCGGACTCCTGAGCTAATTGCGGACGGCAATGACCATTTCATATTTATCATCGCCGAGGCGGGCATCGGCTTCGTCTCTCAGTCTGGGCGGAATAAGATGCTGCCCCCGGGAGAGGGCATCCTGCTTTCCTGCGCAAACGAAGGAACGCTCGCATTTCCGGACGGAGGGCAATTTATTGGCATCCGGGTATCGCGCCATGGCTTGAGCAGCCTCATGACAGACCCCGCGTCCGCTCTCCTGAAAGCGGTTCCAAAAGACGCGGAGGCCCTGATACTCCTCAAGGGGTATCTGTCCGCAATCGACGCGAACGGTGCGCTATTCACTTCCGATCCCGATCTGGAAGCGGGCCGCGTCGTGGCGGAACATACACAGCAATTGTTGGCGCTGGCTCTCGGCTCGGCCCGGGACAGCCTGGAATCCGCGAAACGCCGCCTCATCCCGGCCGTTAGGCTACATGCGATTAAGAAGGACATCGCAAAGCTGCTCGCAAAGCCCGGCCTGTCCGTTGCGGCAGTTGCGGATCGCCACGGCGTCAGTCCCCGCTATATTCAAAAGCTGTTCGAGGCCAGGGGCACGACTTTTTCCGCATTCGTGCTTGACCGCCGGCTCGCACTCGCTCACCGCAGGCTTGGAGACCCAGCCTATGCGGACCGCACCATCACCGGGATCGCCTTTGAAACGGGCTTCAGCGATCTTTCCTATTTTAACCGCTGCTTCCGGCGCCGTTACGGGATAGCCCCCTCCGCTTTGCGTCCATCCGCGAAGGCCGCCACGCACCACGGCGCGGATGCCCAAAAAGGAGGAAGAGGTTCTCTGAGGTTGAACATTCCCAAAAAAAGCTATCGGGAGGACTTGCACATGAGTGACCAGGACGCGGATGCCATTCTGAGCTTGGTATTGAACCATGCCACCAATTACATCTGGGAGGAGATGGACGGACAAGTGCTGCTGTACCGGGTTGGCGCGCACAAGGCCGTGCACCTGAACGATACCGCCGCCCTGATCTGGAGGCTGTGCGACGGCAGCCGGTCCCTCAAGGACGTTATCGGCGTGCTCGGCGAGGCCTATCCCGATATGCAGGACAGCATTACCGCCGACGTGCGTAGCGGCGCGCAGATGCTATTGAAGGAAGGTGCGCTGGTCAGGACCGCGATGGCTTGAGCTTTCCGCAAGCTCAAGCCTGACACCTTCGAGGATCGTATCGGCGCTGGAATGGCGTGTTTTGGGCGCGGGCGGCCCGGCCTACGCGGCGGAGGCCGCAAGGCCCGGCAGGAATTGTCCGCAGTCGTCCGGTCCAGCGCCGCTGTCCGGGATCGCGCGCGCGAGCACATCGGCGGCACCCTCCAGGTATTCGAACCCGCCAAACCGCAGCGCCACGGCCGGGGCCTTCCGCGCGAGCCCCGCGATTGCCCTGAAGCCGCCATCGGGGAGATTGCGGGCGTTGAGGTTGCATTCCACGAGCCGCATTGCCGTTTGCGCGGGCGCCAGCAACTCGATGCTCAGGGTGGCCGAGCGGTCGAAGGTTGGGAAAATCATGAGGCCGCACGGGCTGCTGCCAGTGCCGGACTTCGCCTTGAGGGGCCGCACCATCGAATGGTGGCCTGCCTGCACCGCGTAAGCCCCCTCGAAAGCCGGAAAGCACGCGACTTTCTCCGCCGCGCCGGGCTTCACCACGAGGGCGCGGGGCATGCAGCACAGCATGCCGGCGCTATCGAGCACGGCCGCTTCGTCGGTGAGGTATTCGAAGCCGCGGTCCATGAGCCAAGCGATCATGGAAGATTTGCCGGAGCCCGAAGGACCGGCCACGAGGATGGCCTTCCCGTTCCAGCGGACCGCGCCCGTGTGCAGCGCCACGCCCGTGGCGATGTCCTCGATCAGCGCCCGCATCACGAATTCCATGACGAAATTCGGCAGGTCGACGCGGGTCAAGCCGCTCACGGCCTCGCCCGCGCTATCGTCGATGGAATAGAGGCCGCCGTTCCTGGCGATAACGATGGTGCGCGTTGGTCTCGCCGATTGCGACAGGCAGTCGCGGAAGATCGCCTCCATATCGGCGGCGACGCATGAGGGGCAACACAACGCGACGCTTTGATCGTGAAAGACTAGAACGAAACGTTCCACGATGTGCTGCTCCAAGCTGGGTAGTTTAGACAATCT
Organism: Hyphomicrobiales bacterium; assembly: GCA_003153975.1. Taxonomy (GTDB): domain Bacteria; phylum Pseudomonadota; class Alphaproteobacteria; order Rhizobiales; family Rhodomicrobiaceae; genus Rhodomicrobium. The sequence continues at coordinate 33,257 of PMBZ01000241.1, forward strand.
GCGCGCTGCAATAATGGCACCCGCGGCACGGGTGCCATCGTTTCGAATCCGTTCGGAGAGACGTGCTTGCTGTCAATTTGTGGTTTGCGTGCATGTCATGTTGATATTGACGGAGCCGCCTGACGTGCCCCCACCAGCGGTGTTCGACGTATTGTAGTTGCAGTTGACACCAACGCCGCCATTATTAACGGATATATTGCCACTACCCGTGCCTGCGCCGGTGCTGGTTCCTGTCACGGATACAGCCGCAGAAGCCGCGGCGTGTGCCGGCGGGATCACCGCGTTCACCACGGGCTTCACCCACTTGCTTGGCATCGCCACAGCGGTAGCAACGCCGCCGATCATGACAAGTTTCAATACCTGCCGCCGGTCCATGCCAGGGTTCTTGTTCCCCATTTTTACCCCCCTCCTTGCAACCAAAACCTTATCGCGAGAATGCGTTTATGGATTTCCTGCCTTTAACATCTAATTTACGTCGAAGAAACCAACCTTCTGTTTGCGCGCGGCTCTTTCTCAACCAGAGGAAATGCACACAGATGAGGAGGCGCACAGACCCGTTAGCGCGGCCGCCGCGACCGGCGATGCGTGCATTATCTTGATGGAGTGCGGCAGGTAATCCCGGAACACCGCCTCCATATCGGCGGCGACATATGTTGGGCAGCACAACGCGACGCTTCGATCGTGAAAAACGAGAACGAAACGCGCCACGATGTGCTGCTCCAAGCCGTGTAACTCAGACGATCCGCGTGCTGCGATAATGGCAGCCGCAAACACGGGTGCTATCACGCTGGCGGATATATGACGCCGTTTATGTTCACGGTTGTGCCCGTGGCGAATGGCGTGACGCCGTCGGAGCCGTAGACGGTAACGCGACCGTCGCTACCTATGCTCCATGCGTTGTAGACGCCGGAGGCGGGATGGATTACTGGAGCAGGGGTGGCCGGAGCCGCAGCCGCCTTCGGCGCTGGTGTCGAAGCCGCTGCAGGCGCCGAAGCCGCGGCGTGCGCCGGCGGAATCACCGCGTTCACCACGGGCTTCACCCACTTGCTTGGCATCACCACGGCGGTAGCCACACCGCCGATCATGACAAATTTCAAAACTTGCCGCCGGTCCACCCCGGACTTTTTGTCCCCCATAAGTCACCCCTCTTAAAGTCAAGCCATTGTTGCCAGAACATTTCTGGTCTAAATGCCTCTAGCATTCAATCTGCATCAAAAAAACCAACCCTCCGTTTGCTTGTTGCCTCTCCTCAACCGGAGGAACTGCGCGCAAGGAAGGAGCCGCGAGGTGATGCCAAGCTGTCCAAATGAGAAAACGTGTGCAGGCTCATGCACTTGCGCTTGCTATACCAGAGCCCTTCGGCGGAAGCGCTCATTGGCGCACTGCCTGTCCGCCCAGAACTTTCTTAAGTTTTTCTTATTATCCCGGCGTTTTCGCCACACCGTCTGGGCACGTCCCCAGACGCTCCCGCAGCGTCACCAGGGCGAAGGCGGGAATCCATTTCTGGCGCTGGAACAAGCTCTTATATGGGTGCCGGCCCGCGCGCATAGGCGCTTTCGCAAGGGGCGATTCCCCCTGTTCAAGGCACTACCGAGCGTTACAGAAGCCAGCCTGCGCCGGGCCGGCGCTGCGGTAATATGCGCCGCCGTGATTCGAATAGCCGGGGTAATCAGGTAACTTTTTGCGTAAATGCTGCGGCAATGGCGCCCGCGCTGCAGGCGCCATCTATTTGAGTGCGTTCAGAAAACCTCGCCTGCTGTCCCAGTCAATTTATTATGATACATTCACCTGTATCGGGATTGAGCACTCCGGGAGGGGAGCAGGGCTTCGCCGGCGTAGCCGGTGTGGTAGGAGTTGTAGAAGGAGGAGTTGTAGAAGGAGCGGTGTTTGTACCTGTACCAGTACTCGTTGCAGGCGCCGAAGCCGCGGCATGTGCTGGCGGGATCACCGCGTTCACCACAGGCTTCACCCACCTGCCAGGTATCAATATAGCGGTGGCAACGCCGCCGATCATGACAAGCTTCAATACTTGCCGACGGTCCACCACAGGGCTCTTATCCCCCATTTGTCCCTCACTTGCAGCCAAGATTTTGCTGCCAGGTTATGTTTCACCCCGCTACACTTCTAACACTTGGCTTCCTGGAAAGTAAGCAACCTTCTGTATGCGTACCATTCCTTCCGCTCAACCGGAGGAATTGCACGTGGAAGCAATGCCGCGATGGGAGCCACGCTCTCCAATTGCGGGATCGTCCGTCTCCCCGAAGAGTTTAACCGACCATTACTTTCGCGCAGGGCCGCACCTTGGTTAATGCGGGTAAGGTAAACGCGCGCCCGCAACGTGTTCCGCACCCAAATTTTTGCGAAATTTTCCGCGCTTTAGGTCGATTCCTGCGTTTCCAGAATCCCCTTAAATATATCCCCAGATCGCGCGTTAACCATCCCCTGCGCCCAAATAGTCAAACAGCGGAGCGAATGCACGTGCAACTAATCCATGAATATCAATAGCTTATTTGCCAGCGAAGCGCTTTACGATTTTTAAAAGCATTTGCTCTATATTGTATCCAATGAAGCGGATGGCCGGCTAGAGCCGGGGGGCGGCATGGAAAGCGTTAACGGCGTTGGAGGCAAAGGGCGCCAAGGGATGGCCGGTGCCGATCCGGTGGCCCGCGAGCCCGTATGCGAATTGGGCGAAAAGAACGAAGCCGAAAACCACAAGCACGGCGCCGGAGACCTGGTTGATTCGCTTCAGCCGCTCCTCGGTGAGCTTGTGGCGGACGCGGGAGATAAGCCTCGAAAGGCCCGCCCACCAAGCGAGGCTTCCGGTCATGATCGAGGTCACGGCGGTGACGGCTTGCACCCAGGTGCTGATGCCGCCCAAGACCGAGGTGGCGCCGCCGAACAGCGCGAACACGCCCAGAATCGAGGCCGGATTGGTGATGGTGAGGAAGAAGGTTTGCGGCACGATGGTCAAGTGGGGCACGAGGCGCCAGACGCGGTAGCGGAGCGTGGGCCGCAGGAATTGCGGGATGGTGGCCGAGAACTGCCGCAGCCGCGCGATGTTGGTGGTCGCGGTGGCGACGATTCGCGGCTGGGCCGTGAAGACGTTGTAGCCGAACACGGTGAGGATAATGCTGCCCGCCAACTCGATCTTGAGCTGGTGGTCGCGCATGAAGCCCGAGATGGCGGTGGCTCCATAGGCGGCGATCATGGCGAACATGCCATCCGCCAGCACCGAGCCGAGGCCCGCCGCGAAGCCCCCCCAGAAGCCGCGCTCAAGCGTTCTTTGGATGCAGACGATGTTCACTGGGCCAACGGGCGCGGCCAGGAGCACGCCGATGAAGATGCCAAGTATGGCAAATCGCGTCGGATCGATGATCGACTGTGCCCACATTGGCCGCTTCAGCCCTCTTGTCTCATGGCCGGGAATATGCCGCCTTTCCCGCCATCGTCACGTCCAAAACAGGTAGCGAGGTGACGGAGATGCCGCCGCGCCGCGCCCGCCGCCATCCATGCCGCGAAAACGGCATGAAATGCAACAGGAGACAATTGTGACAGGTTTGCCAAGGGCAATTTTTGTCTGGAGCGAAAGATGGTTAAGCGCATCGGCGTGGCTTTCCGCGGCGGCGCTTTGCTGCGTTCTGCTGGCCGGCGGCGTTGCCTGCATCGCGGGCGAGGTGCAGATCGGGCGCGATGTCGCCAAGCTGCCGCCGGCCGTTCAGCGCATGCGCCAGGCCATCTTGCAGGCCGCCGCCAGCGGCGATATCGAAAAGCTTCGCCTGCCCATCGACATGAACGAGCTTCCTCCGGTGTTCGGCAAGGGTCGCGGCTCCGATCCCATCGCCTTCTTTAAAAGCGTTTCGGCGGACGGGAACGGCCGGGAGATCCTTGCGATCCTGTACAGTCTTCTGACCACTGGCTATGCCGTCGCCAACCCAGGCACGAAAAGCGAGATGATCGTGTGGCCCTACCACGCGCTGATGCCGCCCGGCGCGCTTACGCCCAGCCAGGAGGTGGAGCTTTACAGGTTCCTGCCCCCGGCGCGCTTCAAGGAGATGGCCGCGCGCGGAAAATACAGCTTCTACGAGATCGGGATAAGCCCGGATGGCGTCTGGCATTATTTCAGGTCCGAGTAGCTTTCGCCGGGCGCGGCGCGGTTTTAGTTAGATTCGCCACGATAATTGATAGCATGGGCTTTTCCGGAACTGGCCGGGGCGTCCCTCTGTTTCCACAAGATGCGAGGAGCGATTAACCTCGCGCCGCCCGCAGGAGCCTGTCCACATAGGCCGGCACGATTTCGGTCGCCGGGCCGTGGATCGCTTCGCGGAAGCCGCCATAGCGCTCGGAGGGTTCGAGGTTCAGCTCGACCGTATGGGCGCCCGACGCGGCCGCCTCAAGCACGAAATTCGCCGCTGGGTACACCGTTCCGCTGGTGCCGATGGATAAGAAGAGGTCGCAGGTGGTGAGCGCGCGGTAGATTTCGTCCATGCGGTAGGGCATCTCGCCGAACCACACCACATCGGGCCGGAGCGTGCTTGGCATGCCGCAGGCGGGGCAGGCCGAGCTGACCGTGATGTCCTCGCCGCCGATGGCGTGGCGGCCGCCGCAGGCCGAGCAGAGCGCCTTTGCGATCTCGCCGTGCATGTGGATGAGTTGCTTGCTGCCGGCCGCCTCGTGCAGCGGATCGATGTTCTGCGTCACCGTCAGCACAAGGCCTGGATACTCCGCCTCCAGCCGCGCCAGCGCGCCGTGCGCCGCATTCGGCTTGACGCCGGCACTCTGCCTCCGGCGTTCGTTGTAGAAATCCAGCACAAGCGACGGATTGCGCTGGTAGCCCTCGGGCGTCGCCACCTCGCGATAGTCGTATTTGGCCCAGATCCCGTCCTTGTCGCGGAAGGTATGCAGGCCGGATTCGGCGGAGAGCCCAGCCCCGGTCAGGATCACGATCTTCTTGTATGTGTTTTTGCTCATGCGGTGGCGCTTGCTAATGTCCCTGCATGGTGAGATTATGTCAAACTATACCCAGTTCACGCCAAAACC
>PMBZ01000040.1:0-10834 GCA_003153975.1 Hyphomicrobiales bacterium
GGGCTGCCTTCCGGAACTGCGGCGAATCAATGCGCCGATTCTAACCGCTGCTTCGCGCCAAGCTAAGTCCGGCAGGCTGCTAGTGTCTGATCCGCAAGAAATCCCGCGAGCGCTCGCGGCAAATGGGTCAGGATTTCCCGCGAGGCGTACTTGTGCAAATGCGCGGCGAAGACCTGGATTGGGCGGCCAGGGCGGCGGCGAACTTGCCGCGGCGCCATCTCACCTTCCCGCCAGACTGAAGAACAGGCCTTCCGCTGGCGGGGCGCCGTAGAGGACAGGCTCCTGCCTGTTCTGCGTCGCTTCCAGAACCGCGCCGCGCACCTTGCCGAACATGGGGGCCAGGTCAACGCGCGCCTCGCCGATGTGCTCAAGCAGGGCTTTCGTGAAGGGGCTGCCGCCGACATCGCCTTCGCCATCCTCGCAAGCCGTGCCGTCCTTAGCTGCCGAGACAGCCATTTCGCCGGGCGGCGGGTCGACGGCGGCGAGGCCCGGCCCGAAGGCGGGCGCCGGATCGGTTTCACGCATGCGCACCACGAAGGGATTGCCACGGCAAGCATCGAGGATGACGAGCCCCAGCTTCTTCGCGCCCGCCGCGCTATCGAGCACGCGGCCAAGCGCCACCGTCTCGAAAATCACGCGCTGGCTGCTTTCGAGCTTCGCGTCGATTGGGATCAGGTAGTTGCCGCCATCCATCTGCAAGCCGTGACCGCTATAGAACACCACCGCCCAATCGGCTTGCGCGGCCTTGCCGGCGAAGGACTTGATGGCGGCTTCGAGGCTGGCGCGGCCGGGGTCGCGCACCTCCGTCACCTCGGCAAATCCCTGCTCGCGCAGCTTGGCGGAGAGCGCGGCCGCGTCATTGGCCGGACTGGCCAGCTTGGGAGCGTTTTCGTAGGCGCCGGCCGCGATGACAAGCGCGATGCGCCGGCCCAGCTCAGCCTGCAGCTTCGCCCGTGCGGCCTCTTTGGCGGCAAGCATTTCGGCATCGAGCGCGGCGAGCCACTCGCGGGCCGCCGTCCGCGCCTCGCGTTGCATCGGGGTGGAGGCGGGCGCCTCGATGGCCGTCCTGTAATCCTCGATGGCCTGCGCTTTTTGCCCGGCCTTTTCATAAGCCGCCGCGCGGCCGGTGTAATCGGCGGGCCATTTGCGCGGGGCCAGTTTCATAGCCTCTGTGTAATCGGCGATGGCCTGCGCATGCGAGCCTTGCGCGGAAGCGATCCCGGCGCGGGCCGAAAGAAAGCGGTCCCGCCCGGCAGGCAGCTTGAGCCCCGCCTCCACCTCCGCGCTGGCCTCGGCCGTCTTGCCGGCCCCGAGCAGGGCCAGCGCCTTGTAGCCGCGCGAAACCGTATCTGCTGGATTGAGCTGGGCGGCCTTGCCGAAATCGGCAAGCGCTTGGCCGTACTGCTTCTGGCAGTAATAGGCCTCGCCCCTGGTGGCATAGGCGCCGGCACTGTCCGGCTGAAGCCGCACAACCTCGCTGCTGTCGGCAATTGCGCGGCCGTAATCCCTTTTCTGCAGATAGGCCGCCGACCTGAGGCCATAGCCTTCCGCGTTATCCGGCTGCAGGCGGACCATCTCATTCGCGCCGGTCAAGGCCGCGTCGTAGTCGCCCGCCCTGATATGATACACGGCCCTGATGCCATAGGCGCTGTAATAGTCCGGTTTCCTCAAGAGCAGCTTGTTCAGCTCGGCGATGGCGCGGCCAGTGTCGCCCTTGTTGCCATAGGCCTCAGCGCGTGCGAAATAGGCTTGGTCGAGCGGAACCTGCGAGGTGCCCTGGTTGTTCATCAGGCGGATTTGCGCATCGAGATCGGCGATCTCCTTGCCGTAATCCGCGAGCTTTGCGTACATCCTCGCCCGGCCGGCGTAAGCGCCCGCGCTGTCCGGATTGAGGCGGATGGCCTCGCTGAAATCGGCCGCCGCCTTAGCGTTGTCGCCGGTGTTTTCGTAAATCTGGGCGCGTACCAAGTAGTTGACGAAGCTTGCGTCGTTTGCCACCGCCGCATCGCAATCCGCAATCGCCCGGATGAAATCTTTCTTCTCGCCATAGGCCCTGGCCCTGCCGTTATAGGCTGCGGCATTCTTGGGGCTCAACTCGATGGCGCGCGAGAAATCGGCGATGGCCTTGTCGAATTCCTTCTTGCCTGCCTGGGCGGAAGCGCGGCTCGCGAACGCCTCGGCGAAATTCGAGGCCAAGCGGATCGCCTCGCTCGCATCGGCAATCGCGCGGTCGAAGTCGCCCTTGTTCCGGTAGGCGGCCGCGCGGTTGAGGTAGGCTTGCGGGTTGTCCTTGGCTAGGCCGACGGCGGAGTCCAGGTCCGCGAACTGCTTGCCGTAGTCTCCGCGCTTGCCGTGGAGCGCCGCCCTGACATTGAGGGCGCCCGCGTTCTCCGGCTTGAGGCGGATGGCTTCGCCGTAATCGGCGAGCGCCTTGGCGTCGTCGCCCGAGGCCTCGTAAATCTGGCCGCGCACCAGATAGGAGGCATAGCCTGAATCGTTCGCAATCGCGGTGCCGCTGTCGGCGATGGCGCGGACGAATTCCTTCTTGCCGGCATAGGCCTTGGCCCTGCCCGCATAGGCCGCGGCGTTCTTGGGGCTCAACTCGATGGCGCGGTTGAAATCGGCGATGGCCGGATCGTAATCCTTCTTGCCGGCATAGGCGGAAGCCCGGCTGCCGATGGCGTCTGCATAATTCGGGATGAGGCGGATCGCTTCGTTCGCGTCGGCGATGGCCCGGTCGAACTCTCCCTTGCCCACAAAGGCCGCGGCACGATTGTTATAGGCTTCCGCATTATCCTTGCTGAGCCCGATCGCAAAATCGTATTCGGCAACCGCCTTGGTGTAATCCCCGCTCTGGAGGAACACGCTGCCAAGCTCGTTGGTCGCATGCCAATAGTCGGGCTGGAGGTCGAGCGCCTTGTTGAAATCGGCAATCGCCCGCTCCTTGTCGCCCTTGACGATGTAGATAACCCCGCGATCCGCGTAGGCCACCTCGTCGTCCGGCTTCGCCTTGATGGCCGCGTCGTAGCTTGCGATGGCCTTGTCGTACTCGCCGAGGCCCGCAAGCGCCTCGGCGCGGTAGTAGCGGGCCGGCGCCACGTCCCCCTTCGCGGCAATGGCCGCATCCGCCAGCTTCAGCGCCTGCTCGAAATCGGCCTTTGCGCGCTCCTTGTCGCCGGTCAGCTTGTAGAGCCAGCCTCTGAGCGTATGGGCTTTGAGGTCGCCAGAGTCCAGGCGGATCGCCGACGTGAGATCCTCCTCCGCGGCAGCGAACTCCCTCCGCGCCCGGTAGCTGTCGCCGCGCTCGCGGTAAAGCTCGCCATTGCTGGGATTGAGCCCAATGGCCTGCTCGAAATCGGCGATGGCGCCGCTGAAGTTGCCGCGCTTGGCATGAGCCTTGCCGCGATTGAAGTAGGCCTGCACGAGCTTGGCGTTGCGGCCGCGGCCCTCGTCGATGGTTTCCGTGCAGCCCTTGATGGCGGTGGCGATGTCCCGCGCTTCGCATGCGCTTGCCTCCACCTTGACGCCGCCGCCGCCGCGCGCGAATGCCGCGGCGCTCAACGCAAAGGCGGCCAAGACCAAACCGGCGGTCCGGCGTTTGACAAGCCGATGAGAACCCCGCGCCATTTTGTTCCCCCCAAGAGCAATGCTGTCGCAATCGGTGATGCGCGAGACCGCTCCCCCGCGCAAGCACCAAGCCACCTACTTCCTCACTTTTCCATGGCCTTGAAGAACAGCCCTTCTCCGGGAAGTGAGCCATAGGTAAAGGGCTGCTGCCTGTTCTGCGTCGATTGCAGCACCGTGTCGCGCACCTTGCTGAACATCAGCCGGATNNGGATTGTCGCGGCAGGCGTCGAGGATCACGAGCCCCAGCTTCTTGGTGCCGTTCAGGCTTTCGATGACCTTGTCGAGCACGAGCGTCTCGTAATCCACATGGCGGTCGCTTGCGAGCCTGGCGTCGGTTGGGATCAGGAAGTTGTGCCCGTCCACCTGCATGCCGTGGCCCGCGTAGAAGACCACCGCCCAGTCCGAGTCCGGCGTCTTGTCGCCGAACGACATGAAGGCGGACTCAAGGGCAGCGCGTGTTGGGTCCAAGACCTCGATCACCTCGGAAAAGCCCAAATCGCGGAATGCCTTGGCCACGGCCGCCGCATCGTTCGGCGGATTGCGCAAGGCCGGCGCATTCTTGTAGCCCCCCACGCCGATCACGAGCGCGATGCGCCGGCTCTGAACGGAGGGCTGCGCCTTTTGAGGCTGCGGCTGCGCGGAAACGGCTTCGCCCTGGAGCACGCCGAGGCGCTCGCGTGCGACGACACGCGCATCGCGCTGACCTGGATTCGGCACATTCAGCCCCACGGCGGCGGTATAATCCGCCATGGCCAGCGCCCTCTGCCCAAGCTTTTCGTATGCCTGCCCGCGCCGCGTATAGTCAATCGGGGTCTTGAACATCGTCAATTGCAGGGCCTCGGTCAAGTCGTCGGCGGCCTGAGCGTATTTGCCCTGCTCGTAAGCTATGAGCCCCCGGATGGAGATGAAGGAGTCCCGGTTCGAGCCTGTGCGCAGGCCAATGTCCACCTCCTTGCTGGCCTCCTCTAGCCTGCCCAGCCGGACGAGCGCCAAGGCCCTGTTGCCGCGCGGGAGCCAATTCGAAGGGTCGAGCTGCAGAGCCTTGTCGAAGTCCTGGATGGCTAGATCGTACTGCTTTTGCCAGATATAGAACTGGCCGCGGTACGCATAGACATCGGTATCGTCCGGGGCGAGCTTGATGGCCTCGTTGTAGTCGGCAAGCGCGCTCTCGAAGTCGCCAATATTGGCGCGGGCGACGGCCCGGATTTTATGGGAGGACCGGAGCACACCGCGTCCCACCTGTTCCACCCTGAGGTTGGGCGCCAATTCGATGGCATGAGTCGCGTCCTCGATCGCACGCACATAGTCGCCCTTGAAATTGCGGGCATTGGCGCGCATCCAGTATTCGGAGGCGGCACCATCCGGATTCAGGCGGATCGCCTGCGTAAGGTCGGCTACCGCATTGTCGAAATCGCTCTTCGTGAAATAATAGTGCGCCCTATAGCTGTAGCCCTCGGAATCGTCAGGCTTGATCCGGACAATTTCATTGGCGTCCGCGAGAGCTTTATCTATCTCTCCGGCCGACGCGTAGAAATTTGACCTAATCTTGTAGGAGAATGTGTCGTTCGGCCACCTGCGGATGAGTTGATCCAGTATGGAGATGGCACGGTCATGGTCGCCAACACTATCGTAAGCCTGGGATAGAGCGATATAATATGTTTTTTCGTCGGGAAGGAGCCTCACCAATTCCTTCAAATCGGCTATCTCTTTGTGATAGTCGCGCCGCTTCCCATAGATCAGATTCCGCGCGCCAAGAGCTGGGACGTTATCCGGTTTCAGCCTGATGGCCTCGCTCCAATCGGCAAGGGCCTTTGCCTCGTCACCCATATCCTGGTAGGCTTGCCCTCGCATCACATAGTTTTCAGATTTGGGATCGGCGGCGATCAGTGCATCGTATTCCACAATGGCGCGCTGGAAATCCTTTTGGGCGATATAGATCTGTCCTATGCCGTTGCGCGCACCTGCGACTTTGGGGTTCAACTCAAGCGTCCGCTTGAAGTCCGCAAGCGCCCGCTCATAATCCCTCTGCCCGAAATAGGCCCATCCACGGTTAGCGTAAGCGTTAGCAAAATTGGGCAGGAGCCGGATCGCTTCGCTGGCATCGGTGACGGCGCGGGCGTAGTCCTTCTTGCTGCGATAGGCATAGCCGCGATTGTGATAGGCCTGCGCGTTGCCTTTATTCAGCTTGATCCCCGCCGTTGCGTCGGCAATGGCCCGGCCATAGTCGCTCCGCTCCGTGAACAGGTACCCGCGCGCGTTCAGCGCGGGCCAATATTCCGGCTGGAGTTCCAGGGCCTTGGTCATATCGGCCTGCGCCTTGTCCTGCTCGCCTTTTAGCTGGTGGACGGCCCCGCGATACGAATAGGCGGTTTCATCCTCCGGCCTCAGGTCTATCGCTTCGTCCAAATCCGCAAGCGCCCGGCCGTAGTCTTCGAGACCCGCGTAGGCGTCGCCCCTGGCAAGATAGGCGCGGGCAAGATCCTGCCTGGCTTCGATCGCCTTGTCCGCAAGCTTGATCGCCTGTTCGAAATCGGCTTTGCCCGCCTCTTTATCGCCAGCGCTGTGGCGAATCCAGCCCCTGGCGTCGAAGACTTCGGGATCGCTGGGGCTCAGGCGGATCGCCTCCGCCAGATCCGCTTCCGCCTTGGCATTGTCCGCCAGCTCGTGTTGAGCCCGGCCGCGCTCCAGATAGGCTTTCGCGTTCTTGGGATCGAGGCCGGCGGCGCGGTCGAAATCCGCAATGGCCTCCGCGTAATAGGATCGCTTGGCGTGAGCCTTGCCGCGGTTGAGATAGGCATGCGCCAGCTTCTCCCCGCTCAGTTCCCCGCCATCGATAAGCGCCGTGCAGTCGCGGATCGTCACGGCAATCTCCCGCGCCTCGCATGAAGCGGCTTCCGGCTTGGCTCCGCCGGCGTCCTGGGCCAGAGCCCCGGCGCAGAATGAAATGGCGGCCGGCAGCAAAACGGCTGCCACAGTCCAAGCTTTAAGGTGTTCCTTCCGCACCACGTCCTCCCGTTAACATCCCTTACGCAAGCGCTCCCACTTGAAGCCGGGCTTCTCGCCGTCATCCCAGCGAAAGCGGGAATCCATGTCTGCACAGACAGAATAATCTGTTAGATGGATACCCGCATGCGCGGTTATGACAGTCCGCGACTCAAGCCCGGATGAAACCGCTTTAGAAACGCTTGCCGTGCCTGGTTACATCCAGGTTCGTCCTATTTTTCCGCGACCTTGAAGAACAGGCCTTCGCCGGGCAGTGAGCCGTAGGTGAAAGGCTGCTGCCTGTTCCCGGTGGATTGCAGCACCGCGTCGCGCACCTTGCTGAACATCAGCCGGATATCGAGGCGCGCCTCGTGGATGTGCAGCAGGAGCGCCTTGGTGAAGGGGCTATGATCGTCCTCGCCGTCCTCGGCGACCGAGCCGTCCTTGGTGGCGTAGACGATCATCTGCCCCTGCCCCGGCTCCACGGCGGCGAGCCCCTGCCCGAACGAGCGCACCGAGCGTGTCTGCTTCATGCGCTTCAGGAAGGGATTGTCGCGGCAGGCGTCGAGGATCACGAGCCCGAGCTTCTTGGTGCCGCTCATGCTTTCGATGACCTTGTCGAGCACGACCGTCTCGAAATCCACGTGGCGGTCGTTTTCGAGCTTCGCGTCGGTTGGGATGAGGTGGTTATGCCCGTCCACCTGCATGCCGTGGCCGGCATAGAAGACCACCGCCCAGTCCGCATCCGCCGCCTTGTCGCTGAACGCCATGAGCGCCGCTTCGAGGCTGGCGCGGGTAGGGTCGAGCAGCTCGGTCACTTCGTTGAAGCCAAGCTCGCGCAGAGCTTTGGCGACGGCCGCGGCGTCGTTCGGCGGATTGCGCAAGGCTGGCGCGTTCTGGTAGGCGCCGATGCCGATCACGAGCGCGATGCGCCGGCCCGGATCGACGGGCTGCGCCTTCTGCGTTTGCGTCTGCGCGGGCTGCTGCTTTTCGGCGACGGATTCGCCCTGCAGCACGCCAAGCCGCTCGCGCGCGACCACGCGTGCATCGCGCTGGCTCGAATTCGGCACATTCAGCTCGATGGCGGCCGTGTAATCGGCCATCGCCAGCGCCTTCTGCCCGAGCTTCTCGTAGGCCTGCCCGCGGCGCATGTAGTTGGCTGGCTTCTTGTACCGGGACAAGTTTATCGCCTCGCTCAGATCGTCGGCCGCACGGGCGTATTTGCCTTGCTCGTAAGCAATTGCGCCGCGGACGGCGAGATAGGCATCCCGGTTCGCGCCCGAACGCAGGCCTATCTCGACCTCCTTGCTTGCCTCTTCAATTCTGCCCAGTTGAAGAAGCGCCAGTGCTTTCGTGCTCCGCGAAACCCACTCCTTGGCGTCCAGTTGCAACGCCTTGTCGAAGTCCTGGATGGCGGCCTCGTATTGTGCCTGCCAGAAATAGAACTGTCCTCTGGAGGCAAAGGCATCGGCATTGTTGGGAGCAAGCTTGACGGCCTCGTTGTAGTCGGCGAGCGAGTTTTCCGTATCGCCGACGTTCGAGCGGGACATGGCCCGGAGGGCGTAGGCCGACTCCAGCACCATCTGCCGCAGCTCTTCGTTCTCTATGTTAGGGGCCAGTTGGATGGCGTGCGTTGTATCCTCGATGGCATGCACATAGTCGCCCTTGACATTGCGGGCGCTGGCGCGCTGCCAGTAGTCGGAGGCGGCTTTATCCGGATTGAGCCGGATCGCCTGCGTGAGGTCGGCGATGGCGTTGTCGAAGTCGCCCTTCGCGAAATGCTGCATGGCCCGGTAGCTGTATCCTTCCGGATCGTCGGGCGTCAGGCGGATGACCTGGTTGGCATCGGCGATTGCCTTGTCGAACTCGCCTGTGCCTGAGTAAAAGTTCGCTCTCACCTGATAAGCGAAGGCGGAATCCGGCTTCTTGCGAATGAACTGGTCGAGCACCGATATGGCGCGATCGTTATCCTCGACTTTCCTGTAGGCTTGGGACAGTGTAATATAGTAAGTATCTTCGTCCGGAAGCAGCTTTATAAGCTCCTTCAGGTCGGCGATTTGCTTTTCGGTGTCGCCAATCTTCGAGTAGACGAGCTGCCGCCCGCCCAGTGCGTCGCGGTTGTCCGGTTTCAGGCGGATGGCCTCGCTGAAATCGGCAATCGCCTTGTCATTGGTGCCCATCGCCTTATAGGCTTGGCCACGCATGGTGTAGTTGGCGGAGCTGGGATCGGCGGCGATCAGCGCATCGTATTCGGCGATGGCCTGCGGAAAATCCTTCTGGGCGATATAGATCTGTCCTATGCCGTTGCGTGCCCCCACGATCTTCGGGTTCAGCTCAAGCGTCCGCTTGAAGTCCGCGAGCGCGTGCTCGTAATCCTTCTGTCCGAGATAAGCCCAGCCCCGGTTGGCGTAGGCGTTCGCGGAATTGGGCAGGAGCCTGATCGCTTCGCCGATATCGGCGACGGCGTGGGCGAAATCCTTCTTGCTGCGATAATAATAGCCGCGATTGGCATAGGCCTGCGCATTGCGCTTGTTCAGCTTGATACCCGCCGTGGCGTCGGCGATGGCCTTGTCATAGTCGAACCGCGCAGCGGACAGGCCCCCCCGCAAGCTTAGCCCGCGCCAATATTCCGGCTGGAGTTCCAGGGCTTTGGCGTAATCGGCTGCCGCCTTGTCGTATTCGCCTTTGAGGCTATAAACCGCACCGCGATCCGCGTAATATGTCTCCTCCCGCGGATTCAGTTCTATCGCATCCTCCAGATCGGAGATGGCCCGGGCGCAGTCCTCGATGCCCGCATAGGCGTCGGCCCTGGCGTAATAGGCGCCGCCGGGGTTCCGTCTTGCCTCTATCGCGCCATCGGCGAGTTTGATCGTCTGCTCGAAATCGGCCTTCGCGGCTTCCTTATCCCCGGAGTTCTGACGAAGCCAGCCTCTGGAGGCGTATGCTTCGGGATCGGCAGGGTCCAGGCGCATCGCCTCGGCCAGATCCGCTTCCGCGCGGGACTTGTCCGCCAGCTCATCGTAAGCCCGGCCGCGCTCCAGATAGGCTTTCGCGTTCTTGGGGTCTAGTTCAATGGCCCGGCTGAAATCGGCAACCGCGTCGGAATAGTAGGACCGCTTGGCGTAAGCCTTGCCGCGCTTAATCAAGGCTTGCGTCAGCTTCGCATCGCCCGGCGCCGCCCCCTCGATGAGCGCCGTGCAGCCCCGGATTGCCACGGCGATCTCCCGCGCCTCGCACGATGCTGCGTCCGGCTTGGCGCCGCCGGCGTCCTGGGCAACTGCCCCAAAGCCAAATGCGAAGTTAGCCAAGAACAAACCCGCGCCCAAAGTCCGGGCACGCCAATGCGATGCGAACGGCATATTGTCCCCTTGTGTCTCCTGCCCCTGGGTCTGCCTAATCAGAAAGCGTGACCACAGTAAGACTTGCCTAAAATTGCGAGGGACGCTTGCCGGAGCTGCTCAATCGATTAGCGGAGGGAATCTCCCCCGGACATTCCGCGGCGGGATTTCTAGCGTCCCCTCTCCATCGAAAAGCCCTGGGCAGGCGGGCGGCAAGCCTAAATTTCCCGCAACTACTTGCGAACAGGGCGGCGCCGTTCCATTAAAGTGTGCAGCCCGGGCGCCCAATAGGACAGTCACCATATCATGCAATGGCGGCACGGGTGTTGCGTGGTTTATGTTTCCTCGCGGACATAAGCCGGCTACAAGCGGACCGGCTGCCCCGCTTTCGCGGGTGCTCTCACGCGTTTTTGACGATTCTCCCTAGAGCGGGTTATGGAAAACAACAGAAACTTTTGGCTTGCCATTGCGCTTTCTTTCGCCTTCGTCATCGGCTGGGATCTCCTCTACCTACAGCCGTCGGCCGAACGGACGCGCAAACAGCAACATACGGAGGCCACCCAGAATGCGCCGAAGCCCGTCCAGGGCGAGACGGCAGCGCCTGGAGCGCCACCTGCGCCGGCAGTTTCTCCCGGTGCCCCCATGCCATCCATGCAGCCGGCGCCTGTCGCAGGCTATGCCACCCGCGAGGATGCAATCGCCGCTTCGCCGCGCGTTGAAATCAACAGCCCCGATCTGCAAGGCTCGATCAACCTGAAGGGTGCCAGGATCGACGATGTGATCCTGCGCAACTACAAAGAGACGGTCGATCCGAAAAGCCCCAAGGTCGTCCTGCTCTCGCCTTCGGGGAGCCCGCATCCCTATTTCACCTATACCGGCTGGTGGAC
>PMBZ01000040.1:10841-14023 GCA_003153975.1 Hyphomicrobiales bacterium
CCACTACATGTTCACCATCTCCGACGAGGTGGAGAACAAGACCGGCCAGCCGCTGACTCTCAGGCCCTGGGGCCAGGTGGCCGAGCTGACCGAGCCCAAGACCTTAGGCTATTCGGTGCTGCATGAAGGGCTGCTCGGCGTCTTCGGCAGCAACGGGCTTAAAGAGACGACCTATTCGTCGGCGCTCAAGAATTACGATCCGGCCACGAGAAACGCCAAGGACATCAACGCCTCGGGCAAAGGCGGGTGGATCGGCATCACCTCGCAATATTGGGCGGCGGTGCTCATCCCGAACCAGGCGAAGCCGTTCGAAGGGATGATGTTCGGCAACGAGCAGAAGCACTATTACTCCAATTACATTCAGGAGGCGGTCACGGTTGCGCCTGGCGGCAAGGAAACCGTGACGAGCCGGCTGTTCGCCGGCGCCAAGGATGTCAAGCTCCTCGAAAAATACAGGACTGAGCACGGGAACGAGATCGAGAAATTCAACAAGCTCGTGGACTGGGGCTGGTTCTTCTTCCTTACCGAGCCGATGTTCTACCTGATGGACTTCCTTTATCTGCTCGTGGGTAATTTCGGCGTCGCCATCCTGCTTACCACCGTCGTTGTGAAGGCGGCCTTCTTCCCGCTCGCGAACAAGTCGTTCGAGTCGATGAGCAAGATGAAGAAGCTGCAGCCGGAGATGAAGCTGATCCAGGAGCGCTTCAAGGACGACAAGGTGCGTCAGCAGGAAGCGCTGATGAAGCTCTACAAGGACGAGAAGGTCAACCCGATGGCCGGGTGCCTGCCGATCTTCATCCAGATCCCGGTGTTCTTCGCGCTCTATAAGGTGCTGCTGGTCGCCATCGAAATGCGCCACGCACCCTTCTTCGGCTGGATCAAGGATCTTTCCGCTCCCGATCCCACGACAATCTTCAACCTGTTCGGGCTCATTCCCTGGACGCCGCCGCAATTCCTGATGCTGGGCATCCTGCCCTTGGCGATGGGCATTTCGATGTGGGTGCAGATGCGGCTCAACCCGACGCCGGCCGATCCGGTGCAGCAGCAGGTCTTCACCTGGATGCCCGTGATCTTCACCTTCATGCTGGCGAACTTCCCGGCGGGCCTCGTGCTCTACTGGACCTGGAACAACATCCTGTCCTTCTCGCAGCAGGCCTTCATCATGAAGCGGCAGGGGGTCGAGATCGACATCATGCACAATGTCGGCATCAAGAAGGTGCACGGCCGGGTGCAGCAGGTGCGCTCGCGCATGAAGAATAGCGGCGGGAGCCGCACACCGGCCGAGTGAGGCATCCGTGGAGGGGCTTAAGACCCCTTCACCCTGTCCGCTCTCCCCAAGGGGAGAGCGGGACGCCCCCTCAACGGCTGCGAGCAGCCCTTCTCTCTCCTTGGGGAGAGGGCTGGGATGTGGGGGGCTTCACTAGAGCGCGTGAACTGGAAGCGAGGCGATGGTGTCCGCTGTGGATGACAATGAAGCGGCGGCGCTAAAGGCAGCCGAGCTGTTCAAAACGCCCGCGGACTTTGCGCTGGGCGTCGCGAGCGTCGAGGGCCTGCCGGCCGGCGATAGGGTCGAGGTCGCGTTTGCCGGACGCTCCAATGTCGGCAAATCGAGCCTTTTGAACGCGCTTCTGAGCCGGCGCAGCCTCGCGCGCGTCTCGAATACGCCAGGGCGCACCCGCGAGCTGAACTATTTCACCCTCGGCGACAGCTTATATATCGTCGACATGCCAGGCTACGGCTACGCCAAGGCGCCCAAGTCGCTGGTCGAGGGCTGGACCAAGCTCATCCACGATTATCTGCGCGGCCGCGCCCAGCTCAAGCGCGTGATGCTCCTGATCGATAGCCGCCACGGGCTCAAGCCGTCCGACCGCGAGATCATGACCATGCTCGACAAGGCCGCGGTATCCTATCAGGCTGTGCTCACCAAGGCGGACAAGCCGAAGTCTGGCGATCTCAACAAGGTGATGCGCGAGACCGAAGCGGAACTCAAGAAACACGGCGCCGCCTACCCGGTAGTGCTCGCGACCTCGGCGGTGGAAGGGCTCGGCATCGAGGAACTGCGCGCAGCCGTCGCCGCGCTTTGCTGACCGCGCCGGCATGAGAGGCGGAAGCGTGCAACGCTTCACCCAGGACATTGGCCGCCCTGCGACGTTCTAAGCCCTGCGCAGCCCTCCCTCCCACCGGATGCGGATGCCGCCCCGTGAGATGTTGGCCTCGACCGGCAGGAATTCGACGCCGGCCGACTCCAAAGCCGCGACCACGTCCCGCAGCGTCCGGGGGTGAGGCGTAACCTGGCTCAGTTCGAAATCGGCGATGGTCTTGCGTGCCACCTGCGCCCGGCTGGCCAGCTCCTGTTGCGACCATCCCAGCAGCCCGCGTGCCGCTCTGCACAGCTCTGGAGAAATGTTCATAACGATCCTCGAATACGCAAATCTAAATAAGTTTTATCGAAAAAAAAGGCTGTTTTATGCAACAACTCTCAAATTGCATACCAGCGCGGCATTTCGCGTCTCCAGCGGCCTGAGCCCCCACGGCACACTGGATTCCGCGCCGCTTGCTCCGTGTCACGTTGGGACAGAGAAAAACCGGGCTGGCGCGAATGCGGCGAGGATTTGGCGAATCGGCGGAGCGGGACCCTGCACCAAAATTCCAGGGATTATCCACTGAAAGTGGCATTACATCTTGCCGCCCATCGGGATTGGCTGCGTCTATATTCACATGCCATCCACAACCAGAGTGGGCCGTTGAGTTGCAATCGGCGGACATGCGTGCAACTCAAGGTGGCGTTCGGCGTGACCGATGTGAGGCTCCGGCTGTAATCCGGTAGATGCAGGTATTAGCGAAAGCCGCGCGCCAGTAATGGACGTGCCGCCAGTGGTTGTTACCAGGGCGGCCCGAGTGCTTGTTAGGTTGTTGTCTGAGTCCAGTGCAATGTCCGGTGGGTCGGCAGTATGGTGATTTCAGATGTTCACATCGAGCAAGTTCTCGCGATGCGCGGTACGCGTAGGTTTCCTGGCCGAGCTCAGCGCCGCAGCGCTCTGGCCCGTGACGGCCAATGCTCAGCAGGGCGGCGTCAACTTCATCAACCGCGTCATCACGCCCACCTTTAGCACTTGGACTACAAAGCCCAGATACAACTCGGACACCTCTATCATAATGGCTCTGTTCAACTTGTGCGTAGG
>PMBZ01000073.1 GCA_003153975.1 Hyphomicrobiales bacterium
GGCTTGCTTCAAGACCTCGTTCGCGGTGTGGCGCGATTTGATCTTGCCATCCACGGTAAAGTAGCGCTGCGCGATTGGGCTGAACCAGATCTCGTGATCGCCCTTGCCCTGCCGGTGAAACGAGCAGCCATTCTCCCGAAGTAACGCGCGAACGTCCTTCTCATAAGACGGCATCAGCGGAAGTTCGGGTTTGGAATGCGCGCCGTTTGGCCAGCCATGATGTGGATCGGGATTTCGGGCAGCCGCGAGTCGAGGCCGTTGAGTTCCGCCAGCTCCGCCACCATGACGAGGACTTTCTCGCGCAGCTTCTCAAGAGTTGCCGCCTCAGTTGCAAGGCCTTCGATATCGGCGCTACTTGCAATCCATACTCCCGCCTCATCGTCCCAATCGGCTCGAACGAGAATCAAGGTATGCTGAGGGTGAGATTGCATGGCTGCGCTCCATTTCACGAAAGATCATACCTCGCCGCGCGAAAAACAGCCATAGAATGCTGCGGCCATCCATCTTGTTAAAACCCCACCCGCCGCAGGTCGAGGGTGTGGGGGAAGTATGGGTTTGTGCCGGGGTCGCGCGGGGTCATCGGCCCTGGCGTATGCCCGATGGTTTCGAAGCGTGCGAGCCGCCGCGTCTCCGCTTCGAGCGCGTTCACCGGGAACGTGTCGTGCGCGCGCCCGCCGGGATGGGCGACGTGATACCGGCAGCCGCCGATGGAGCGCCCGGCCCAGCTATCCACGAGGTCGAACGTAAGCGGCGTGTGCGGCGCGATGGTGGGCTGGAGGCACTGCGCGGGGTGCCAGGCGCGGAAGCGCACCCCCGCCACGGCCTCGCCGTGTGCTGCCGCCGGTTTCAGCGGTACGCGGATGCCGTTGCAGGCCACTCGATAGCGCGTGCCGAGGTTGCCTTCGACCTTCACTTGCAGCCGCTCCAGCGACGAGTCGACATAGCGCACCGTGCCGCCCTGCGCGCCCTCCTCGCCCATCACATGCCACGGCTCCAGCGCCGAGCGCAGCTCAAGCTCGATGCCATCGTAGGTCACGCTGCCATAGATTGGGAAGCGGAACTCGAAATGCGGCGCGAACCATTCAAGCTCGACCGGAAAGCCCGCGCCGCGCAAATCCGCGATTACGTCCTTGAAGTCCTGCCAGACGAACTCGGGCAGCATGAAACGGTCGTGGATTTCCGTGCCCCAGGGAATGAGCCCGCGCTTGTAGGGCTTTTCCCAGAACCAGGCGATGAGCGCGCGCAGGAAAAGCTGCTGCGCCAGGCTCATGCGCGCATGCGGCGGNNATAAAGCTTGTCGATGCAGATTTCGGCGCGGTGGGTGTTGCCGCTGGAGTCGATGAGCAGATTGCGGAAGATGCGGTCCACGAGCCAGGAGGGGATCCAGCCCGCGTCCTTGTCCGGCACCTGGGAGAACGCGATCTCCATTTCGTAGAGCGAGTCGTGGCGGGCCTCGTCGATGCGCGGCGCCTNNGGTCGGGCCGATGAACAGGCCGGAAAAGAGGTAGGACAGCGACGGGTGGTTCTGCCAATAGTTGACGATGCTCGCGAGCAGGTCCGGCCGGCGCAGGAACGGGCTGTCCCCTGGCGTTGGCGCGCCCAGCACGATGTGGTTGCCGCCGCCCGTGCCGGTATGGCGGCCGTCGATCATGAATTTCTCGGTGGCGAGCCGGGCCAGCCGCGCTTCTTCATAGAGCGTTTCGGTGATGTTCACCGCCTCGTCCCAGTTCGAGGCCGGATGAATGTTCACTTCGATCACGCCGGGATCGGGAGTCACCTTGATGACGTTGAAGCGCCAGTCGCTGGGCGGCTCGTAGCCCTCGATGTGCACGGGCTGGCCGGCGATCCTGGCCGCCTCCTCGACCGTGGCGGCAAGTGCCGCGTAGTCCTCGGCGTCATGGAGCGGCGGCATGAATACGCAAAGGTGCCCGTCGCGCGGCTCGATGACCATCGCGGTGCGCACCGAGCCCACCACCTCGTCCGGCGCGGCGCGCGTTTCGGGAGGTGGCAGCGTCGCCGATTGGCGGCGGCTGGGCAGCAGCACCTCGCGCGGCGGCAGTGCACCGCGCGCCGCGAACGGATCGATGGGCACGGCATGCGGGTAGTTCGCGGGCGCGAGGTAGGGCAGCGAGCCTATCGGCAAGCGGAAGCCTACGGGAGAATCGCCCGGAAGGAGGAAGAGCTTGCCGCGCCGCAAGCCCCAGCGCTCCGTGATCCAGCGGCGGCCGCGCTCCTGGCTGTGCCAGACCTGGATGGGCATGACGTAGCCCGAGGGCTTGTCGAGGCCGCGCTCGAACACCTTGACTACGCGGGCGCGCTCCTGCGGATCGTCGAGCTTGTTGGTGGCCGGATCGAGGTTCAGCGGCAGCTTCTGCTCGATGAGAAGGAAGTGCGCGGGGTCTTCGTAAGCGGGCACCGCGCAATCCGGCGGAAGGCCGAGCTGCTGGGCGAGCGTGGCGGCGAAGCGTTCCGCGCCGTCCACGGTGGCGGGCCTTGCCGGCACTTCCTTGTCGACAAGCGCATCGTTTTCCCAAAGCGGCTGCCCATCCTTGCGCCAGTACACGGAAAAGGCCCAGCGCGGAAGCTGCTCGCCGGGGTAGCATTTGCCCTGCCCGTAATGCAGCAGGCCGCCCGGCGCGAGTCGGTCGCGCAGGCGGCGGATCAGAGTCTCGGCATAGCGGCGCTTATCGGGGCCGACCGCCTCGGTGTTCCATTCCGCTCCGTCCACATCGTCGATGGAGACGAATGTTGGCTCGCCGCCCATGGACAGGCGCACATCGCCCTCCCGCAAGCGCCGGTCCACCTCGTGGCC
>PMBZ01000015.1 GCA_003153975.1 Hyphomicrobiales bacterium
GCCGTAGCTCTCTCAAGACGCTTACGACGCGAGCGCGTAAAAATTATCGCTGAGCAAGCATTGGAGCTTTCCGCGAGCGAGCGGGAGGGGCTTTGCCTTCTGCTGGCGGCGAGCCTTGACAAGGCGGGTTCCACTGTTGAGGCGGCGCAGGTTGGGCCGTACCGCTTGTGGCGCGCCGAGGAGGAAGCCGTTCGCGAGGGGCGTGAGCAGGTCCGCCGGGGCGAGTTCGCGAGCGATGAGGAGGTCGAGTCGTTCTATCGGCGCCATGGCCTATGGGGTTCGCTACACGCCGCGTGCCATCGGCAGCCTCGTTCTCCGCGTTAATGAACGGTGTATTTCGCGGAGGGGCCTACTATGGTTAACGTAGATATGGTAAACAGGCCGCGTGCATGCGTTCCACTCGTGCATTTTTGCAAATTTTTTCTCGCTTTTGCTTGATTTTTACGTTTCAAAACATCCGTTAAATATGTTCGAATATTTGAAATTAACCAAGCCAAACCTTCGGAGATGCTGCTTTAGTTGGTGATGTCATACAAAAAGACGTGTTGTATCAATACGATAAGCCTTAACACTTACTCAAGACTTTTCTGCTAGATTATCTCGAAATAGGGAAACAATTTTCTACCCCTCGAAAACGGGGCCAGAGAGCAGTCGGGAGAGTCAATGTAGCGTTAAACCGCGCCCTCAGCGCCTGCCGCCCTCCTCCATCGAGATGTACTCCACCACGAAGGTGCGGTCGCCCAGGGGCAGCGGCTCCGGCGGCTTGGGCATGTGCGCCTGCCGCACCGACATCATCACGGCGGTGTCGAGCCACTTGTCGCCGGCGCTCTTGAGCATCCGCAAGCCTTCGAGCCGGCCCTCGCCGCTCACCTCGAAGGTCACGACGACGGTGCCGTATTTACCGTTGCCCATCGGCTTGGTGGCGGCCAGCGCCCAGACCACCTCGCGGGCGAACGGGTCGGACTTGCCCTTGTGCGTGGCGCCGGGCCGCATGACCGACACGCCGCCGGCTCGGGCTTCGGCCTTGGCCGTCTGGCGCCGGGGCTCGGAGGGCCGCTCGCGCCGCGACTCAGCCGCCTGGAAGGCGTGGTTGAGCTGCGCGCTGAACTGCGCCGACGCCGCCTCGATGAAACCGGTGGGGTCGAAGTCCTGCGTCTTCACGGCCTTCTGCGGCTCGGGCGTGAAGGATGCTTCGGCCTCCTTCACCGGCTCCTGTTGCGGCTCCGGGGGCGGAGCAGGCGCGGGTTCGGGAGGCGGGGAGGGCAGGGCCGCCATATCGGGGGCCGGCGCGGGCGTAGGCGCCGCCTCGCGGTGGATCGAGTCGGAGCTGAGCCGGTCGAGTTCGGCCGCGCTGATGACCGAGACGGGCAGATTGTCGGGCACGCCGTCTTCCATGCCGAAACGCTCGGGCGGGCTGGGCCACAAGGCGATGGTTCCAAAGGGGGCCAGATGAAGGAGCAGGGCCGCGGCCAAGGCGAGGTAAGGCCAGCGCAAGCGCCTGCGCCGGGCCTCCGCGAACGCCGCGCGCGCGGGCTCCCGCTCCGCCCTGAGCGTATATTGCGGCGGCGTGGCGCCCTCGGGGACAGTACGGCTGGCAACGAGGTCGAAGCGCTGGGGTAGAGGGCCTGAGGGTTCGCCCCGGTCCGCGAACAAGGCATAGCCCATGGCAGCCCCGGCGGACAAAGGCTCCGCGGTGCTCCAGCCGGCCGCCGTGGCCGGTACGGTAAGGCTATGGTAGCGATTGGCCAATAACATTCCCCCGCGTGAAGTATAGCCGCCGCGCCAGTCTTGACTAGATATTGCGCACGGCAAATGTCACAAGCGCCAGCATCGGTGTTTCCGGAGACCTGTACCGGATGAGCAACGCGAAACAACCCAGTGACCGGGGCCAAGCGCCGGACCCATTCGAACTTGAGCGATTCGTGGACGCGCAAGAGGGCACCTACACGCGCGCCGTGGCCGAGTTGCGGCAAGGGGAGAAGCGCAGCCACTGGATGTGGTATATTTTCCCGCAACTGCGGGGTTTGGGCCGCAGTCCGCTGGCGCAAAAATACGGGATCGCCTCCACGGACGAGGCCCGCGCCTATCTCGCGCACCCCGTTTTGGGACCGCGCCTCTTGGAATGCACGCAGCTCGCGCTCGATGCGAACAAGGCTTCCGCCAGCGGCATTTTCCTTTTTCCCGACGATCTCAAATTCCGCTCCTGCATGACGCTCTTCGCGCAAGTTACGGCGGGGCCGGGCGTTTTCACCGCCGCCCTCCAGAAATACTGCGGCGGCGAGCCCGACCCCGAAACGCTGCGCCTGCTCGGCGCCGGCTAGCTGCCCGCACCGGACGATGCTGCCGCCGGCCCTAAGCCGGGTTCTTGTGG
Source organism: Hyphomicrobiales bacterium (assembly GCA_003153975.1). GTDB lineage: Bacteria > Pseudomonadota > Alphaproteobacteria > Rhizobiales > Rhodomicrobiaceae > Rhodomicrobium. Next base: position 2,372 of record PMBZ01000015.1, read on the forward strand.
CTTTTGAGCCAGTCCTCGTATGAGCCCTTCTCATAGCCCTTTTCGCGGATGAAGCGGAGCATGGGCAGAAAATCCCCGGGGCTGACATAGCCCACCCGGGCGAGTTCCTCGTGCGCCGCGGCATCCGATGGCTTGAAAAATTGGAACGTTGGCGTGGAGTTGACGTCGAGCTTGTAGGAAAGGCCTTCCTCGGTGAGCTTGGCGCCATCGAAATCGGTAAGCTCGCGATGCCCGCGCAAATCGAGCTGGATCACGCTGAAATTCGCTTGCAGATAGGCCGCGATATTGGCTTGCGCGAAATTCTCCATGTGCAGGCGCTTGCACCAGCCACAGCCGCGCATCTCCCAAAGAAGTACAAAGTTTTTTGCCGATTTCGTGGCATCCGCGAAATCCGTACTTAAATTTCCAGATGTCTTGGTTAGCCAGGGCTCGCTGTAAAGCCCGCCGGGATCGAGGTTGGGCGAAGCATACGCGCCGGCGATGCCGCCCAAGAACGAGGCTCCGGCCGCCAAAAAGGTGCGCCTTGACAACAGAGCGGGGGATTTCTTGCCGATGTGCGTCATTGCCGCTTCCCAGATCGCGGATATTTGCTACCTTCGCTATCACATTCATATATATAATAGCAAATATGAGAACTGCAATTTGGGATGAGGGGCTTGGAGCTGCATGACCGCAGAGAAATGCAAGATCCCCGCCGATGGCCCGGAAGCTGAACGCACCGGCCGGTGCGAAGGCTTACCGGATATCGAGAAATTGATGCGGAACGCCCATCAGGCGAGCCACTTTCTTAAGGCGCTGTCGCACGAAACGCGGCTGGTGCTGCTGTGCCTTTTGTCGGAAGGCGAGCGTTCGGTCACGGACCTGGAGAACATCCTCGCACTGCGCCAGCCGGCAGTCTCCCAGCAGCTTGCGCGCCTGAGGCTCGACGGCCTGGTCAGCACCCGGCGCGACGGCAAGGTGATCTACTACAGCATCGCCAGCGAGGATATCAGGCGGGCGATCATGCTCGTCTACGAGGTCTTCTGCAAGGAAAGCCCGGAGGCCGGCAATAACCTGCACCTTTGGCACAATTAGATGGCGGCGGATCGGGGCCGGGCCTTCACCGCCGCCCGGCAGGATCGCTAATCCTTCTTGTTCATCTCGGTCTGGATTTCGATCGAAACGTCATCGGAGACCATCGGAGCATACAGCGATACGCCGTAATCGCTGCGCTTGAGCACGGCAACCGCGCCGATGCCGAGCGTCTGCTTCTTGTTGATCGGGTGCACGCCGGCCTGATTGAGCGTCACGTCCAGCGTTACCGGCTTGGCGATGCCCTTGACCGTAAGGTCGCCCGTCACCTTTCCGGTCTTGTCGCCGGTCTTGGCGAATTTCGTGCTCTTGAACGTGATTTCGGGAAATTTCTTGGTGTCGAGGAACTTGTCGCTCTTCAGGTGGTCGTTGAACACCGGAACGAGCGTCTCAAGGCTATCCGCCGCGAACTTGACGCTGATGCTGCTTTTCTCCGGATCGGCCTGATCGTATTGCAGCTCGCCCTCGTATTTCACGAAATGCGCGCATTGGCGGCTGAAGCCCAGGTGGTTCCAGCAGAAGCGGACCTCGGTGTGGGCGGGATCGAAGGCGTAGGTCTCGGAAGCGGCGGCAGCGTTCAGCGTGGAAGCGAAAAAGGCGGGAGCGGCGAGCCGGATAAGGTTCATTCAGCGTATCTCCTGGAAGTGCGGCATTCTGGCACAGAGCTAGCCTGGCCCTGGCGAAACATCAAGAAGGCACCTGGAGGTAACTGCCAGGGACAGCCGCGGGGCGATTCACCCTTGTCGTCCCGGAAACGCTGCGGGCGTTATCCGGGATCTTTACAAATAGCGGCGCTTGTTACGATCCTGGATAGGCGCAAGCGCCTTCCGGGATGACTGCCGGAGAGATCACTTGTCGTTGGCGACGAGACCGTCCGAAATCGTGGACGCCTGATCCATGAAGCGGTGGATGGCGACCAGGGCGGGCTGGGTGCATGTCCGGTAGGTGCGCGAATAATCGCGGTAGCCGCGGTTGAAGCTTTCGACGAGCCGCGCCCTTCTCAGCGCGCTCGTGCCTCCTTCGGAGGCGGCAAGCTCGCGCATATGCTCGCGCCAAACCTGACCCTCGTTCGCTCCGCAGAGTTCGCGGAGGTAATGGAGCGTGCCCAGGATTTCCGCGAGCCGGAAAAGCTGGGTATCGTAGGGTTTGTCGTCCGAGGGCACCGGCAGGGGCGCGGCGGGCGGCGCGGGGGGCGGTTTCGGCGCGGGGGCGGAGCGCGGCTGCTCCCTTCCCCCTCCCCAGAAAAACGGGAATTGCGCCGAGGCCGGGCTCACGGCAAGCACCGTCAGCGCGCCCAGCATGCCCGCCGCGATCGCAGTTTTCGTATTGCGCCACCGGGCCGAATTCATCGCTTGTCCTTCTGCAAGGCTAATCTGGCCTTCCCGATTGCTGTCTCAAGGCCGGGCGTCCGCTCAAGGCTTGCTATGGCCTCCACGCTGAACCAAGCGGCCTCCAAGGCGTCTCCACCGGCTGCCACCGTTCCGGAAAAGCGGTCCGACGCATAGACGGCAATCGTATAATGCGTCTCGACGGCGCCGTTTGAGTCCCTGACGATAGCGTCGGCAACATCGCTTAAAGTCAGATCCAAAGCAAGCAATCCCGTCTCTTCCAACAGCTCCCGCCCGGCTGCCTCAGCCGCGGTTTCCCCCAGTTCCACAGCTCCGCCCGGCAGCGACCAGGCGCCGCGATAGATGCCCTTGCCCCGCTTCACGAGGAGGACATCGCCGCCCTTGAACAAGGCGGCCGAGACTCCGGCTCTGGGATAGGGTTGCGGCATCGGCGGCAAATCCAGCGCTTCCGTGGAAATGAGTTATGGGATATTCATAAGTCTTAAGTCCCGCGGGAAAGAGCGGGCATTATGGCTGATGCAGGAGCTGGCCCACAATGTCCCAGGCTCTGTTCAACTTGTGCGTAGGT
>PMBZ01000053.1 GCA_003153975.1 Hyphomicrobiales bacterium
CGGAGCTGACCTGGCCGGTCAGCGCCACAGCCGCCTGAGCGTATGCGGCCGTCATGCAGAGTGCAAGCAGCGCGATGGTTGCCGCGCGGCAAATCAGCGTATTCATCTGTTCCCCCAAGGAGGCAATACCTTGTTTATTGTGGGTGCTCGGCGGTCGTCTGTCCACCGATCTTTCTTGTTACTATAGCAAGCTCAACAGGCCAAGGCCCATACCGGGAGGAGATTGTCATGGTGCGTATCGCAAGATGCTGCATAGCATTTTTTATCGTGGCCGCGCCGGTTGCGGCAACTGCCGCGGGGCACATGAATTGGGTAACCAGCTGGGCCGCCTCGGTGCACGGACCTTATCCGGTGGGCAACCCGTCGGCGCAGCCCAATCTGTCGCTGGTGTTTCCGGCCGCCGAAACGGGCGCGCGCGACCAGTCGTTCCGCCTCATCGTCAAGCCCGAATTCTGGGGCGCGAAGGCGCGCATGCGCTTTTCCAACGCACTCGGCACGCAGCCGGTCACGTTCGATGGCGCATATGCCGGTTTGCAGTGGTCGGGGTCGGCGGTGATGCCGGGCACCAATCGCGCAATCACTTTTGGCGGCAAGACCAGCGTGATCGTCGCGCCCGGCGAATCGGTGTGGAGCGATGCGGTGGCGCTGCCCTTCGTGACGGATGCGGGGCCGCTCGGGCTTCAGGGCCGGAAGCTCGCGGTGAGCTTCCACGTCGCGGGCGAAAGCGGCCCTATGACTTGGCACGCAAAGGGCCTCAACACATCCTACCTCTCGGCGCCGGGCGCCGGCGCACATGGCGCGGAGGAGGACGAGGCCCCCTTTCCCTTCAGCACCACGTCCTGGTACTTCCTCGACGCGCTCGACATGAAGATGGCGCCCGGCACGCAGCTCATCGCCGCCTTTGGCGATTCGCTCACCGACGGCACCGGCTCGACGCTCAACGGCGACGACCGCTGGCCCGATGTTCTCTCCAGGCGGCTGCATGCGAAGTTCGGCGGCAAGTTCGCAGTGGTGAATGCCGGCATCGGCGGCAATCTGATTACCGGCCCCGCCGAATACAGCCCGCAGATGCCCTATCCTGGCGGGCCTGCGGCGCTGCAGCGACTCGATCGCGACGTGCTGAGCCTGTCCGGCGTTTCCTCGGTGATCTGGTTCGAGGGCATCAACGATTTCAGCAAGAACGGCAATATCAGCGTCGAGGATGCCAAGAAGGCGCTGGCGGATGGCGTGGCCGCGATCAGGAAGCGTGTTCCGGGCGTGCGCGTGATCGGCGCCACCATCACCACCGCGTTCGGCAATATCGGGCCGGCGCATGGCTTCGCCGAGCAGGACACAAAGCGGCAGGCCCTGAACGAGTTCATCCGCGGCTCGGGGCTGTTCAACGGCGTGATCGATTTCGACAAGGCGACGGCGAACCGCGAAACAGGCGAGTTGCAGGCGGAATTCGTGCCGGATTCGACCATGGGCGGCCCCGGTGACAAACTGCACCCCAACCGGCTTGGCTACCTTGCAATGGGGCTGGCTATCGACCTCAATCTCTTCGGCACCCCGCCGTCCTGACGATCGCAAAAAGGCCTCCCCATCTGTTCTTTTTCTTTTGGGGATAGAGACCGGACAGGGATAACTTCCGCGTGTGCCGCCACAAGAATGCCCACTGCCTGGGGCAGGACTCGGAGCAAAATTACTTCGATCCAGACTCGCGGACAGTGATGACAAGCAGCAGACATTCCATATACGCCATTGCCTTCTTGACGTGCGCCGTCCTGCCTGCCTCGGCGGACGAGGTGCCCATCGACGTTGCGGCGCTCAAAGCCACGGTGCTCTCGGATACCAACACCTATCGCGAAGCGAAGAAGCTGCGGCAGCTCAAGCAGAATACCGCGCTCGACGCGGCGGCGGCCGGCTATGCGGCTTATCTTGCCGAGCACGAGGGCATGGGCCATACCGCCGACGGCAAAACGCCTGCCAAGCGCGTCTATGCGCAAGGGTATCAATGGTGCTTCGTCGCGGAGAACGTCTGGGGCGGCTGGCGCAAGCCGGAGACGATGCTCGCCGATGAGGTTGGGCGCAAGGCCATGGATGGCTGGAAGAAGTCGCCGGGCCATAACGCCAACCTGCTCGAAAAGCGCGTGCGCGACATCGGCATTGGCGCAGCCGCCTGGAAGCAGGCGGATGGCAAAGACGTGTTCCGCGTCGTGCAGGTCTTCGGCGAGGAATGCCCAGGCAAGCCGCGTCCCGATCCAACATTCAGCGATTTGATCGACCGGGCCAGCGAGGCGCTGCGCTGAGCCTTCGCCGGCCAGCCGGTCCTGCCGGTGCGGTCGATGGTTCAACCCTACTGCGAGGAACGTCCTTGGCAACCGGGCGGTGCCCAGCTATGCAAACACTAACAAGCGTGGAGTTGCCATGATCGCCCCAGCCCTTCCAACGCCGCACACCGATCTCGCCCCCAACATCGCCGATTTCGAGCAGCTGCCCTACATCAAGCCCACGGGCTTCCGCGAATAAGCGAGCTTGGCAGCAGTCCACGACGCGAGTTATGCAAGGCCAAACCAATGTGCGGATCCATGACCGAAAGGCGCTTGGCAACAAATGACCGACTTGCATTCCTCATTTATTTCCAAGACCTTTCTTCAATCGCATTGGGCGATCGAATACAAGGCGTGGGCGGGCTCCGATCAAGAAACACTTCTTCTAGAAAGGCTCAAACTCTGGGCCGCGCGCAAGGACCTGAAAGAAACCTCCGCCGAGGCGGCCTTCATCGATGTTTTCTTCCGTGACACCTGGGATTACGATCAGTCCGGCCAAGCAGCGGCCAACGCCGGCTTCACCCTATACCCAAAATTCCCCCTGCAGGGCACCGGCGCGCGAGGCGGAACAGGCGAGGCCGATCTCGCCATCGGTTACTTTGGACTTGCCCCTGAACCCATCCCGCAGGTCCTTTGCGAATTCAAGGACGTGAAGAGCGCGCTCGATGCCGAGCAGAAGCGCAAGGGCAACACGCGAACGCCCGTCCGTCAATGCCTCGATTACCTTGCCGGAGCACGCAGGGGCTTTGTCGGTTCGGAGCCCATTCTTCCCACGTGGGCACTCGTCACCGACATGAACGAGTTCCGCCTTTACTGGTATGACCGTGGGCACCAGCAATCGGTTCGCTTTGTCATCGAACCTCGCGACCTTTTCCAAGGCGACGGGCTTCTTAAGGATTCGCCGGCGGCCCGCTACGAGCGGTTCCTGTTTCACAAAATTTTTCATCGGGACACGTTACTTACACGCGGCGGCAAGTGCCTGCTTGAAGCCCTTATCCAGCAGCAGCGCTTTAGCGACCGGAAACTAGAAAATGAGTTCTACGCCGAGTATCGCAAATTTCGCGAGCACCTTTATCTGACTCTCCTTGCACATAATGGCGAGGGGACCGATCGTTTTCCGGGCACCAAAGGCCGGCTTGTGCGGCTCGCCCAGAAAATCCTGGATAGGTTTATTTTTATTTTTTACTGCGAGGACATGGGGCAGGCGCTTTCTTTTCCGCCGCAGATATTGCGCGATTTTCTCATCCGGCGAAGCAACGATCCGTACTTCGACCCCGATGGCAACACTGTTTGGCAAGAAATGGTCGCGCTTTTCGACGCCATGAACCTAGGCAAGGCGTTTGGAGGGAGGGCTCTTAATCAGTTTAACGGAGGGTTGTTCGCGGCAGACCCAGCGTTAGATCGATTGAAGGTTCCCAACTCGATTTTCTGCCAGCCCATGCAAGGGCAGAATGAGGCGAGCCTTTATGGCTACAAACAAACTCTCCTCTACCTCTGCGCATCCTATAATTATGCCACCGGCTGGACACAGAGCTTGTCCAAGCCCCCTGTTATTGAGGGAGATGCCAAAGAGCGGGACCCCGCCAAAAGCCTTGGTCTTTACACGCTGGGCCGCATCTTCGAGCAATCCATCACAGAGTTGGAGATCCTGGAGGCGGAAGCCGAAGGCAGGCCATCGCTAAACAAGGAGTCGAAGCGCAAGCGCGACGGCGTTTATTACACGCCGGAATGGATCGTCGAGAAAATCGTTGACGAAACGCTTGGGCCACGCCTGACAAGTATCAAAGCCGAGTGTGGGCTTCCTTCCGAAGACCGTTTGCCGGACGAAGAAAAAATCGCGGCGCTCGACAAGTTCGCGGAGCGGCTAAAGACGTTCGCGGTTGTCGACCCCGCGTGCGGCTCGGGCGCATTTCTCATTACCGCGCTTCGGTATCTTCTGGACATTTGGCGTTCTGTACGCAGCCAGCGGAAGCTCTTGAACGGCAAGGCAATCGCGCTCGCGGACGATGACGACGCGGCAATACGCGATATCTTAAGGTCGAACATCTACGGCGTGGACATCAACGCCGCCTCCGTTGAGATAGCCCGGCTGGCGCTTTGGCTTCATACAGCCCGCGGGGACAAACCCCTCTCCTCTCTCGAAACCACGATTCGCGAGGGAAACAGCCTGATCGATAGCCGCTTTTACAAGGGGCAAACCGATATGGGCTTCTACGACGATACTGAGAAAGAACGTGTGAATGCCTTCGATTGGGAAAAGGAGTTCGCGGAGGTATTCGCGCGCGGCGGCTTCGACGCCGTTATCGGCAACCCACCCTATGTCAAGCTGCAAAACTTCCGCAAGGTTCATAGCGACATGGCGGAGTATCTCCGCGATGGGCGTCCTGGAACCGATATGCTGGGCTACAAGAGCGCTCAAACCGGCAATTTCGACCTGTACCTGCCCTTCATTGAAAAGGGGATGCAACTGCTAAACTCGGATGGCCGGCTTGGATATATCGCGCCAAGTCTATGGACCGTGAATGAGTATGGTAAGGGCTTACGTGACCTCGTTGCAAAGAATGGATGGCTTAACACCTGGATCGATTTCAAATCCTATCAAGTTTTCGAAGAAGCGACGACCTACACGGCGCTCCAATTTTATTCGAAACGCCCCAGCGAACTGATTGAGATTTTTCCCGCGCCGGACGGAGATTTGTCGCACGTCGCCTGGTCAAATAATGCAACCTCTATCGCTCGCAACAAACTGGCATTCGATAAACGCTGGTTGATGCTGGACGAAAAAGAGAAGCAGCTTGTCGACAGACTAGACGGCCGCTGCCGCCCGCTCAGCGATCCTGTGTATACAACAAATATCTATCAAGGGCTCATTACGAGTGCCGATGCCGTCTACCACCTGGAAAAAGTCGGACCAGACCGATATTTGTGCACACCCAGCAAAGATGAGGGATTACCCTACGAAGTCGAGATCGAAGATGCGATTATGAAACCTCTCGTAAGCGGCGTTGAGGCGAAGCGTTACCAATTGCCGGTTACGAACACTTACCTCCTATTTCCCTACAAGTTAGAAAACGGAGTAAAGCTACTAACCGAGAAGGAACTTGAGCGTTTCCCTAAAGCTTGGCGCTATTTAAAGTCGTGGGAACGTAATCTGCGCCGTCGAGAACGATATGCCAAGCCCTTGGACGATGGACGAGTTGGACCTTTTGATGACCATCAATGGTATCGTTTTGGTAGGCATCAAAACTTAGACAAGCAAGAGTGTAAGAAACTGATCGTTGCTCAAACGGTCCCAAGCCTAAGAGTTTGCTTTGACGATACCGCTGCATATTACCTGAACAATGTTCGAGTGAATGGTATTATCGCGGCGGAAGCAACAGATCCCTGGTTCCTGCTCGGCGTTTTGAATGGGCCGGTTGCGAATTATGTATTCAAGCGCATTGCGAAACCCAAGGATGGAGGGTTTTACGAAGCAAATCGACAATTCATAGCCCCACTGCCGATCCCTTACGCCACCGTGGAGCAGCAAGCGGAAGTGGCGGCGAGTGCACGGAAACTGCAAGAGGGCTACACGCGCCGCCGCGATATTCTCTTGCAATTTAGCAAGCGCCTGCAAACGCTCCGGCCCAAGTTGAAGTCCGAGACTTGGCTTTTTCCCGGCCTGCCCAGTCAAGCGGAATTGGAAGCGGATGGGCCTTCCAGGCTCGATACGATGGAGCGGCGGCAATGGGCCAAAAACCGCTTTCGCGAGGAACTTATGCGGCGCTTGGACACGGTCGCGTTGCGCCTTAAGCCAACCGCCGTGTTAGACGCGTCGTTTTCAAAGGGCGAACTTCGCTTCCTGATCGATGGTGTCCCTGTCTTGCAGGACATTTTCGAAGGTGAAAACGAAGGAGCATTCATTCTTGCGCAGTGGAAGGCTCTCTGCGCCACTTTTGCCATTACTCCGAAGACCACCGCGGAGAAGCTTTGCGTAGCGCTTCGAAAGCTCGCGCCCCATGAGCCCTCTCCCGCTGTGGGCCAGATCGGCGAGCTGGTCGCCGAACTCAACGCCTTGGACCTGAAATTGAAAAGCGAGGAGAAGGCGATAAATAAGTTGGTTTATTCGCTTTACCCTCTGGACGAAGACGATATCAGGAGGATCGAGGCCGGATAAAGTTTGCGATTTTTGTATCGGAAACGAGAAATTTCTTGATTGAATGAAACTTGTCCAAACTGGGAGTTGCCATGACCGCGCCAGCCCTTCCAACGCCGCACACCGATCTCGCCCCCAACACCGCCGATTTCGAGCGGCTGCCCTACATCAAGCCCACAGGCTTCCGCGAGTATGATGCGCGCTGGCTGTTCCCGAAGGAAATCAACCTGATGGGCATGCAGGCCATTGGCATGGGGCTGGCCACGCTGATGCGCGAGCGCGGCGTGCCGGCCCGCATCGTCACGGGGCACGATTACCGCTCCTATTCGTCGAGCATCAAATCCGCGCTCATGGCCGGCATGCTCGCGGGCGGCGCCGAGGTGCACGACATCGGGCTGGCGCTGTCGCCGATGGCCTACTTCGCGCAATTCGCGCTTGAGGTCGAGGGCGTGGCGATGGTGACGGCGAGCCATAACGACAATGGCTGGACCGGCATCAAGATGGGCATGGGCCGACCGCTCACCTTCGGCCCGGACGACATGACCGCGCTCAAGCACATGGTGCTCGAAGGCCGCTGCCAGACGCATCCTGGCGGCAGCTACCATTTCCACGCCGATCTTGCCCAGCGCTATATGGACGATCTCACTAGCCGCGCAGCCTTCAAGCGCAAGATCAAGGCCGTGGTGGCGTGCGGAAACGGCACGGCGGGCGTGTTCGCCCCGCAGGTGCTGACCCAGCTTGGGCTTGAGGTGGTGCCGCTCAACATCGACCTCGACTACAATTTCCCGAACCACAATCCGAACCCGGAGGACCTGAAAATGCTGCACGCCATCTGCGATGCGGTGAAGGCTTCCGGCGCGGATGTGGGGCTCGCCTTCGACGGCGACGGCGACCGCTGTGGCGTGGTCGATAACGAGGGCAACGAGATTTTTGCCGACAAGGTGGGCGTGATGCTCGCGCGCGACCTCTCGGCCGCCCATGCGAACGCGCATTTCGTGGTGGATGTGAAATCGACGGGGCTCTTCACCACCGACCCGGTGCTGGTGGCGAACGGCGCGCGCACCGCCTATTGGAAGACCGGCCACTCTTACATCAAGCGCTACAGCCACGAGACCGGCGCGCTGGTGGGCTTCGAGAAATCCGGGCACTTCTTCTTCAACCCGCCGCTGGGCCGCGGCTACGACGACGGGCTCGTGGCGGCCATCGCGATTTGCGACATGCTCTCGCATAGCCCGGATAAGAGCATGGCCGATCTTTACCGCGCGCTGCCCAAGACCTGGCAATCGCCGACCATGTCGCCCCACTGCGACGACGAGAAGAAATACGGCGTGGCGGACCGCATCATCGCGCATTTCAAGGCGCTAGCGGAGCGCGGCGGCGAGCTGGCGGGGCAGCGCATCCGCGATGTGGTCACGGTGAACGGCATCCGCATCACGCTCGAAGACGGAACCTGGGGGCTCGTCCGGCCCTCGTCGAACAAGCCGGAGCTGGTGGTTGTGGTCGAAAGCCCGGTTTCGGAGGCCAATATGCGCGCCATCTTCGCCGAGATCGACGCGCATCTCAGCACCTATCCCGAGATCGGCGCGTATAATCAGAAGATCTGAGAACCGCCCGGCATGCGTTATGCGAAAACCGGGGGATTGCTTTACCGAGTCCCCCTCATCCCGTTTTTCTCTCCGAGGAGAGAAGGGACCCCAGAACTGTCCGCAGCGTGAATTATAGTGTCCTCTCTCCCCTCGGGGAGAGAGACAGAGTGAGGGGGAACTTCGTGAACCAATACAGCCGGATTGGGTCTCACCTCCTGCTGCCGCTCTTGATCGCGGCCGTCTGCACTAGCGCGCCAACGCCGGGTGCGGCGAACGACACTTCAGCGAGCCTGAACGCGGGCGGCCTCGTTTTCGAAAAGAGCGCGGCCATCCTGATGAAATCGGAGGTGCTGTCGATCTCGCCCGGCGCCGTCGAGGTGGATTACGTCTTCGCGAACCCCACGGCGGCGGATGTAACCACGGTTTTGGCCTTCCCGCTGCCGGAGCTGAAGCTCGCGGACATGGCGCATTCGCCGTCCAGCGTCCCCTTCCGCGGCAAGCAGAATTACCTGGGCTTCAAGACCTGGGTAAACGGAAAGGAAATCGCGCTCAAGAGCGATGTGCACGCGGTGCTCGAAGACGGACGCGACATCGCGGGCGATCTTCAAAAGCTCGGCGTGAACATTTTCACCGAGCAGCAGAAATATGCGCCCGAGCAGCAAGCCGAGCTGCTCAAGCTCGGCGCGCTCGTTGACGGCGGCTATAACGATATATTCCCCGTCTGGGTCGCGAAAACCTCCTTCTACTGGACGCAAACCTTCCCGGCCGGCAAGGAACTGCGCATCAAGCACCGCTACAGCCCTGGCCCGCTCGAACGCCTAGTGCGCGCGGACGAGGAGGAGTGGTGCACCGATGCCGCCTTCAAGGCGACGTTCGCCGGGCTCCCGAAGCGCGAGGCCGGCTACCTGCCGGGCAAGGCCGTGCGCTATGTGCTATCCACCGGAGCAAATTGGGCCGGGCCAATCGGCGCGTTCACCTTGAAGGTGGACAAAGCCGGCGCGGTGCTCGTCTCCACATGCCCTCTGGAAGGCCTAACGTTCAAGCGCGAGGGCGAGACTCTCGTGGCGCGCGCCAAGGACTTCGCGCCCAAGGCGGACCTCAACATCCTTTTCGTTTCCGCCGGCCGCAAATGATAGCTCAGGTCAGAGATTCTGACCATTCCATCCCACTGTTGGCATGCTTCCACCCTTAAGCGGCGCGCTACCGCACGACGCTACTTGAGCGCACTATGCTGGCTGTTTTGCGCCATATACCCACAGCCGCCAAGCTGACACTTGCGCCATCGGCCGCCTGCCGGCCTATTGCCCGTCCGAAGCCTGCTGATCGCTGGCAGGCAGCTTGCCACCCTTGCCCGAGCGGTTCAGTTTCTGCACCGCATTCGGGTCCGGCTGATCCATCTGCACGGACGGCGCTGTATATGAAGGCGCTGGCCCAACTGCCGCTGCGGTAAAGGACGGCGCAGGCACTGCCGGCGGGGGCGCAAAGGTTGCTGGCGCCTTATAGTTGACAGGTTGCGCAGCACTCGCCGAGGCCCGCGCCTGTGCGGTTTGCGGTGCGGGAGCGTAAGGATCGACAGCGTCGTAGGCCGGAACTGCGGGCGCCTTGGACGTTTGCGCGGTGGCGACCGCAGCCGGCTTCGGCGCGCCGCGTGCAATAACGGGCGAGGCTGACATTCCCGCCACAGGCGCGGCGGCGTTCTGCGAGCTTACGGGCACCGTCTGGAAGCTTGCCGTGACCACTGGCTGCGGCTGTGGCACCGGACGCGAGATAGGCTCACCCCTGCCGCCAAGGTTCGCCAAGACCGATGACGGCACGCCGTCGATATTTTGTATCGAGGCCGGGTCGAGCTTGGCATAAGTTGGGCAGGTTTCGCTTGGGCTAGGCTCCTGACCGCCGAAGCTGACATTCACCATGTACTGCTTCGAGCACACCTTCACGATCGGCGGCTTACCAGTCGCCTCGAAGGAATCGTAGCCTTCCTTCATCTTGAGCCAGAAGGGATACCAAGGGCTTTCCCGATGGCGCTGCATGTTGGCGGCCGTCATGTGGAAGGGCATCGCATGGACATGAAACTTGGTCTGGCCGGCGGCGAAAGCCTCGCGTGCCAGGATGTAGATTTCCTCGATATAGGCGTCGGTCATGGCGTAGCAGCCGACCGACTTGCAATCGCCGTGGACCATGAGCGCTGAGCCAGAATGCCCGTTCGCGGAGTCGTAGGCGTTTGGGAAACCGATATTGAAAGCGAGATGGTAGAGGCTGCGCGGATTCATCTGGCCGCGGCCAACCGTGTAGAAGCCCTCGGGGGCCTGACGGTCGCCCTGCTGAACCTTCGGGCCAAGCCCGCCGGACCACGCGCAAATCGGATAGGTGCGGAAATACTGGAAGCGGCCGTCCTTGAGCTTCCAGACCTCAAGCTCGGACTCTTCCTTGAATATCCGGACGAAGATGGGGGATTCCTGCCGCATCCCCTTGAGGGCCAAAAGCGCCTGGGTGGAAGATGAAAGCTGGCGCTCCGCGGGTGGCACCGAGCTGTCGCTGCCAAACCCCAGCCAACTGAAACAGCCCCCCAGCGCCAGGAGAACAGGCGCCAACAGCGCAAAACGCAACAGAACCCGCATCGATCTTACTCCGTGCCATCTTGCACTGGCTGAGTAAGATCGGCGGTCCATGTTAAGGTGTCGTTGCAATCCGCCGCCGGACCTTATGATTCGCATACCTAAAGCTTTAAGCTCCCGATTCGCCCCTCGCCAATATAGCAGCTTGGCCGCTATATTGGGGCTAAAATTGGACTGCCAGGACAAGTTGCATAAAGCTAACGGTAAGCGGGTAACGATCTCCCGATATTCAGGAACTTATCGCGCCTGAGCCGGCGGATGGCGGCGCCATCTATACTGTCGAATTCGAGAAGTGCCAGTTCCAGCGCTTCGCCGACCCTTTGAATTGCAATATCCGGGTCACGGTGAGCACCGCCTACAGGCTCTGCGATAATTGTGTCGATGATGCCGAGGTGCAACAGGTCCTGGGCGGTGATTTTCATGTTGGTGGCCGCATCCTTGGCCTTCGAGCTGTCGTGCCAGAGGATGGAGGCCGCCCCTTCGGGCGAGATCACGCTGTAGATGGCATGCTCCAGCATTAGCACGCGGTTCGCCGACGCAATGGCGATCGCGCCGCCGGAGCCGCCCTCGCCGATGACGGCCGAGATCATGGGCACGGTGAGCGAGAGGCAGCAGTCGGTCGAGCGGGCGATGGCCTCGGCCTGGCCGCGTTCCTCGGCCTCGATGCCAGGATAGGCGCCGGCGGTATCCACAAGAGTTATGACGGGAACGCTGAAGCGGTCCGCCATCTCCATCAGCCGGACGGCCTTGCGGTAGCCTTCGGGCTTGGCCATGCCGAAATTGTGCTTGAGCCGGCCTTGCGTATCGGCGCCCTTCTCATGGCCCATAATCATGACGGTGCGGCCATGGAACTGGCCGAGCCCGCCGATGATGGCCAAATCCTCGCCGAAATAGCGGTCGCCGCCGAGCGGTGTGAAATCCACGATCAATTCGCGGATATAGTCCTGCGTATGTGGGCGCTCGGGATGCCTCGCGACCTGGGTCTTCTGCCAGGGGTCCAGGTTCCCATAGGTCTCTTCCAGCGCCAGCTGCGCCTTCTCGCGTAAATTGGCGATTTCCTCGGTGATCGAAACCGCGGCGTCGCTATCGCCAAGAAGGCTTAACTCTTCGATCTTGCTCTCAAGTTCGGCGATGGGTTTTTCGAAATCCAGATATGTCCGCATGAACAAGCACTTGCGATGTGATAAGTTGCCCAGTCACTAACATGCCCCGGCGGCGGCGCATAGCACGAACTATGTGCAAATGGTTAAGTCTTGGAAAGCCGGCGCGATATCCCGCGCTACGTCAGCTTAACCGTCTTGGCCGGCAGGAGCGGTGCGGCGCCGGGCTGCAGCGCCCAGTTCCTGGCATTCAGAACCTCGCCATCCTCGCGGATGCGGGCAAGTGCCTGAAGATCGAGGTCCGCGAACACCCATTGCGCCGCGTTCAGTGTGCCTCGCGCCATCGTGCCCTCGGCGCAGAAGCGCATGTCGGGCGGCGCGTATGCCCCGGCAGCGCCAACATTCGTTTCAAGCCCTGCCAGCCAGGGCGCATCGCCAACGGTGGGCGACTGGATCGCGAAAATCTGGTTTTCGAGCGCACGGGCCTCGCAGCCGATCCGCACCCGGTGATAGCCTGCCAAGGCTTCCGTGCAGGAGGGGGCGAGCAGGATTTCCGCGCCAGCCTCGGCGAGCGCCCTGGCGATCAACGGAAATTCCACATCGTAGCAGATCGTGATGCCGAGCTTGCCTACCGCCGTATCGAAGACGCAAAGCCCGGCGCTGGGCGCGATGCCCCATTCCTCGGCCTCGAAGCGCGTCATGATCGTCTTCTGCTGATAGGCGCTGGCACCGCTTGGAGCGAACAGCCGCGCCCGGTTCACATAGCCGCCGTCCACGAGCTTCACCGGCGCGCTGCCGCCCAGGATGTAGACGCCGTGCTCCTTGGCAAGGGTAGCATGGACCGCGTCGTAATCGCCGAGGTAGGATTGCAGGGCTTCCAGCGAGCCCTTCAAATCGCTGCTGACATGCGTGCCGGCGAGGCGCGCCAGTTCCATGGCCGCGTATTCGGGAAAGATAAGAAGCTGCGCACCCTGGCTCGCCGCCTGGTACACCCAGCGGGTGAGCTTGGCCTCGAACGCCCCGAAAGAGGTAATCTCCTCGATGGGGTATTGCGCGGCGGCGATGCGGACGGAGGCCGGTGTCATGCCAGTTCCCGCAGCCAGAATTGCATGGGATGCTCGCTTTCCTGAGCCCGATCGATATCCTTCCAGCGGAACGAGGCCACCATTCCAGGGACTTTCCGGTAGCCCCGCTTCTCCCAGAACGCATCCAGGGGCACATAATTCGCGGGTCTTAACGGGCGGTCCGAAGGCCTGATGACGGCGCAGAAGGCCGAATATTGGTAGCCACGCTCCCTGGCGTGGGCCTCGCGGAAGTCGAAGAATTTGTGGCCGAGGCCTCGCCCGCGATAGGCCGGGAGCAGCACGGACTCGCCGCAATAGAAGACCTGGGCCGGGTCGTAATCGTGGGCGGCGAAGGGGGCGGCGAACTCCTCGTGGTGGCCTGCCAGCGCCGAGCCGGTGGCGCAACCCACGATGCGGCCGTCCTCTTCCGCCGCGGCGACGATGGCGTCCCTGGCTCCAGCGAGCCCCGCCATGTAGCCTTCCTCATAGGCGAGCGTGCCGTCGTAGAGGTAGGGGAAATCGCGGAACACCTCGATCCTGAGTTGCGCCAAGTCCCTGAGCGCGCTCTCCAATCCGGCCCCGGTCAGCTTATGTATCTGCAATCTTCGCTTCCTTCCCTTGTTAGCGATTGCCTGAAAGATGCGGGCGGCACTATATCTTCGCAAGGAGAAGCCATGATCCGCGTTCAAACAGAAGACTTCGACACCGGCGCCGAGATAGCCGCCTTGCGCGGCGGCCGCACGGATGCCGGCGCCATTGTCGCGTTCGTAGGCACCGTGCGCGAGCACGCCAAGAACGGCGCGATTACCGCCATGACGCTGGAGCACTATCCCGGCATGACCGAGAAGGAGCTTGCCCGCATCGAGGCGGAGGCGCACGAGCGCTGGCCGCTGCTTGCGAGCCTCGTCGTGCATCGCACCGGCAGGCTCGCGCCCGGCGACAACATCGTGCTGGTGGTGACGCTCTCCACGCACCGGCAGGCCGCCTTCGAGTCGGCTGAGTTTCTGATGGACTACCTTAAGACCAGCGCTCCGTTCTGGAAGACGGAGGAGACGGCGGTGGGCAGCAGCCACTGGGTCGCGGCCAGTGAAAGCGACGATGCCTGTGCCGCCCGCTGGACCAAGCGCTAAGGCTGCCGCTGCACCGGACTTCCGCGTTTCCGCCTCCAGTTGTCAATCATTTCCGGCCGTTTTTGTCCGTCCGCCTGGCGATGTGGGTTATTGGCACATTGTGCGCCCGCTCTCCTAGTTCCGAACCGGCACTGGCTCTGTTGCGGCGGGGATCTCGCCATAGCCCTTCCAGCGGTAGATCGCTGCCGACATCACCCAGCTCATGACGAAGACGCCGATCACCACGAAGCCGAAATTGGCGAGATCGGTGTTCAGGCTCGCGGCGGTGCGCCAGACCGGGCCGGTGAGTTCGAATTTATCGGCGACCAGCCCGGCCGCCTCGATGCCGCCGATGAACAACGCCACCGCCACCGACGCCGCCGTAATGGTGAGATTGTACCAAAGCTTGCGCACCGGGTGCACGAACGCCCAGCCATAGGCCTCGCCCATGAGCACGCTGTCGGTCGTATCCACCAACGTCATCCCAGCCGTGAACAGTGCGGGAAACACGAGCACGGACCAAAGCGAAAGGCCATGCGCCGCCTCCGCCGCGGAGATGCTGAGCACGCCGATTTCGGTCGCCGTGTCGAAGCCCAACCCAAACAGCGCGCCGAGGGGATACATATGCCATGACCGCGAGATAGCGCGGAACAATGGGCCGCAAAGCCGTGAGAAAAGTCCGCCGCTTGGCACATCCATATCCACCGTGCTGTGTTCGCCCTGCCGCGCCCGCCTGAAAGCGCGCCAGACACCTTTCAGGATCAGGATATTGACGAGGCCGATGCCGAGCAGGAACACGGAGGAAACGGCGGTGCCGATCTCGCCACCAACCGCCTTGAGGGTGCTGCCCTGAAACGCCGATGCCGTGAGCGCGATGCCAATGCAGGCGAGGATGACGATAGTGGAATGGCCGAGCGCGAAAAAGAAGCCCGCGGATATGGGGCGCTTGTGCTCCTGCATCAGTTTGCGCACGACATTATCTATGGCCGCGATGTGGTCGGCGTCCACCGCGTGGCGGATGCCGAACATGTAAGCGAGGATGGCGGTGCCGAGCAGCGCTGGGTGGTCCGCGAACAACACCCAAGCCCAGCCCCAACTCAGGATGTTGGCGGCGGCCAACAGGGCATAGATCGCCGCCGTCTTGGTGCGGCAGGCCGTTGGCGAATCGTCGAAGATGAGCAGCGACGCTTTGGGGGATGGTTTCACAATGGCCACCGGTTGGTATGATAATTCGAGTAGAATTGCATACCACGCCAAGGCATTTCGCGGCAAGGCTCATTGCCACGGTTGCGTATGCAGCCGGCACGTGCTGTCGCTAAGGGGCGTGCTCTAAACATGGGGCACAACCCCTCACCCCAGCCCTCTCCCNNTCTCCCATCCATATCCGCTTGCGGATATGGATGCTCTTGAGTAGCAAGCTCGCCGAGGCGAGCTTGTGTGGGAGAGGGACAGGGGTAATACGCTTTGAACGGATCGCCTGTTTCAGAAACAGGTGCCCCTAAATATCGGCGAGGAGGCGCTCGGCGCTGCTTTCCTGCGCCACGCCCGCCTGCGTCTCGATGTGCAGCGCCTTCACCACCCCATCGTCGATGAGCATGGAGTAGCGCTTGGAGCGGACGCCGAAGCCGATCGGCGCGCCATCCATCTCAAGCCCGATGGCCTTGGCGAAATCGCCGTTGCCGTCCGCGAGGAAAGTTACCTTGCCGCCCGCGCCGCTGGCCTTGCCCCAAGCATCCAGTACAAAAACATCGTTCACCGCCGTGCAGGCGATGAGGTCCACGCCCTTCGCCTTGAACTCCTCCGCGCGCTGCAGGAAGCCTGGCAAATGCTGAGCATGGCAGGTTGGCGTGAACGCGCCCGGAACCGCAAACAGAGCCACCTTTTTGCCCTTGAAAAGCTCTTCCGCCGTGACCTCCTCTGGTCCCGTCGCGGTCATTGTCCTGAATTTTGCCTGCGGCAGCTTGCTTCCTGGGGTGATCGTCATGCAGTTCTCCTTAGGTCCGGAAATTACCAGTTTGTGCCTATATAAACAGCCTTTGGTTCAAAATCCATGAAACGGCTGCGGCTCACCAATTCGTGAGAACCCGGTGAATGCCCCGCGAATCGGAGGAGAAGCAAGCCTTGCCGTGCAGGAAGCTTGCTCCTATAAGGCTGGATGTGCGTAAGCCTTTTCGGTTGGGAGCGATGACGCAAAGCAATATGTTCTTGCGGCTCACACGTTTAGTTCGTTATGGCTTGGCTGCGGGTATCCTGCTGGCGCCGTCCCAAGCTGCCGCCGGCGACGATGACGAGACCGCCACCCCCGCTCCGGCGCCGGTTGTCCGCGCCCCGCAGAAAGTCGCTCCGCCCGCCCCAAAAACTGCCCGCCCGGAGGCCAAGCTCGACCCAGCACAAGCCCGGCAGCTCTATTACCTGCGCAAACAGCGGCTTGAGCAGATCCGTGCCCAGCAGGACGAGATGGCCAAGGAGCAGCGCACGCTCACCACCAACCGCGCCAGGATGCACGCGAGGCTTGTGGAAACCGCCAAAGCGCTTGCGCTCTCCGAAAAACGTCTCGGCGAGATCGAGGAGCGCCTTGCGCAGATGCGCGCCAGGATAAAAGAAGAGCACGAGAAATTCGACGACAAGGCCGCGCAGATGTCGGCGCTGTTCATGCTTTTGCAGGGCATGAGCAAGCAGCCGCCGCCGGTTCTGTTCACGCACAGCAAGGATGCGCTCAAGATGATCCGCAGCGGCATGGTTCTTGCCGCGTTTTATGGGGATGTTGAAAAGCGCGCCAAGGAAATATCCGATGAGGTGGACCGGCTCGATAGCGCCGGGAAAGAGGCCGAGCAGCAAGAGTTGCGGCGCAAGACAGAGCAGGTTCAAAATGCAAAGATCAAGGCGCAAATCGATTTGCTGCTAGTGGAGAATGGCGAGCAGCTCGAAATTGCCCAGGAAACCTTGGTCAACCTCAAGCACGCGAGCGAGGTCAACCTTGCCGGCCTCAAGAGTCTGGAAGAAGTGCTTCCTGTGCTGGATGCCGCGGCCAAGAGGGGCCAGGCCGCTGCTCAGGCCAAAGGCGCCGCGGGCACCCAGATTGCGTCCATGCAACTGGGCGGGATGGCGGCCAACATTCCTTTCGGGAGCGCGCAAGGCCTGGTGCCAATGCCCGTGCAAGGCAAGCTGCTTATAAGGTTCGGGGAAGCCGGCTCCGACGGTGCGGCTTCCAAGGGAGTCCACTTCGAAACGCGCCCTGGCGCTCAGGTCGTATCGCCTTGCGATGGCATGGTCTTATATGCGGGGCCTTTCCGCTCCTACGGTCAACTCTTGATTATCGACCCTGGTGGGGGATATCATATCGTGATTGCAGGTATGGACCGCATTCAAGTCACGCAAGGTCAATCCGTTCTTGCGGGCGAGCCTGTTGCAACAATGGGCGCGGAACCTAGATCTGGAGAGAAGACGGCATCCCGCCCAACTCTCTACGTGGAATTCCGTAGAGATCAGCAGTCCATCGATCCCGCACCATGGTGGTCTACGGGAGGAAAAGGTTGAGATATATGCGCAAATCGGAACTGGCGCTTGGTGCGTTCTTAATCATGCTGGTCTGCGGCGCCAGCATTTTCATATTGCACTCCACGCGCCGGGATCAGGCGATTGCCGCGAATGCCGACATTTATAAGCAACTCGACCTTTTTGGCGAGGTACTGGAGCGGGTCCGTTCTGAATATGTCGAGAGGCCCGACGACACGAAACTCATCGAGAACGCGATCAACGGCATGCTGCAGGGGCTCGATCCGCATTCGAGCTATTTGACGCCAAAAGAATTCCAGGACATGCAGGTGCAGACCCGCGGCGAATTTGGCGGGCTCGGCATCGAGGTCACGATGGAGGACGGTGTCGTAAAAGTGATCGCTCCCATCGACAACACCCCGGCCGACAGAGCCGGCGTTTTGGCGGGCGACTACATCACCCATCTCGATGGCGATTCGATCCAGGGCCTGAGCCTCAACGAAGCGGTTGAGAAGATGCGCGGTCCGGTGGACTCGCCGATTATGCTCACCATCATCCGCAAGGGCGTCGCCGCTCCGATGCAGACAAAGGTCGTGCGCGATATCATCCGCATCAACCCGGTCAAGTATAGCGCCGAGGATGACGTCGGCTGGATCAAGATCAAGACGTTCCAGAGTGAGCACACCTACGAGTACATGAAGCAGGCGGTTGAGGATCTTAAGAAGACTATCGGCCCGAAGCTCAAGGGATATGTCGTGGACCTCAGGAACAATCCGGGCGGCTTGCTCGATCAGGCCATCGCCGTCTCCGACGCATTCCTGGACAAGGGCGCCATCGTTTTGACCAAGGGTCGCAACGCCGCCGAAAGCAGCCGTGCGAACGCCAAACCGGGCGATATTACCGAAGGCAAGCCGGTCGTGGTGCTGATCAATGGTGGCTCGGCCTCCGCGTCGGAAATCGTTGCTGGCGCGCTGCAGGATCACAAACGCGCGAACGTGATCGGCACGCGGTCCTTCGGCAAGGGTTCGGTGCAGACCATGATCCCGCTTGGCGCGAATGGCGGCCTGCGCCTGACCACGGCGCGCTACTACACGCCGGCTGGGCGCTCGATTCAGGCGACCGGCATCTCTCCGGATTACATGGTCGAGCCGGAGCTTCCGCCAGAGATGAAGGCCCAGATGACGGCTTTCGCGCCCAAGGGCGAGGCCAGTTTGCGCGGCCATTTGAAGAACGACAGCGCGCCCGAGGCCACAGGAAGCGTTTCCTATGTGCCGAAGGAGAAGGAGAAGGATGTGCAGTTGAAAGCCGCCATCGAACTTCTGCACGGCAAGAAGCCTGAGACTGCAAAGAAGCTTGAGAACGCCGCGGCTCCAGCTACGCCGGCAGTGCCGGTGCCTAACTAGTACCCAACGCCGGTGGGGGGGGGCATGACCATGGGGCATTACACCCCTCACCCCAGCCCTCTCCCAATGGGAGAGGGAGTTCGGCTGTGCCCGTCGATAAGGCGTTCACTCTCCCTGTGGGAGAGGGAATGGGGGTAATGTGCGTAGTGTGGAACGCCGGTTCTAAGTAGCAGCGTAGCCTTGCGGCGTTATGCCATGAAAGCGAGAGGGGTTCATGCCGCCGGCGTGGGCCTTTTAATTTTCCTCGCGGAGGGAATTAGACCATGAAAGCGCTTTTGATTACGGCGGGGCTGTTCTTTTCGATTATTACAGGCGGGCTGGCCTACTTCGCGTTCGCCGGCACCGGCCACGAATACGATCTGAAGTTCGTTCTGCCGATCGATACGCGCAAAATGCCCAAGCTCGGCCCGCTCCCGCAAATCGTGTCGCAGGTGCCGGACGATTCGGCCAATTCCATCGTCGATGGGCGCGCGGAGGCCGGAATTCCGCCGAAGCCGTCGGGAGCCCCCGTACGCTTCCCCGACCGCGACGGCGTTGCTTCCGAGGCTCCCTCGCGGCAATAGTGCCCGGCACAGGCTTCCGCCCTGTCTCGACAGATTTGGAGCGCTTGCGCTGCAGCCCTCTTCTGCATTACTGTGCCTGTAACTAGTTATAAAGAAAGGCGCGTCATGGCTTTGATAGATCCTGCTACGCTCCCCTACCGGCCCTGCGTTGGCATTGTCGTTCTGAATGCCGAGGGGCTGATCTGGCTCGGGCGGCGCATCGGCGAACTGGTCGAGCAGGAATCCACATACCGCTGGCAAATGCCCCAAGGCGGTATCGACGCGGGTGAGGAGCCAAGGATCGCCGCACTCCGCGAACTTCACGAGGAAACCGGCATCCGCAGCGTGGAGGTTCTGGCCGAAACGAAGAACTGGATTCCCTACGAACTTCCGGCCGAATCCATCGGCGTGGCTCTAAAGGGAAAATATCGCGGACAGCGTCAGAAGTGGTTTGCCATGCGCTTTACGGGCGCCGAGCAGGAAATCGATCTGGCGCCTGCCGGACATAAACCGGAGTTCGATGCCTGGCGCTGGGCTCCACCCAAGGATGTTGCGGAATCGGTCGTCCCTTTCAAACGCGCCACATACGAAGCAGTGCTGGCCGAGTTCAACCATCTCGCGCGGCGTTAAAAAAATCCTAATGGCGCGTTAAATCAACAAAAACTGATGCGCTTGGGTTGCAATGCAACACGGGCCTATGCTAGAAGCCCGGCAGGCACTAGCCGGACTGCAATCCGGACATTTTAGGCTAATTCAGGGCACGCGGGAACGCTGTGGCGTTTTCATGCGGCTATTGGACTGTTGGAGAGACCGGCGTGGCGAGCGGTAGCGAATTATCAACGGTAGCAGAGCGTTACGCTGGCGCGCTTTTCGAGCTTGCCAAGGAGAAGAACGAGACCGGGAAGGTTGAAGCCGCGCTGGTGCGCTTTCTTGACGCACTGAAAAGCAGTCCGGACCTTCAGCGCTTCGTTCGCAGCCCAGTGTTCTCTGGCGGAGACCAGCTTCAAGGCCTAACCGCCGTTTTGAAAGCGGCGGGCATCGATGGCTTGGCGAGGGATTTCCTGTTGGTGCTCGTCCGGAACCGGCGTCTGTTTGCAGTCGAAAGCGTTATCCACTCCTTCCAGAAACTCGCGGCGAAAGAACGCGGCGAGGTGGAAGCTGAGGTCATCTCCGCCCATCCCTTGACGGATGCGCAGGCGAAAAATTTGACCGAGACGCTGCGGCAGAAATTCGGGAAGAGCCCCAAGCTCACCGTTACCGTCGATCAGTCCCTTCTTGGCGGCCTTATCCTTAAGGTCGGGAGCCAGATGATCGACACCTCCCTACGTACGAAACTCAGAAACTTAGAAAAGGCGATGAAAGAGGCCAGCTGATGGAGCTCACGGAAATCCGCCCATCCGAGATCTCTTCGATTCTGCGAGAACAGATCAAGAATTTCGGTCAGGAAGCAGAAGTCTCGGAGATTGGGCAAGTGCTATCGGTGGGCGACGGTATCGCCCGCGTGTACGGCCTGGACAATGTGCAAGCCGGTGAAATGGTCGAGTTTCCCGGCGGCATCNNCCGCGGCATGGCGCTGAACCTCGAAGCCGACAATGTCGGCGTCGTTATCTTCGGCGAGGACAGGTCTATTAAAGAGGGTGACACCGTCAAGCGGACGGGCGCCATCGTGGACGTGCCCGTGGGCAAGGGCCTCCTGGGCCGCGTTGTCGACGGCCTCGGCAACCCGATCGACGGCAAGGGGCCGATCCAGGCAGCGGAGCGGAAGCGCGTCGACGTGAAGGCGCCGGGCATCCTTCCTCGCGAAAGTGTGAAGGAGCCGATGCAGACGGGCCTCAAGGCCGTCGACGCTCTGATCCCGATTGGCCGCGGTCAGCGCGAGCTGATCATCGGCGACCGTCAAACCGGCAAGACCGCCGTCGCGCTCGACACGATCCTGAACCAGAAGTCGATCAACGCCACGGGCGACGAAAGCCAGAAGCTCTACTGCATCTACGTGGCCGTTGGGCAGAAGCGCTCCACGGTTGCGCAGTTCGTGAAGGTGCTCGAAGAGAACGGCGCGCTCGAATACTCCATCGTCGTGGCCGCGACCGCTTCGGAACCTGCGCCGTTGCAGTTCATCGCGCCTTACACGGGCTGCACGATGGGCGAGTATTTCCGNNCGCCCGCCGGGACGCGAAGCCTATCCGGGCGACGTGTTCTACCTGCACTCCCGCCTGCTCGAACGCGCGGCGAAGCTCAACAAGAAACACGGTTCAGGCTCTCTGACCGCGCTTCCGATTGTTGAAACGCAAGCGAACGACGTGTCGGCCTACATTCCGACGAATGTGATCTCGATCACCGACGGCCAAATCTTTCTTGAGACGGACCTGTTCTATCAAGGCATCCGGCCTGCCGTGAACGTCGGTATCTCGGTGTCGCG
>PMBZ01000031.1 GCA_003153975.1 Hyphomicrobiales bacterium
CCGGGCGTCAAGAGCGCGATCAGCGGGTTGTCGCGCTCCAGGCGCTGCACGATTTCGGATTGCAGCCGCTCGAAGAAGCGCGCCAGCCGGACCGTGTGGCAGGCGCGGAAAACGTCGCCCATGAGCTGGCCGTGCAGGAGCCGGTTGGCGAGCGCGAAGCCGGCGCCGGCCGGCGTCTCCGCGTGCACATCGATGATGCGCCACGCCCCGCCCGTGTCGCGCACCAAGTCGGCGGCGAAGAAATTGATGAGATGGGCGGCGGGCTTGGCTTCGCGGCAGGCATGCAGGAAGGCCGTGTCGCTGAAGATCAGCCGGCCCGGGATCTTGCCGGATTTGAGCAGCGTTTGCGGTCCGTAGATGTCCTTGGCGATCAGGTCGAACAGCGTGGCCCGCTGGACAAGGCCGCGTTCGAGATGCGCCCATTCCTCCGTGCCAATAACGATGGGTATGAGATCGACGGCCCAGGGCTGGCGCGTGCCGGGCTCGGCGAACAGGTCGTAGGCCACGCCATTTTCGGCCACGAGCCGGCGCAGGCGCTCATGGCGCTGAGCCTGCTCCTCTGGCGTCAGCGCGCCAAAGGACTGCGCGAAGGGAGCCCATGCCGGCCGCACCGCGCCATCGGCGCCGAGAGCCTCGTCGCAGCCGTGCGCAAGTCTCTGGTATCCGGAAAAGAATTCTTGCGGCAATGCCAAGCCGTCCGCGCTGCCGTTCATTGCGCGCACTTCGCCGCTTCTGGCCGCGCCCCAAGGCGCAAACGCCTCGCCATCGTCATTTTTACCCCGCCGCCGGCTTCACCGCTTATGTAGAACTCTATCACCGCTTGAAAAGGCCCGCTACCGCGGCGCGGGCCAATACACCCGGCTATCGCATGCGGCACGATGCCTGTATCTTGAGCATGATCGAAGCAGATACTGTGAGCGCAAGATACATGGACAGGCGCATCGTTCGCTGAAGGTAGCTGAAAAGGGGGGGACGGCCGTGAAATTGCGCGACTGGACGGCGGCGGCCGTTTTCTTGGCAAGCCTGGGCCTACCGTTCCAGGCCGCGCACGCCGGAACGGCCTGCGAGAGCGAGGCCGTTCTGAAATATCTGCCGCCCCTGCCGCGAGGATGCCAAACGCAGCGCATCCAGGCGACTGGCGCGCTCACCTTCGGTGTCGTCCAGAGCGCCGGCAGGATCGCCCGGAAGGCTTGGCAGCGCCAGGTGGTCTTCTTCTTCGGCGAGCGCTACCAGGATTGGGAGAAGGCGGCCTGCAAGAAGGAGCTTTGCGTCCGCGCCACCTTCGCGGGCTCGCGCCGCTGCACCTATTCCGCCTTCCCTTGCGCGTCGGATATCGACCCGGAGGCGCTGGCGGCCTTGAACACGCGGCAAATCGCTCCGGACGAGGCTCGCGGCAGCCAGCCGGCGGCTGCGCCCATGATTTGGGAGCGGCAGCCGCCTGCAAGGGAGGCGAACAGGGGGCAGCAGCCGGACGCGCCCAGGATCGAGGAGCCCCGCAACGCCACGAAGGAGGCGCGGGACAGCGAGCCGCTGACCACGGCCGAGATCAAGGAGATCCAGGAGTTCTTGAGAAAAGCCGGCTACCGCGTTTGGGCGGACGGCGTTCCCGGCGATCGGACGGAGCAGGCGTTCGCCAGATGGCAGCGCAAACAGGGCCTCGCGGTGAGCGGCCCCCTCAGCCGCGCGAGCCTGGAGGCATTGCGCCGCTCTTACGCTCCTGGCGGCGGGAGGCATTCCCGGTGATTTGGCAGCGCGCATGAAGCGCGGATGAAGCCCTACTTAAGAAATTAATAAGGCGGCTAAACGCCGCGGACACATTCAAAAAGCGCTATTGATGGCTTCGCGGCGATGGGTTCTCATAAGAGAACATGCGCTAACCAAGGGAGGTAATACGCCTGGTAGGAGAGGCTTTACGCGCATGCAACAGACATCCCGTGATCTTAATCAATAGAAGGATGAAACATAATGACGGTTGAAGCGATCCTGAGGAGAAAAGGCCCGAGCGTCGTCACGACAGGCCCGGCAACAAGTATCAAAAGCGCGGCGGAGCTTATGCGCGAGAAGAACATCGCCGCCCTTATGGTGATGAACGGCGAGGTTACTCTCGGCATCGTTACCGAGCGCGATATTGTGCGCGCTTTCGCCCGCGACGGCGTGGCGATTGGCGGCAAACCCGTGCAGGACATCATGACCGCGAAGCTGATTACCGGCACGCCCGAGGACAGCGTAAAGCACGTGATGGAGGTGATGACCAACAAGCGCATCCGCCATTTCCCGGTTTACAAGGATGGCAAGCTTGCAGGGCTGGTCAGCATCGGCGACGTGGTCAGGCATCGCCTGCAAGACCTGGAGCTGGAGAAAAACGTGCTGCGCGACGCATATATCGCGGCCCGTTAAACGGCCGGTTGCGGCATAATCGAAGCGTTCAACCCCTCACCCTGTCCCTCTCCCTGTGGGAGAGGGAACGTTATTGCGAGCGCATCGCATCATACTGGCGTACCTTCTGCCATGGGGAGAAGGATAGGATGAGGGGGGATTCGCTCCGTTCGAGGCACCAGCGGTCCGCCGCTCAGCGCGGATTGATGAGCTGGGCTTGCAGGAAGTCGCGGATGGCGTCGCGGGGTACGCCGTTCGCGACGAACGACTGGCCGATGCCTCGCAGAAGCACGAGCGTCAACTGCCCGTCCCGCACCTTCTTGTCCTGCTCCATGTAGGCGAGCAACTCTTCGAGGGTAGGCATCCGTCCAACCTGTTCGTTCAGGCTCTTGAAATCCGTGGGCAGGCCGTATTCCGAAAGATGCGCCTTGAGCCGGGCGGCTACCGAGGGGCCGCACAGGCCACGGGCCTGCGAGAACTTGGCCGCGAGCACCATGCCGAGCGCCACGCCCTCGCCATGCGGCAACTCGCCGGAATAGCCGGCCCAGGCCTCCACGGCGTGGCCGAAGGTGTGGCCGAAATTCAAAAGGGCGCGGTCCCCGGTCTCCCGCTCGTCGCGCGCCACGATTTCGGCCTTCATCTGGCAGCTTCTAAGGATCGCGTGGGTGAGGGCGTCGCCGTCGCGCGCGAAGACGCGCGGGCCGTTCGCTTCGAGCCATTCGAAGAAGACGGCATCGCCCAGCGCGCCATATTTCACAACCTCGGCGTAGCCTGCGCGGAACTCGCGGTCCGGCAGCGAGTCGAGCGTGGCAAGATCGGTCAGCACCAGCGAGGGCTGATGGAAGGTGCCGATGAGGTTCTTGCCTTGGCGCGTGTCGATGCCCGTCTTGCCGCCAACGGAGGAGTCGACCTGCGCCAGAAGCGTCGTCGGCACTTGCACGAGCCGCACCCCGCGCTTCAGGATGCTGGCCGCGAAGCCTGCTAGATCGCCGATCACGCCGCCGCCAAGCGCTATCACCGCGTGGCTGCGCTCGATGCCAAGGTCGAGCAGGGCGTTGCAAACCCGCTCCAGCTCGGAAAAGCACTTCGATTTCTCGCCCGAAGGCACGAAGCAAATCTCGCCCAGAAGCAGTCCGTGCTCGTTCAGGCGGGCCTCCAGGTCGTGGGCGTAGGCCGAGAGCGCCCAGTCCGCCACGATGGCGAAGCGCGCGCCCGGCAGGGCCTGCATGAGATGCTGCGGCGCGGATGCCAGAAGGCCCGCGCCGATGACGATCTCATAGCTGCGGTCGCCCAGCGTGACGGTGACTTGGCCGGACTTCCGGCTTATTTCAGCGCTGCCTGTCATGACCGTTCCTCGGAATTGCCTGGTGCCGCGGGGGCATCCTGTTTGGCGGTTGCGCCGCCCCGCGCAAGATAGGAAGCGAGCAGCGAAAGGACCTCTTCCACTGCCACTTCGTGCGGTCCGTCGCGGCTTTCGTAGATCAAATTCGCCTCGGCGTAATAGGCCCCGCGCTCCGAAAGCAGCCGGGTCAGCACGGCGCGCGGGTCGGCGGTCTTGAGCAATGGCCGGTTGTCGCGGCGCGCGACCCGCTGGAGCAGAAGGTCCACCGGCGCCTTGAGCCATATCGAAACCCCGTTGGCGGCGAATGCGGCCCGCGTCTTTGCGGAGAGCACCGCCCCGCCGCCGGTTGCGACGACCTGCGGCCCGGTTTGCAAGAGCCTCTTGATGACACGCTCCTCGCCTTCGCGGAAATAGGGTTCGCCGTGAGCGGTGAAAATCTCCTCGACCGTCATGCCGGCCGCCTGCTCGATTGCCGTGTCCGCGTCGCTGAACGGCAGGTCGAGGGCCGCCGCAAGCCTGCGCCCGATGGACGACTTGCCCGAACCCATCATGCCCACGAGCACGATGGACCGGCTCCCGAGGTTCGCGCGCACCTCCCGGGCCAAACGTTTCACCGTTGCGCCAGCAGCTTCCGCCGTCACAATATACTCACTTTGCCAGCTTTAGAAATCATGACTGCGCAACTTATGCTTTCACCGCATCCTTGACAATGGCCGCGAAGAGCGGCAGCCATGTTGGCAAACGAGCCGGGAATCCGCAATGCCGACCCTTATCCGCTTTTTGACCGCCGTCGGTATTCTCGCCGGCCTGTTCTACGGCTCCATGTTTGTGCTGGCAAATTTCTTCGAGCCCCAGCAGCACGAAATGACTAAGACAATCAGGGACGTTAAAGTCAAATAGCCATGCCACGGCCGAAGAGCGCTCCCGCGCAGGCAGGGGACGAAGCGCTGATCGATGCGTTCCTGCACATGATGCGGGCGGAAAGCGGCACGGCCTTCAACACGATTTCAGCTTACGGCGCGGACCTGCGCGAGATCTCCCGGTTCCTGGCCGGGCGCGATGTTTGCTTTTTGTTCTGCCAGAGGCCGGATCTCGAAGCCTTTTTCTCCGCCCGCGCGGGCGGAGGGCTAAGCCCTAACTCGGCCGCGCGCAAGCTCTCCTGCCTGAAGCGCTTTACCAAGTTNNGCCAAGGCCCGGCGCCGCCTGCCGCATACCCTGTCGGCGGGCGAGGTCGAGCTTCTGTTGAACACCGCTCATGAAGAGGCGGCCAAGGCTCCCGAGGCCGCCCGTTTCCGGGCTTTGCGCTTCGCCTGCCTGTTGGAGCTGCTTTACGCGACGGGCTTGCGCGTCTCGGAGCTGGTCGGCCTGCCCAAGGCCGCGCTCAAGGGCGATCAGTTCATGCTGACGGTAAAGGGCAAGGGGGGCCGCGAGCGCATCGTGCCCCTGAACGGGAAGGCGCGCGAGGCTCTGGACCGCTATATCGCGGCTTTGGCGGGCACCAAGAGTGCGGCGGCGCAGAAATGGCTGTTTCCGTCCTGGGGCGAGTCGGGCCATTTCACGCGGCAGAAATTCGCCCGCAACCTGAAAGAGCTTGGCGCCAAGGTGGGCATCGGCGAGGAGCGGCTTTCGCCGCATGTGCTGCGCCATGCCTTCGCCAGCCACCTGCTCGACCGCGGCGCCGATTTGCGCGTGTTGCAAACGCTCCTGGGCCACGCCGACATCTCCACCACGCAGATCTACACGCATGTGATGGAGGAGCGCCTGAAGCAGACCTTGTTCGATTTCCATCCGCTGAGCGATAAGAGCGCGGAGGAGTGATCGTCAGGCCCGGCGCCGCGCCATGATGAGATAGCCCAGGCCGCTGTAAACCTCATGCTGGGCAAGAACATCGGCTCCGGAGGGCGGGGGTGGCGGCGTTTTCCGGAAGCCCGGATTCATGTGCGGAAGCACGCGCCGCCCGATGGGGTGCGAAAACCGCTCGCTCATTTGCTCGTCGCCCCAGACGATGCGGCCGCCGGGGCGCGTCACGCGGACGAATTCGCGCAAGGCTTGGCCTGGATCGCTGAACAGATTGACGCCGCCAAAATGGAACAGCGAGTCGAAGGATTCATCGGCGAATGGCAGATGCAGCGCGTTGGCCTGGATCGGCGCGATATCGAGGCCGCCGTGGCGGCGCCTGCATTCGCGCAGCATGTTGAGCGATAGATCGATGGAGACGATCCGCGATGCCGGCCCAAGCGCCTTGCGGAGCAAGGGATGGAACACGCCGGGTCCGGGCGAGACCTCCAGAACTTGCGAGCCCGGTTCGAGCCCGGCCAAGGCGACGATTTCCGCGCGGCCCCTTGCCATGTCCACGCCAGTGAGGAGCCGGCCAAGGACGCGTTCTGAGACATCGTAGAAGGGCGCGATGGCATCGTAGAAGCGGTTCCAGCGTGCATCGCTCTCTTGCAGGGTTTGCGGATGGACGAGCGAGGCGATGCCATCGAAGCACGGAAAAGCCCTGCCGTCCTCGCGGACAAGCGCGCCGGCGCCTGCCTCAAGCCTTTGGCCGGTCTCCGGGCAGCGCAGGATCGAGATGGCCCAATCTGGAAGCATCGGCGGCGGCCCTTTCAGCAGCGTGGATAATCCTGGAACCGGATAGCTTTCCGCGGCCGGGGATGCAATCCTCCCGCAGCCTGAGCAGTCTCAACGCAACTGTACCGGGGAGGATTGCGCTTGGAACCGTCTATCGTTTGTCCGAATTGCCGCACCGAAATCAAGCTTACCGAAACGCTCGCGGCACCGCTGATCGAAGCGGCGAAGCGGGAGAGCGAGGCTAAGCTCCGCCAGAAGGAGGCTGAGATCGCCAAGCGCGAGGCGGCGATCCGCGCGCAAGCCGAGGCAGTGACCAAGGATAAGGAGGCGCTTGAGGCACAGGTTGCGGAGCGCCTCAAGACGGAGCGCAAGAAGGTTGCCGAGGAGGAGGCAAAGAAGGCCGCGGCCAAGTTCTCCATCGATCTCCACCACAAGGATCAGCTTTTGGAGGAGGCTAACAAGCTTGCCAGCGAGCGTGCGGTAAAGCTTGAGGAGGCGCAGAAGGCCCAGGCCGAGGCGCTCAAGAAGTCGCGCGAGTTGGACGACGCCAGGCGCGAACTGGACCTCACGATCGAAAAGCGCGTGGGCGAGGCGCAGGCTGAAATCCAGGCGCGTGCCAAAGCCGAGGCCGAGCAGGTGCTGCTGCTGAAGGTTCAGGAACGGGAGCAGACGATCCTCGGCATGCAGAAGCAGATCGAGGAGCTGAAGCGCAAGTCCGAGCAGGGCTCGCAGCAATTGCAGGGCGAGGTGCAGGAGTTGCAGCTCGAAGCGCTGCTGCGCGGAACCTTCCCGCACGACACGGTGACGCCCGTTCCCAAGGGCGAGTTCGGCGGCGACACGGTGCAGCATGTGGCGGGGCCGCTGGGCCAGACTTGCGGCAAAATCCTCTGGGAATCGAAGCGTACGCGCAATTGGAGCGACGGTTGGCTGCAAAAGCTACGCGACGACCAGCGCGCGGCCAAGGCGGATGCGGCGATCCTCGTTTCGCAGGCGCTGCCCAAGAGCATCGACGTTTTCGGCCAGATCGACGGCGTGTGGATCACCGCGCCCAAATGCGCCGTGGCGGTGGCGATGGCGATCCGGCACGCGCTCATCCAGGTGGCGATGGCGCGGAAGGCTGGCGAGGGCCAGCAGGGCAAGATGGAGACGATGTATCATTACCTCACGGGGCCGCGCTTCCGGCACCGCGTCGAGGCCATCGTCGAGAAGTTCCAGGACATGCAGGCCGACCTCGAAAAAGAGCGCAAGGCCATGCAGAAATCCTGGGCCAAGCGCGAGCAGCAGATCCAGGTGATCGTCCAGGCCACGGCCGGCATGTGGGGCGATATGCAGGGCATCGCCGGGCGCTCGCTGCCCGAGATCGAGGGGCTCGACTTCGACGGCGCGGAGGCTGTCGAGGATCGGACGCCGGCCGGCGGCAAGCTGCGGCTGATCGAATCCGATAGCGCGGAGTAGCGGCGCGGCCGCGTTCAATATCAGCGTCCCGACCCCGCATCCTGTCCTTCTCCCAGCAAGCCCGCCTTGGCGAGCTTGCCTTTTTCCGTGGCCGCATCCGCGAGCGGATGCGGTTGGGAGAAGGCACGCCCGAACTGGCCGCGGCAATAAAAAAACCCGGAGAAACGCCGGGGCGTTGTCCAGGGCGCTGCTGGGCGCGGCTGCAGGGTGTGGCCGAGCGGTCCAGCTATTGCAGGTGCTGGACGGCGGCCTGATACTGCACCTTGAGGCAGGCGATGTTGCCGGCGCAGGTATCCCTGTTCCTCAGCCAGTGGCGTTGCGCGTGCAGCCAGTGCTGGCGTGTGAAAAAGCCGGGCTCTTGCAGCTTTTGCGTAAAGAGCCGGTTCATCTCCTGGTCGAGCGCCGCCAGGTCGGGAGTGTTGCAAACCGCGGCCTCGGCCGGCGAACGGGGTTTGGCGCAGTCGAAGCTGGGCTTGACCTGGGGGGCGGGAGCCGGGGCGGCGGCCGCAGTCTGGACCTGCGACTTAAGCTTTTGAAGCTGATTCTGATATTGGCTGGTAAGGCAGTTGATGTCGGTTGCGCAGCCGATGACGCCCCTGACCCATTGGCGCTGCGCGAGCACAAGCTCCTTCCGCTTGGTCTCGCCGATGGCCTTGAGAGACTGCATGTACAGCTCGTCGAGCTGGTTATCGAGAAGCGAAAGCTCGGGGCTGTTGCAGACCGTCACCTCGGCGTCCGAATGGTGCGCGCGGCAATCGAAGCTGGGCTTGGAGGGCCGCACGGGCTCGTTGGTGGCGAGCGTTACGGGCGTCCAATTATTGGGCGGCGTGGTGGGGGTGCGGCTTTGCGCTTCGGTTTTTTTCAGGCTGGCCAGCCTGACCTTTGCCTGCGCGGCAAGCGGAGAGTCGCCATAGATCGTGAGAAACTGCTGCAAGGCATCGGGGTTCGACGTGTCGCGCACCCAGCCCCAGGCCTCCGCCGCCTCGGACGATTTCCGGCTGGTTTCGGCAACGGCCACGGCGGGGCTTGCGCCGTCCCTGAAATAGAAGCGGGAGGCCAGCGCCGAGTGGTCCCATGGAATTTGCTGGCCGCCGGTCGTCTGCACGACATCGTTGCGCACGACGATCATCAGGTCGCTGATCGAGAGGCCGGCGGCGTCGATATGGGTCTTGAGCGAGGTCGTGAACGGCGAGTTCCGGCCCGCGCCGTCGCTTGCGACATGTCCGGGTTGCGTCGCGAAGGCGATGAAGTAGCCGAGGTCGGGCGCGGTCGCCATCGCAAGCCCCGCATTCGCATTCACCGCGCGCGTGCCGAGGTTTTCACCGAGCGCCGCCGCGAAGGGGTTGTTGCGGCAGGCGTCGAGCACGATGATCTTGGTCTTGGCGCGCTCCAGGAGCTTTTGCACGAAGTCCATCGTCACCGTCTGGAACTCCAGGTCTTCCTTCGTGATGGGCGCATCGACCGGCACCAGGTAGTTGACGCCGTTGATCTGCATGCCGTGGCCCGAATAGAAGAAGAACGCGACATCGGCGCCCGTGGTGCTGCGGGCGAACTCGTGCAGCTTGGCGTCGAAGCCAGCCTTGTCGACGTCCGTGCCCTGGATCACCTTGAAGCCGAGCCCCTGTAGCACCTGGGCCATGTCCTCCGCGTCGTGGGGAGGATTGATCAGGTGCGGCTGGCCGATATAGTTGCCGTTGCCGATAACCAGGGCGACGCGGTTTTCCGCGAGCGCGGGCAGGGCGAACAGGCTTGCGATAAGCGTAAGAATGAAACCATAGCGCGCGGCGATCAATTTCGTATTCCCTCAAAAAAATAGACACACCCTGCGGATTGGGCCGTCCGCATGCCTTTGCCGCCATGCCCCGCCCCGATCTGGCGGTGTACACGTACACCCGCGGCATCAGGCTAAGCAATGCCAGTTACATTTTGGGAAAATTTAGGCGGAAACGCGCGCGGATTTGGCGAAGGGTGTCCCGTGTGCAACGCGGGGAAGGTCTATGCCCGATCGGTACTGCTGTTGTTCCCAAATAAAGCGAAGCATATAGTTTTGACTTGATGTTCATATTCCGGCTTGCTATGCGCTCTCGCGCCGGACAGATGCAGATTTGTTCAGGTTTAACCACGGCCAACTGGGGGTTGTATGAGCGTAGAGACTGCCGCTTCGGTGCCGAGTGCTGATTTTCCCGGCCTTACAGTCGAGCAAGTAAGGGCCGGGCAGAATTTTCCTCTCGCGATTATCGCGGGGCTGACCGCCGCGATCGCGGGGGCCATTCTTTGGGCTGGGGTCACCGTGGCCTCGGAATATAAGCTCGGACTGATGGCGCTCGCCGTGGGTTATATCGTGGGGCAGGCGATCAGGATCGCAGGGCAGGGAGTCGACGCCAAGTTCGGATATCTGGGCGCCGCTTGCGGCTTTCTGGGCTGCGCCGGCGGTACCGTGCTTTGCAACATCGTGTTTTTCGCGCAGGCAAAGTCGCTCTCCTTCGCGCAGACGCTCAACATCCTGACGCCCGAGCTGCTAACCAGGCTGGTCCAGATCGCCTTCGATCCCATGGACATCCTGTTTGTGGGGATAGGGGTGTACGAAGGCTATAAATTTGCCTTTAAATACCGCTTAGCGTCCTAAGCGGCTTAAGCAATTCCCAAATGCCGGCGGCGCTGCCCGCGCCGCTGTGCTTGCCCCCAGGCGGTTGTCCTCAGCTCATGATAAAAGCGCTTCTTCTTCTTTTCTCGTTCCTCAAATTCGGCAAGCTCCTGACCACCGGGGGCACGATGCTGCTGTCGGTGTTCGCCTACAGCCTGATTTGGGGCTGGCGCTACGCGGCCGGGTTCGTGGTCCTGATCTTCGTGCATGAGATGGGCCATTACCTCGCGGCAAAGCAGAGAGGGCTGAACACCGGCGCGCCCATGTTCATTCCCTTCGTCGGCGCCTGGATCGAACTGAAGGACCAGCCGCTCACCGTCGAGCAGGAAGCGCAGATCGCCTTTGCCGGGCCGTTCGCCGGTACGGTGGCCGCCGCGCTGGTGCTGGCGCTCGCCGGCTNNGCCGGCCCGCTGCTTGGCACCATCGGCGCGCTCGCCTGCTATTTCTATGCGCGCTACACGGGAGAGCGGCTGTTTTTTGCGCTGGCTTATGCCGGGTTCTTCCTGAACCTCTTCAACCTCATCCCGTTGTCGCCCTTCGACGGCGGGCGCATCACGGCGGTGCTGTCGCCGCGCATCTGGTTTGTTGGCGTGCCGGTTCTGATCGGGCTGTTCGTCTGGCGGCCGAGCCCGCTGTTGATCTTGATGGCACTCTTCGCCGCGCCCCAGCTCTACAAGGCGTTCCGCCACGATCCCTCGGACCCTGAAATTCAACGGTATTACGGAACAAGCCTCGAAACCAAGATAACCTACGGGTTCTATTATTTGGCCTTGCTCGCGTTCCTGGCGGTGATGTGCTACGACCTGCACGAGATGCTGGAGCACCATAGGAGTGCGCTCTTGCTGGGCCTCCCTGTATCCGTGGCCTAGCGGCAGTTGCTGCGCAAGCCCGCGCGGCTATCGGGCGATGCCATGCCTTGCATAGATTTTGCTGCCTCGCCAATCCCGATCCCGGAGCGTTTCCGGGCCGTCCGCTATGATGGCTCGCGCTATCCAGGGACGGAGGGCGGGCTTGAAGCGGGCGCGAACTGCCAGAAATTCGCCTACGAATTCATCAGGCACTACGGCTGCGTTGTTCCCGATTTCAGATCGTCGGAGCTATGGAAGGATACAGCCTATACTCAAGCGGTCGGAGAACCCGCGCCCGCTGGGCTTGAGCCGCAGGATCTAGTTCTGTTCCATAAGACGCCGGACGCCTGGGGCGCCCATGCCGGCGTTTATCTCGGCCGGGAGCTTGTGCTTCATCTCTCGAAGCAGGCCGGCCACCCCGTCCTCTGGCGCTTCGAGGAGTTCGCCAGCCGGCCTGAATATGCCTTCTACATCGGCGCGAAGAGGACGCTGAAGCGGGCAAGCGCGGCTGGTCCGGTTCCAATCCCGGCAGGGACGCCTGGCTCCACGCCTACCACCGCGCGGAAAGGAGCCATCCCGCCCCCACCGAAGCCGCGATGACGAGAGCGAAAGCCGCTCTTGTCAGACGGATCACCACGCGGTCAAGCGGCATGTGCCCCGCCGCACGCAGGCGCTCCGCGGTGAGCACGCCGACGATGCTGAACAGGCAGAGCGCGAAGAAGACATAGAAGACGTATTCCACCGCAAGAATATAGCCGGCATCGCCAAGCTGTGCGTTGATCGACGACAGCAGCACGGTGCCCGATAGTGCCACGGTAATCACAACCGTAACGGTTTCTTTGACCAGTCCGTGCGGGAAAAACAGCGCCGCATACATGATAAGCGTCATCACGGCGAGGGGCAGCATCGTTTTGGTCATGGCGCTGACTGCGTTGCGCCGCAACTCCACCGAATAATTGTAACCCGACAGCTCGCGCCCCTGCTCAAGGCCTGCCGCCTGCCCAGCGCCCAGGCCGGACCGTGTGCGCGAGGCGTAGCGCTGCTGGTTCACCGCCGTTGCGTCCCACTGCGTGAGATTGCGGAAGGGTTCAGGCTCGATCCCGCCCGGCTCCTCCCGGTCCTTGACGTACACAATGCGGCTGGAATCCGCCTGGGCATTGAGAAAGCGCAGGGTTAGGGTTTGCCGGTCGAGCGGGAAGTGGTGGAAGTCGAAGTCGTTCTTGAACTCTCCGCGCATATGCCAGAGGCGGTAGAGCGTGCCGTCAGGCTGCGCGCTCTGGCTGGAGAGCGTTATCTCCTCCGGGCTGCCTTGGACGAGGTCGGGGAAGACGATTTTCTCCGGATCGGCGTCTTTCTCCGTATCCGGGGCCTTAGTCCCATCCGGCTTGGCATAGCGCATCCAGTAATAGAAATCGGCTGTGAAGCTGGGCTGAGCGATATTCACGCGCAAGACTTCATTGAGGTATAGCCCCGAGTACACAACCCGCTGACGGCGTGCGTATTGGCCGCCGCCAAGGTCAACCAGGCCACGGGACGCCGCTTGATTGCCGTCCGCGCCCGGAATGGGCACGAGCTGGGTTAGCGCCGATTTGAGCATCGTCCCGTGATAGCGTCCAATGCGTATAGGCTGCCTGAGGCGGCGCTCTTCGGGAAGCCATAGGCCGCCGCTACTCAAGCTTTTGGCGGCAAGGGCGCTGCCATGCGACTTGAAATAGCTGAGCAGCTCGACCCGCCACTCTCCTGGCATGAGATCGCCGGTACGCGCCTCGGCAACGGCCCGTATCGCCTCCGCTGCGAGCTGGAGCGTATCGTAAGCCTGCACGGCCTCCCAGGAAGGCTCGTGCTTGTAGCGCGCGCGGAACCGGCGGGCGAAGGCCAGCGTGCCGGCATTGGCGCTGTCCAGCAGGACCGGCGAGGCGGCATAAACGCCATCCGTGAAAAAGCCTGGCGCCGCCCTTTCCTCCTTTTCGTTCTTGAACTTGCCGGGGAAGGAAGCCCGCGCCATGCTCGTGGTGCCGAGGATCGGTCCCTTATACCCTTTGCGCCGGAGCATCGCGAGAATGGGCGCCGCGGCGTCCTGGGTCATGCCGAGCACCACTGCCGGCTGCTCCGGGGCCTGGAGTATACCGCGGACAATCGCGCCGAGCTTTTCCTGTTCCTCGCGTTCNNGTGTGGATCACCACGGCGCTTTTGGCGTTCAAAACGTGGCGGAGATACTGGGCCAGCGCCGCTCCCATATCGCTGGTGCTGGCGGTCATCAAGAAGGCCGTGCCGCCCTTGACGGTAATGCCGTCGCCA
Organism: Hyphomicrobiales bacterium; assembly: GCA_003153975.1. GTDB lineage: Bacteria > Pseudomonadota > Alphaproteobacteria > Rhizobiales > Rhodomicrobiaceae > Rhodomicrobium. Next base: position 13,538 of record PMBZ01000031.1, read on the forward strand.
TGCGCGGTTGAAACCAGAACGGCAATGCCCGCCTTCTCGTAAACCGGCGCGGCGATCTCCGCGGACGTGGTCAGAGAGGGGCCAATAACCAGCGCGGCATCGCTTATGGCGATCTTGCGGGCGGTTGCCACGGCCTTTTCATCGCTGCTTTCGTCGTTCTCCACCACGAGTGCGATGTGGGGGCCGTCCTCGCGGGCGTTGATCTCGCGTTCGGCCATGCGGACCGCTTCAAGAAGCGCCCTGCCGGAGAATTCGCCGGCCCCCGTGGTTGAAGCATGAATTGCGATCTTCACGGGCTTGTCCGCCGCCAACGCGAATGAAGCGAATGCCGTCAGCACGCCGGTTGCGAGGATGCAGACCGCTGACGCAAGGAGCGGCCTGAGCCTCGCCGCGCTGTGCTGGCGGCGGGGCTCCCGCGCAGGCTGGTTCGAAGCAGGCTGCCAGGCGCTGCCGGCAAGGGTGGAACGCATCATGCTCTCCTGCGGAACGCGTGGAGCGGCGGGAGCTACAACACCCGGACGCCGTGCCCTTAATTCGCGTGGACAGCCGCCTCTCATGGGAGGATTTGGCCAGATGCCCAGCGCGCTAAAATGCAGCGTACAGCCAATTAGGGCGCGAACCCGGCAAGACCGGGCGTCCCATCATAAAATTTTAGACGTTTTAAGATGACAAGCTTGTGACGGGACCGGCAAGGCCAGTCCCGTCGAGGCCGCCGCCCCGGTCAGACCACGCGCCGGACGGCGTTGGCGATTGTCTCCACGATCTGGTGGATCTGGCTCTCCTCCACGGTGAGCGGCGGGGAAATGGCGAGGATGTCGCCGGTCTGGCGCACCAGCACCCCGTGCTCGTAGCAGTCGAGGAACACATCGTAGCCGCGCTTGCCGGGCTCACCGCTGCGCGGCTCAAGCTCGACCGCCGCGACAAGGCCCAGATTGCGGATATCGGCGACATGCGGGGCGCCACGCAGCGAATGGACCGCCTCCTGGAGCGCCGGCGCGAGCGATGCCGCGCGCTCGAACAGGCTCTCGCGCGCGTAGATTTCGAGCGCGGCAAGCCCGGCCGCGCAAGCCACCGGGTGGCCGGAATAGGTGTAGCCGTGGAAGAACTCGATGACGTGTTCTGGACCTTGCATGAGCGCGTCGTGGATGCCGCGCTTCACGATCGCCGCACCCATCGGCACAACGCCATTGGTGATGCCCTTGGCCACGGTGATAAGGTCGGGCGTTACGCCGAAATGCTGCGCGGCGAACGGCGCGCCGAGCCTGCCGAAACCCGTTATGACCTCGTCGAAGATCAGCAGCAGGCCATGCCTGTCGCAGATCGCCCGCAAGCGTTCGAGATAGCCGTGCGGCGGGATCAAGACGCCGGTCGAGCCGGCCAAGGGCTCGACGATCACGGCCGCGATGGTGTCCGCGCCATGCAGCGCGATCAGCCGTTCGAGATCGTCTGCAAGCTCCGCGCCATGCGGCGGCTGGCCCTTGGCGAAGGCGTTGCCCGGAAGGCCATGCGTGTGCCGGAGGTGGTCCACCGCAGGCAGCATCGGCCCGAAAGTGCGGCGGTTATTGGCAATGCCGCCCACCGACATGCCGCCGAAGCCCACGCCGTGATAGCCGCGTTCGCGGCCGATGAAGCGCGTGCGCTGGCCCTCGCCGCGCGCCCGGTGATAGGCGAGGGCGACTTTAAGCGCGGTGTCCACGGCTTCGGAGCCCGAATTGCCGAAGAAGACGCGGTCCAGTCCCTCCGGCGCCATGCGGGCGATGCGGGCGGCGAGTTCGAAGGCGCCGGGATGGCCCATCTGGAAGGCCGGCGAATAGTCGAGGGTCAGAAGCTGCCGTTCGACGGCCTGCGCGATTTCGCGGCGGCCGTGGCCCGCGTTCACGCACCAGAGCCCCGCCGTCCCGTCGAGCACCTTGCGGCCATCGGCGGTGGCGAAGTGCATGCCCTCCGCGCTTACGAAAATCCGGGGATTGGCCTTGAACTGCCGGTTCGCCGTGAAAGGCATCCAGTAGGCGGAAAGGTCCAGCTCGTTTACGGGCGGCACGTCTTGGCTCATTGCTAACCTCGTTCAAGGCAGGGGTAGAGGGAACGCTGTTGGGGGCGCATCGTGTTATTCGAGCATCCCTTCTCCTCGGGCAGGAAGGACGGATTGAACGGTGTGCGCGTTGCAGGGGCGGATTATCCCGGGGCCTGGAAACCTAAGCAAGCCCTGGGTAGCGCGCCAATGAATTCTTGAACACCCAAGCTTGCGCGGAGGTCATGGCACGGCTCAAAGCAGCGGCTCGCCGTGCCGGACGCCCTCGATGACGATAGCCTTAATGACGGCCTTTCCATTCCGGTCCACGGCGGCGACAATTTTGACGGCCCGTTCCCGGATCAACTTTTCCACATCGCGCGCGTTGGTTCCAGGCACGAAGTAGCCTTCAATGCCGTACCTCAAGGTAATGTCTTCGGGGAAACATCCGGCGTCCGTCTCTACGCACGAAGGATTCAAGTCGCGCAGGGCGCCCCGCAGGACGATCTTGGCCTCCGTTTCCGGCGTTGCCGGCCGTACCGTGGATGCCGCGACCGCAACCCATTCCTCATGGCCGGCCTGGCCCCGGCTCTCCAGGGTAACGTAAAAGGGCATGTGTAGAGCGGGGCGCTTCGGGAACTGCACGATCGATCCATCGAGCTTGGAGATGCTATAGTCCAGGTGCACGTAATCGCGGCCAAGCAGAACTTGATCGATGGGGATGAAAACGGCGGGAATGACATCGAGCACGATTTCACGCCCGTTCGCGATGTGCAAGGCGCGGCCGGCAACGATGCCTGCGATGATCCCAGTTTGTAGAAGGGCGGCCAGAAACGCGGCAAGGATGACGCGCGGCCTCATGGCCGGCCCACCGTTCCGGGAAGAGTGCGGCCATAACGCAACGGCCCCCAGGCAAGGGCGAAGCCGGCCATGAATGCCGCGTGCAAGAGCATCGTCCCGGAAGGTTGCCGCGCCCTTATAAACGATACGCCGGGGCACGGCTTAGAGCAGCGACTCGTCGTGCCGGACGCCCTCGACGATGATCCCTTTGATCGCGGCCTTTCCGTTCCGGTCCACGGCCACGACAGTTCTTACGGCCGCTTGGCGGGTCAGTTTCTCCAGATCGCGCCCGGTGGATTCCGGAACGAAATAGGTCTCGATGCCGTACCTCAAGTTCATCTCCGGGTGGCTTTCATTGGTGCGCGGGTCGCGGTGCGGATACCACCATTGCAAGTTGCCTTGCAGCACGATCTTGCTGTCCGATTCCGGCACGGCCGGGCGCACCGCGGACGCGGCTACCGCAACCCATTTCTCCTCGCCCGCCTTTCCCTGGTGCTCCAGGGTAACGAAAATGGGCATGCCCTTATAGGGGTGCTCCGGGATCTCCATCATGGCCCCGGCAAGCCGCGCGATCGGATAGCCCAGGCGCACATAGTCGCCCCGGAGCAGGTCTCTCGGATCGACGGGTATTACATCGAGCACGATTTCGCGGCCGTGCGCGATGTGCAAGGCGCGGTTAACGAGGATGCCGGCGATGACCCCGGTTTGCAGGAGGGCCGCCAGAATGGCGGCAAGGATGACGCGCGACCTCATGACCGGACCTCCGATTCGCGGGGAGCGCTGCCGTAGCGCATGAGCACGAAGGCAAGGGCGAAGATGGCCGCGCCCACGATCAGGAAGAAAAGAGACGTATTGATGAGGTTGCCGAGCTTGTCGAAATAGAGCCAGAGCATCTCGGTCACGAGGCCCGCATAGGCGAGCCACATCACCAGCAGGCTGCGGACGTGGATGCCGCAGATCAGGGCGCCGGCGAGCACGGCGAAGGCCAGGATGGCCGCCGTCGCAATCTGGGGCATCCCGGGGTGCTGGTAAAACTGGAGGATGCAGAGGCCGTAAAACGCGACGCCGCCCGCGAAGGCGAGAAGCAGGGGCTCTATTTGCTGGAGAGGCGAGCCGGGTTTGGTCAGCATGAAGTAGGCGATCCCGATGCCGGCCGCGATGGCGAGGCCGGCTTCGACCGCGGCCGTGACATGGTCTTCGTGCTGCGGCAGAAGGCCGCCGAAGCATACGATAATGGCATAGGGAATCGTGCGGATCGCGATCTGCCGCACAAGATTGCCCTCAGCCGACGCCACGATGCCGGCGGACACGGCAACGCCCGCCGCTCCGATGGCGGCGATGAGCGTATGCGGATGGGGGTATACGGTCCATCCGATGGGGATGAGCCAGGCCACAAGCGCGGCCGCCGCCACATGCAGGCCAAGCCCTGAACGGTTCCAGGCGAGTGCCGCGGTGAGAGCTGCCCAGACGGGCAGGAACTGCCAGTGGATTTCGTATGACGCTGCCTCCATCCAAGTGTGGCTCCAGGCGCCCGCCAGGATCATGGCGGCGGCAAGCGTCAGGCTCGACCGGAAGAGAAGGCCTGACAGCGCCGCCCCGGCGGTCCATAGCAGCATGAAGCCAGGCAAGTCTCCGCTGCCGATATGATACATCTGGGTTACGAGTACGACGGCCGCGCCGAAGAAGAGAGCGCCGCTAAGCACCGCAGCCTGCGCGAAATCCGGAAGCTCGCGCCGGTAGAGCCAGGCGGCGCCGCCATAGGCGGCCCAAAGCGCGCCAACAAGGATGGCCAGGCGCAGCAGCCTTGGGATCTCGTTCCAGTTCGCCGCGACGAAGCTGATGGCGGCAAAGCCCAGCAGGATGGCGCCGACAACGGCGAGCGCACCGCTCGCGGTAAGCTTGGCGCTCTGCGCCTGCTCGGCGAGGATCGCCTTGTAGCCCTCTCCGGTCACCCAGCCCTTTTCGTTCCAGCGCTTGAGGTCGCGCTCCAGCCTCTTGGCGTATATGCGAATCATGGCGGCGTCCGGCTCCTCGATGAATGCTGGCGGGAACGGTGCATGCTTGGCACGCTTATCCGGCGCCAGGATTTCCGGAAAAGCTGGGCCATAAAGTGGATGTGCGGTGACTTCAATAGGGCACAACTCCTTAACGTTCCGCCATCGGCGCATAATCGGGGTATGGCCGGCCGCTTCGCCACAAAAATATCCGGGGCTTGTTTTGGATTCCGGCACGGCCGGAAGCGGGGGTGCCGGAAGAAAAGTGGCGGGGTTGACTTATACTTAAGTATAACACGCAGCCGCCCAGTTACCTTGGTTAAGGCCCTACAAAGCTTCGGCACTGGGCCATTTGCCCCAGTTGTCAATCCCCTATTGCGCGGCGCTCCCAAGTTTCCTAAAGTCCCGCCGCCTGTGCCGGGGGGGAAAGCAACGTCCTTTTCATTCGATTCGGTGTTCCCGGAGGGCAAGAAAACGAGCCGGCAAATCTGCCCAACTCTCAAGTCCAGGATCGTCAACTCATGAACCAAGTTCTTTGGTACATCATCGCTGGCGGCGCCCTATCCATTGTGTATGGAGCGCTGACCACCCGCTCGCTGCTCGCGGCGAGTCCGGGAAACGCCCGCATGCAGGAAATCGCCGCCGCCATTCAAGAGGGCGCGCAGGCCTATCTCACCCGTCAATATACGACCATCGCCATCGCGGGCGGCGTCATCTTCGTGATTCTTGCCTTCCTCCTCTCCATCACCGTCGCTATCGGGTTCCTGATCGGCGCTGTCCTTTCCGGCCTGGCGGGCTTCATCGGCATGCTGGTTTCGGTGCGCGCCAACGTGCGCACGACGCAGGCCGCGAGCCTGGGCTTGGCACAGGGGCTTTCCATGGCCTTCAAGGCGGGCGCGGTTACGGGCCTGCTCGTGGCGGGTCTCGCACTGCTGGGCGTCGCCTGCTACTACGGCGTGCTGACCGGCGTGCTGCATTATGCGCCGGGCGACCGCCGCGTGATTGACGCGCTGGTGGCGCTGGGCTTCGGCGCCTCGCTGATCTCGATCTTCGCCCGTCTTGGCGGCGGCATCTTCACCAAGGGTGCGGACGTTGGCGCCGACCTCGTTGGCAAGGTGGAAGCGGGCATTCCCGAGGACGACCCGCGCAACCCGGCCACGATTGCCGACAACGTTGGCGACAACGTNNCTGTTCGAGACCTATGCCGTGACGGTCGTTGCGACCATGGTGCTGTCGTCGATCTATTTCGCTTACGACGCCAACCTCCTAAGCAAGATGATGCTCTATCCGCTGGCGATTGGCGCGGCTTGCGTCGT
>PMBZ01000251.1:0-4190 GCA_003153975.1 Hyphomicrobiales bacterium
CTCGACTGGGTGCCGGCGCACTTCCCAACCGACGAGCACGGTCTAGCCCGCTTCGACGGCGCGGCACTCTACGAGCATCCCGATCCGCGCCGCGGTTTCCACCCGGACTGGAACACCGGCATCTACGATTTCGGCCGCCGCGAGGTTACGAATTTCCTGACGGCCAGCGCGCTTTACTGGCTCGACCGCTTCCACATCGATGGGCTTCGCTGCGACGCGGTGGCCTCGATGCTCTACCTCGATTATTCGCGCCAGGGGGGCGAGTGGCTGCCTAACGCCGATGGCGGTAACGAGAACCGCGATGCGATGCACTTTCTACAGCGGACGAACGAGCTGGCTTACGGCACTTTTCCGGGCGCGATGACCATAGCGGAGGAGTCGACCTCCTGGCCCGGCGTGTCGCAGCCCACAAGCGGCGGGGGCCTCGGCTTCGGCTTCAAATGGAACATGGGCTGGATGAACGACACGCTCTCCTACATGACGCTCGATCCGGTCCACCGCGCCTACCATCACAACAAGCTGACCTTCGGCCTGCTCTACGCCTTCTCGGAGAATTTCATCCTGCCGCTGAGCCACGACGAGGTGGTGCACGGCAAAGGCTCCATCGTGAGCAAGATGCCGGGCGACGACTGGCAGAAATTCGCCAACACCCGTGCCTATTACGGCTTCATGTGGGGCTATCCTGGCAAGAAGCTCCTGTTCATGGGGCAGGAGTTCGGCCAGCGCGACGAATGGAATTTCGACCGGAGCCTCGACTGGCATTTGCTGCAATGGGGGCCGCACCGTGGCTTGCAAACGCTGGTGCGCGACCTGAACCGGCTGCACCGGGACAAGCCCGCGCTGCACGCGCGCGATTGCGAGCCGGGCGGCTTCCAGTGGATTGCGGTTGACGACTCGGCAGCCTCCGTGTTCGCATGGCTGCGCTGGGGGCCGCCTGAGTCGCGGCCCGTGGCGGTGGTCTCGAACTTCACGCCGGTGCCGCGCCCCTCCTATCGTATCGGCTTGCCTCATGCCGGGCGGTGGCGCGAAATCCTCAACACGGATGCGGGCGACTACGGCGGCTCCGGCATGGGCAATGCCGGCGCGGTCATGGCCCATAACCATCCCTCGCACGGTTTTCCGGCGTCCGCCGAGGTCACGGTCCCGCCGCTGGCTACTGTCTTTCTTGAGTTCGATCCTGCGTAATTTCAGAATCTCGAAATAACGTTATGCTATTTGCCTGCACAAGGGGAAGGCAAGCAGGGAGACAGAAGCTATGAAACAACAAAGAACATCTCCCCTGGCACGTCATGCGATGGCCTATGTGCTCGCCGGCGGGCGCGGCAGCCGCCTGATGGAATTGACGGCCTGGCGCGCCAAGCCCGCGGTTTATTTCGGCGGCAAATCGCGCATCATCGACTTTGCTTTATCGAATGCCTTCAATTCCGGCATCCGCCATATCGCGGTGGCCACGCAGTACAAGGCGCACAGCCTGATCCGGCACCTCGTCCGCGGCTGGAACTTTCTGCGCCCCATCAGCAACGAGAGTTTCGACATCCTGCCCGCGAGCCAGCGCGTTTCGGAGGACTGCTGGTATCTCGGCACCGCCGACGCCGTCTATCAGAACATCGACATCATCGAAAGCTACGGTCCCAAGCATGTCGTCGTCCTGGCGGGCGATCACGTCTACAAAATGGACTACGAGCTGATGCTCCAGCAGCATGTGGCGCAAGGCGCGGATGTGACGGTCGGCTGCCTGGAGGTTCCGCGCGAGGATGCGACCGCCTTCGGGGTCATGGATATCGACGATCACGATGTCATCCGCAGCTTCCTGGAGAAGCCGGCCGACCCGCCCGCGATGCCCGGCAAGCCCGATACATCGCTCGCCAGCATGGGCCTCTACGTATTCGAAACGGATTTCTTGATCGATCAGCTCAGGCGCGACGCGGCGGACCCTTCCTCATCGCACGATTTCGGCAAAGACATTATTCCCTATATCGTCGAGAACGGCCGTGCCGTGGCGCACAGCTTCCAGCGGTCCTGCGTGCGCTCGGAGGCGGAGAAGGGCTCCTATTGGCGCGATGTCGGTACCATCGACGCCTATTGGGCGGCCAACATCGATCTGACCGCCGTGGTGCCCGAGCTGGATATCTACGACGAGGAGTGGCCGATCTGGACCTTTAGCGAGATCACGCCGCCGGCCAAGTTCGTGCACGACGAGGACGGCCGCCGCGGCATGGCGATATCGTCGCTGGTGTCGGGCGCCTGCGTGGTTTCGGGCTCTCTGATCCGGCACGCGCTCCTGTCCACCGGCGTGCGGGTGAACTCCTATGCGCTGATCGAGCACGCGGTGATCCTGCCCAAGGTGAATGTGGGGCGCGGTGCACGGCTCAAGAATGTGGTGGTCGACGCCGCGGTTCAAATCCCCGATGGACTGGTCGTCGGCGAGGACCCGGAACTGGACGGCAAGAGATTCCGCAGAACGGCCAAGGGTATCTGCCTGATTACGCAACCGATGATCGACCGGCTGGTTTGATGAGAACTCAGCCGTCATCCAGGACGCTGCCGGACGGCCGGGCGCGAAGGGCTTAAGGAGGGTGTTGGCATGAGCCGGCTGAAGGTGCTCTCGGTGGCATCCGAGATTTTTCCGCTGATCAAGACGGGGGGCCTCGCCGATGTGACCGGCGCGCTTCCGAAGGTGCTCGCGGCCGAGGGCGTGAACATGCGCACCATCGTTCCAGGCTATCCGGCCGTGCTGGACGCGCTGGAGGAGGCGCAAGAGGTAACGGTGCTCCCCGGCCTCTTCGGAACGGCCCGGCTGATGGCCGGCAAGGCGCAAGGCCTGAACCTCTTCGTCCTCGATGCGCCTTATCTCTACGGCCGCCCCGGCAATCCCTACGCCGGGCCGGATGGCACGGACTGGCCGGATAATGCCTACCGCTTCGGGGCGCTGGGGAAGGTCGCCGCCGAGATCGGGCTTGGCCTGCTTCCAGGCTTTGTGCCCGATGTGGTGCACATGCACGACTGGCAGGCGGGCCTCACCGCGGCCTACATGTACTATAGCGGCAAGGCGGCGCCCGGCATGGTCATGACCGTGCACAATCTCGCCTTTCAGGGCCAGTTTCCCGCGGAGCTGGTCATGCCGCTCGGCCTGCCGCCCGCTTCCTTCGCCTGGGACGGCGTCGAGCATTATGGATCTGTCGGCTTTCTCAAGGCCGGGCTACAGCTTGCCGACCGGATCACCACCGTCTCGCCAACCTATGCCACGGAGATCATGCGGACTGAAAACGGCGTGGGCTTTGACGGCCTGCTCAGGGCGCGGGCCGCGCATGTGAGCGGAATCCTGAACGGCCTCGACACGGTGGTGTGGGACCCGGCAAAAGACCCCGTGCTTACGAGGAATTTCGATGCGTCTCATTTGGAAGGACGGACGGCCAACAAGGTCTTCTTGCGGAGCGAGTTGCGCCTGAACCAGGAGGCTGGCGCGCTGCTGGTTGGCGTGGTGAGCCGCTTCACCGCGCAGAAAGGCCTGGATCTTCTGCTTGAGGCGCTGCCTGGGCTTATTGGCGAGGGCATGCAGTTTGCGGTAGTGGGCTCGGGCGAACCGGAACTCGAAGCGAAGTTTTTGGAGGCGGCCGAAGCCTATCCAGGAAGGGTCGGAGTCAGGATCGGCCATGACGAGGTTCTCGCGCACCGCATTCAATCGGGTGCGGATGTGCTGCTGGTTCCATCGCGCTTCGAGCCATGCGGACTGACGCAGCTTGCCGCGCTGCGTTACGGCGCGGTGCCCGTGGTGGCCAGGGTCGGCGGGCTCTGCGATACCGTTATCGACGCCAACGAGATGGCGCTGGCCGCGGGCGTGGCAACCGGCGTGCAGTTCTTCCCGGTGACCACCAACAGCCTCTCGTTGGCGCTGGAGCGGGCTGCGCGGTTGTTCCGCGACCGCCCTGTCTGGCAGACCATGCAGAAAAACGGCATGGCCTCGGATGTCTCCTGGCGCAGGCCCGCGAACCGCTATGCGAGCCTCTACCTCGAATTGTGCCGTTCCAAAACCGCGGCGGCTGCTTCCGGCGGCGGGAGGGGCAATGTCGTTAGCATGGAGTTCGCGGGCTCCGATCGCGTGGAAGGCAAGGCTGCCACCGCTGGAAGCGCGAGGGATAAGGCCGCGTCCATTGAGGCGGCCAGCTCCGAAGCCAGGAAGGGCGAAGCCG